>JBJMWE010000019.1:0-5851 GCA_045810285.1 Vitreoscilla sp. | reverse complement strand
TGGCCGGGCGCCGGGCTTGACGCGAACTGCGGGCTACGGGGCCGGCGCTCCTTGTCGTGATGGACGAAGGGGCGGCCGCACTTCGGTGGGAAGAGAGCGCGCGCATTGGCTGGGTTGCGGCGCCCCGTCCCCCGGGCCGGCTGGCTGATGCATGTTCAAGCGCAGCCGCCACAGGCGCCAAGCCCTCGTTCGTCACGACAAAAATCGCCGGCAAGGTGGCCCGCCGTTCGCGTCAAGCCCGGCGCCCGGCCAACGCGATGGCCGCGGGCATCGACGCGGCCTCGATGGCCCGTCGATGCCAGAACCCCTCTCAAAAAAATCTGACGCGGTCCCCTCGCGAATGTTGAGTGCCGGCATGCCATGCACGGCACGGCGAGGCGGGGGACTCTTCGTAGCGAAGTAAAGGAGGAGCCGCGCCGAAGGCCGGCGGGGGACATGAGCGGAGAAGAGTCCCCCGGTGAGTCGTGCCCTCGCACAGAGGCACCCAGACACTCAAGCACCCAAGCACCCAAGCACCAACGCACGAACACATTGGCAGACCGTCCAGCCACCCCGTCAAGACAAGAACAGCCAACAGCCAATCCCTCAGCCCCCCGGCTCGAGCACCCCCGGCCCCTGCCCTTGCGACGGCGGCGCATCCCGCAATTCCGACGCACTCGCCGCCGGCGCCGAGGACGTCGTCAGCGTCGGCGACGACTGCGCGCCCGGCACCACGCCCTGCGCATCGGCACCGCCCGACACGGCCACGGTGCGCACCACGCGCTGCGGGAACGGAATCTCGACACCGAGCCGGTTGAACAGCCGCAGCAATGCCAGGTTCACGTCGGACTTCACGCTGCCCGTGCCGTTCTCGGGATCGGCGATCCAGAAGGAGATCGTCAGCTCCAGGCCGTCGGAGGCGAAGGCGCTCAGTTGCACCGACGGTGCCGGGTCGGCGATCACGCGCGCGACGTCCGGCAGGATCGCGAGCACTTGCGGCGCCAGCGCGTCGAGGTCGGTGTCGTAGCCCACCTGCACCACCGTGTTGAGCGCCATCTTCGGGTCCGCCAGCGTGGAGCTCTCCACGCGCTGCGTCACCATCATCTCGTTGGGCACGATGGCCTCGCGGCCGTTGAGGGCGCGCAGTACCGTGTAGCGCGTGGTGATGTCGGAGATGCGGCCCTCGAAACCGTCCACCTTGACGGTGTCGCCGATGCGCAGCGCGCCTTCGGCCAGCATCACGAAGCCGCTCACGTAGTTGGCCGCCAGCTTCTGCAGGCCCAGGCCGAGGCCCACGCCGATCGCGCCGCCCAGCACCGACAGCGCCGTCAGGTCGATGCCCACCGCCGACAGCGCCAGCAGCAGGCCGACGAAGACGAGCGCCGCGCGCACGACGTTGGCCGCGGCCTTGCGCCAGGACAGGCGCTGGCCCGTCGCCCCCTTGAGCATCCTCGCCTCGATGGCCGACGACACCCACAGCGTCACCATCAGCACGACGCCGGCGACGATCACCCCCTCGAGGATCGTGGCCAGGCTGACGTTGCTCGCGCCCATCTTCCAGTGGACTTCGTCCAGGGCGTCGACGAACGACGGCAGCACGCCGGTGATCCACAGCACGACGCCCAGCCAGGCGGCCCAGGAGACCGTCTTCTCCACCACGCGCACGATGCCCGACTTGGGGAACGCGACGCGCATGACGCGCACCGTCAGCCGGATGACCAGCAGCGACAGCAGGATCGGCACGGCGACCTTGAAGAAGGCCAGCGGCAGGTGCTGCCGGACGCAGAACAGGCGCGCGATCCACACCAGGCCCAGCCACAGCGCCGGGAACAGCACGCCGTCGAAGATGCGGCCGCCGAAGATGATCGAGCCGTGGCGCGGCACGGGGCCGCGCAGCAGCCGCGGGAGGCCCCAGGCGATGGGCAGCGCCGCCACGATCAGCAGCAGGGCGACGTAGGCGTGGGGCTGCTCCGCCTCGCGGATGAGGGCGTCGAGTTCGGGCGAAAACCAGTTTTCCATGGCGCGGATTGTCCGTGAACTTGGCGCCGCGCCACCACGTCGTGCGTCGACTGTTCAGCGCGATGTCGAAACGGGCGGCCGCCGCGCGTCGTGGACATGAAGCCGGCCGGACCGGTCCGGCTTTGCCCCTCAACCCAAGGAGACCCGCCATGACCTCGACCGTCCATCCGATCCCGCACGGCCTGCACACGATCACGCCGCACCTCGTCTGCAAGGACGCCGCGGCCGCCATCGAGTTCTACAAGGAAGCGTTCGGCGCCACCGAGGTGGACCGCCTCGCCGGCCCGGGCGGCAAGCTGATGCACGCGATGCTGCGCATCGGCGATTCCGCGCTGATGCTGGTGGACGAGTTCCCCGACATGCACGCCCTCGGCCCCACCTCGCTGGGCGGCACGGCCGTCACGATCCACCTGTCGGTCACCGATGCCGACGCCGCCTTCGCCCGGGCCACCCGCGCCGGCGCCACCGCGCGCATGCCGGTGACCGAGATGTTCTGGGGCGCGCGCTACGGCCTGGTGGCCGATCCGTTCGGCCACATGTGGTCGATGGCCACGCAGGTCAAGGAGCTGACGATGGACCAGATCCGCGAGAACCTGAAGTCGGCGCCCCCGATGGACGGTTGCGGGCCGCAGGGCTGAATCCCGGGCGCTCGCGCGTGACGCGCGGGCCCGGCGCGCCTCCGCGTTGCTTCCGACGACGACGCCGCACGGCCTCCGGGCCGATGCGGCGCTGGTCATCGCGGTGTCGCGGCGGGACGACGGCGGCTCCCTGCCCCTGCGCCTACTGCCGGCTCGCCTCCCGCGCCCGCTCCAGCAGCAGCGCCTTCTCGCGCTCGTTGGCCGTCATCGCCGCGGCGCGCTCGAACTCGACGCGCGCCTCGTCGTGGCGCGCCAGCCGCGCCAGCAGGTCGCCGCGGGCGGCGTGCAGCAGGTGGTAGCGCGCCAGGTGGCCGTCGGTGACGAGCCCGTCGACCAGCAGCAGCGCCGCGGCGGGCCCCGAGGCCATGCTCACGGCGACGGCGCGGTTCAGTTCGACCACTGGCGACGGCGCGCAGTCCATCAGCTCGCCGTACAGCGCGACGATGCGCTGCCAGTCGGTGGCGTCGGGCGTGCGGGCGCGCGCGTGGCAGGCCGCGATGGCCGCCTGCAGCTGGTAGGGGCCGGGCTCGCCGCCGAGCGCGTCCGCGCGGGCGAGTGCGGCCAGGCCGCGGCCGATCAGGAGCTGGTCCCAGCGGCTGCGGTCCTGGGCCATCAGCAGGATGGGCTTGCCCTGCGCGTCGAGCCGGGCACGCATGCGCGAGGCCTGGATCTCCATCAGCGCGGCCAGGCCCTGTACTTCCGCGGTGGCCGGCGCCAGCTGGGACAGGATGCGCGCGAGTCGCAGGCCTTCCTCGACCAGCGCGGGGCGCGTCCAGTCGTCGCCGGCCGTGGCCGAATAGCCCTCGTTGAAGATGAGGTAGACGACCTCCAGCACCGCGGCGAGCCGCTCCTGCAGCGCGTCTCCGCGCGGCACCTCGAACGGCACGTTGGCGTCGCCCAGCGTGCGCTTGGCGCGCACGATGCGCTGCGCGATGGTGGGCTCGGGCTGCAGGAAGGCGCGCGCGATCTCGGCGGTGCTCATGCCGGCCAGCAGCTTGAGCGTCAGCGCCACCTGCGCCTCGCGCGACAGCACCGGGTGGCAGGCGGTGAAGACCAGGCGCAGCAGGTCGTCGCCGATGTCGTCGGCGTCGTCGAGCGAATCGCTGAAGTCGGGCACCACGTGGTCGCCGCGGGCGTCCGCGTCGGCGCCCAGCTCCTGCTGCTTCTGGTGGTGCAGCGTGAACTGGCGCAGCCGGTCGAGCGCGCGGTTCTTGGCGGTGGCCATCAGCCAGGCTCCCGGGTTGTCGGGCACGCCGTCGGTCGGCCAGTGCTCCAGCGCGGCGACGAGGGCGTCCTGCGCCAGTTCCTCGGCCAGGCCGACATCGCGCACCCGGCGCGCCAGCGCGCCGATGATGCGCCCCGATTCGAGGCGCCAGACTGCATCGATGGTGCGGTGGACGTCACGCGCCATGGCAGCGGTCTCCGGGTGGCAGGCACGCTCGCATCACGCCTTGGCCGCGAGCTGGTCGCGCAGGTTGGCGTCCTGTTCCTTGACCTTGCTGGCGACCTCCGGCGGCAGCAACGCCGCGAAGTCCTCCGCGGAAAAGATCGGGCGGATCTCGATGTCGCTGTCGCCGACATGCGGATTCGGGCAGCGGCGCACCCATTCGATGGCTTCTTCCATCGAGCGCACCTGCCACAGCCAGAAGCCCGCGATGAGCTCCCTGGTCTCGGCGAACGGGCCGTCGGTGACGCTGCGGCTGGTGCCCGAGAAGTGCACGCGGACGCCCTTGGACGACGGCTGCAGGCCGTCGCCCGCCAGCATGATGCCGGCCTGGACCAGCGCCTCGTTGTACTTGCCCATGGCCTCGAACAGCTCGGCGGGCGGCATCACGCCGGCTTCGGAACTCTCGTTGGCCTTGACGATGACCATCACTCGCATGTCGTTTTCTCCTGTTGTCGGTTGGCAGAGCGGCCGGAACGACCGCCGCTTGAACACACGACGAACGGCGCCGGCCATTTTCGACAGCCCGCGCGCGGGGATTGGAAAAGTTTCGCGGCGGCAGGCAGAATCGCCCCATCACCTCCGGCCGACCAGGCCCTGCCGCCATGCAATACATGCTGCTTGTATACACCGACCCCGAGCTGCTGGACAAGCTGCCCGAGGCGGAGTTCAACGTGAAGATGCGCGACTGCATCCGTCATTCCGACGACCAGAAAGCCCAGGGCAAGCTGCTGATGTGCCAGCAACTGGAGCCCGTTGCCGCGGCCCGCACGGTGCGCGTGCGCAACGGCCGCGCCGCGGTGCTCGATGGCCCGTTCGCCGAGACCAAGGAGATGCTGGCCGGCTTCAACCTCATCGAGGCCGATTCCATGGAGGAAGCCGTGCGCATGGCCCACGAGCTGCCGTGGACGGCCTACGGCTCCATCGAGGTCCGCCCGGTGGGCGACTTCGAGGCGATGCGCCAGCGCGTGAGCGCCTGAAGCGCGGCGACGCGAGGCCGCCTTCCGGCCCGTCGCCGGTCCTTCGGGACCAAGCACTCCTGGCGAGCGGCCGCAGGTTCGCGAGCCCAGCGAAAGGCCCGCTCGAGGCGGGCCTGGATACATCGCTCGCGGCGCGGACGGCACGCCGCGCCGGCGGCGACTACTTCATCGTGTAGCTTTGCAGCGCGGTGTCGACGGCGTAGTTCTTCGTGGTGTCCCAGTACGTGAAGTTGTACTTGACGACATCACTGGTCTTCAGGCCGCTGACCTGGTACGTGTTGGTGGTGCCGCTGAGCGTCATGCGCACGTTCATCTGGCCGCCGTTGTTGACGGTGTAGTGCACGTCGGCCCAGCTGCCGGTCGTCGTGTTGAATTGCAGCGTGGTGGCCGAGGTCTGCGTGGCGGACGTCGGCCCGGCGGGCGGAGGCGGAGGCGGCGGCGGCGTGGTCGTGCCCGAATCCCACACGATGTCGTCGATCGCAAACTGGAACGTGGCGCCCGGCACCGGCGAGTCGTTCGCGATCATGAAGATGTCGTGCAGGGACTGCAGCGCGACCTTGGGACCGGCCAGGTCCGCGACAGGAATCGTCGCCTGGGCCCAGTCACCGTTGCGCACCAGGCCGTAGGTGGGCGCGTTGGCCGGGAAGCTCACCCAGTTCTGGTTGGTGTAGGTGTCGCCGACGCCGACCTTGAAGGCCACGTTGGCCGGGATCTTGACCCGGAAGGTCACCTTGCCGTCACGAAAGTTCGTCATGTCGTGGATTTCGCGCGACTGGATGCCGCCGCCGAAC
>JBJMWE010000018.1:0-25669 GCA_045810285.1 Vitreoscilla sp. | reverse complement strand
CAGGTCTTGAATCGTGCACTCTGGACATCGCCCGTGAGTGCACGATTCAAGACCTGACACCGCCCTATCCGGGGCTTTGCCAGGCGCAGCGCTCGAAAGTGCACGATTCAAGACCTGACACCGACCGAGCATCCGGCCGTTGCCGCGGCTCACCAGCGACCGCGCGGGGACAGCTGGTTTTGCGAATGGACGGGGACCGATGTTCGTTGCATGGTCGCTCCTTGCATGTGGCGGGCGCGAAGCCCGTCACACGCGCGCCGCCCAGTCGGACTCGTCGAAGCCGATGGTGATGCGCCCGTCCGCCCACTCCACCACGGGGCGCTTGATGACGCTGGCACGCGCGCGCATGAGCGCCTGCGCGGACGTCGCGTCCACCACCGAGGCCTGCTGGGCGGGATCGAGCTTGCGCCAGGTGGTGCCCTTGCGATTGAGCACGCGCTCCCAGCCGGCCGCGTCCACCCAGGCCTGCAGCCGGTCGGTGGGCACGCCGGCCTTCTTGAAGTCGTGGAATTCGTGGGCGACGCCGCGCGTGGCGAGCCAGTCGCGGGCGCGCTTGACGGTGTCGCAGTTGGGGATGCCGTAAAGGGTCGTCATGCGCGCATTTTCACCCCAGACCGACCGCGCGGGCCATGGCGGCGGCCAGCAGCGGGATCGGCACGAACAACGCCAGTTCGACCATGAGCCAGCGCCGCGTGCCGGCGACGCCCGCCTCCGCGACCGTGAAGCCGGGCTCGCGCGCGACGGCCTTCTTCCAGCGCAGGATGCGCACCGTCGGTACCGCGGACGCGAGCCCGGCCAGGGCGAAGCAACCCAGCTTGGCCCAGAACACCGGGTTGTGCAGGTAGAACGCCGACCCTTTCGCGCCCCAGAACACGCGGCTGAAGCCGATCACCAGGATGGCCATCGCCAGGAGGCCGTAGGCGGCGTCCAGCCTGGCGAGGTGGGCGATGCGCGGGGCGCCGACCTGGCCGCGCATCAGCGCCAGTTCGACGGCGGGTATCGTCACCAGCGAGAAGACGACGAGGTGGTGCAGGCAGGCGAGCAGGAGATCGGTGGCCATGGCGGTAAATGTTTACAGTGGGTACATTGATGCTATGAGACAATGTACCCACTGTCAACATCCATGCCGCCCACCATGGCATCGACCCGGCCCAAGCCGCCCGCCCGCGCCTACCACCACGGCGACCTGAAGAACGCGCTGCGCGACGCCGCCTCCGCGCTGATCGCCGAGCGCGGCGTGGAGGCCGTGAGCCTGCGCGAGATCGCGCAGGCGGCCGGCGTCAGCCACACCGCGGCCTATCGACACTACGCCGACAAGCAGGCCCTGCTCGCCGCGATCGCCGAGGACGGCTTTCGCCAGCTGGCCGACATCAACCGCCGCACCATCGCGCAGACGCCGGGCGGCCCCGTGCCCCAGCTGATGGCCTGCGGCCGCGCCTACGTGCGCTTCGGCGTGCAACGCCCGCACGTGCTGCAGCTGATGTTCAGCCAGGCCATCCCCGACTGGTCGGCCCACCCGTCGCTGCAGCAGGCCAGCGAGGAGCTCGCCCGCACGCTCGCCGACGTGGTCGCGGCCGGCCAGGCGGCCGGCGCGATGCAGCCGGCGCCCCTGGGCGAGATGACGCTCACCGCGTGGTCGCTGGTGCACGGCCTGGCGATGCTGCTGGTGGGCCGGCGCATCCCCGTGCCGACCATCGACGACGCCTTCGTCGAGCACATGGCCGGGCAGTGCGTCGGGCTGCTGATGCACGGCCTCGCGCGCTGACGTCGCGCCGGCCGCCCCGCGCGGTATCGAATCGCGCTACCCGGCCAGGCGGTGGCCTGCTCGACGGTGGCGGCGACAGAATCGCCGTCGACCCGCGGCGTCCCTCCGCCGCGCAACCGCTGGAGTCCCGATGTCCCTGCACCTCGCCGGCCGCCGCGCGCGTGCCCACCTCGCCCGCCGTCGCGAAGCCCGGCGCACGCTGCGCCAGCCGTCGGGCTTTCGCCTCGCGATCGCCGACACCCTGCGCCAGCTCGACCCCGCCGCCTGGGACGAGGTCGTCGCCGGCGAATCCTGGTTCTTCAGCCGCGACTACCTCGCCATGCTCGAACGCGTGCCGCCGTCGGTCATCGAGCCGCGCTACGCGCTCGTGTCCGATGCGCAAGGCCCCGTGGCCGCCGTCGTGCTGCAGTGGGCCGAGGTCGACGGCACGCGGCTGCGCCCGCTGCCCGCCACGGGCGGCGAGGACGACGAGCTGAATCCGCTGCGCCGCCTCGTCGACAAGCTGTCGCTGCCCGCGCGCCGGGCGTTCGCGACGCGCCTGCGCGAGCGCGTGCTGGTGTGCGGCAACCTGCTGACCTACGGCCAGCACGCGGTGGCCGTGGCGCCCGACGTCGATCCCGACAGCGTCTGGCCCGCCGTCGCCGAGGTGCTGTACCGCGTGCGCCGCGCCGAGAAGCTCGCCGGCCAAGCGGGATTCGTGCTCATCAAGGACATGCCGCTCGCCGCCAATGCCGGCGTCGCGCGGCTGGCCGACGTCGGCTACAAGGGCGTCGAGACCGAGCCCAACATGGTGCTGGCGCTCGATCCGGCGTGGAAGACGCACGCCGACTACCTCGCGGGCCTGACGTCCAAGTACCGCAGCGCGGTGAAGAACCAGATCCTGCAGCCGATCGAGCAGGCCGGCCTGGCGGTGCGCCCGTACATACCCACGGGCGCGCTCGCGCGGCGCACGCACGAGCTCTGGCTGGGCGTGCACCGCAACGCCGCCCTGCGCCCGTTCACGCTGCACGCCGACTACTTCGCCGAGCTGGCCGCCACCGCCGGCGAACGCGCGCGCTTCGCCGGCCTGTTCGACGGCCCGGACGACACGCCCGAGGCGCTGCTGGGCTTCATCGTGACGCTGGCCGACACCGACGAGGCGCTCGGCTACCACATCGGCTTCGTGCAGGACGATCCGCGCGGCCTGCCGCTGTACCTGCGGCTCCTGCACGCCAGTGTCGCCGACGCGATCGCGCTCGGCGCACGCTCGCTCTCGTTCGGCCGCACGGCGCTCGAGCCCAAGGCGCGCCTGGGCGCGAAGCCGCAGGAGATGCAGGTGTGGCTGCGCCATCGCCAGCCCGTGTTCAACCGCATCGTGCGCCAGCTGACCGGCTTCGCGCATCACGCCGAGGCGCCCGCCACGAATCCGTTCAAGAAGAGCTGAACGCGGCATGTGGCTTGCCGCCTCGTGGAGGTTGCAGCTGAACGGGAGCCTCCGATGCCCGCGATCCTCGAACATTGGAAGGTCCTGCCCCACGGCGCACTGACCGCGGTCGACGACAAGGTCTGGACGGTCACCGGCACCCTCCACATGCCCGTGGGCGACTTCGAGCGCCGCATGAGCGTCGTGCACCTGCGCGACGGCCGGCTGGTGATCTGGAGCGCCATCGCGCTGGACGAACCCGAGATGGCCCGCCTCGAGGCCTTCGGCCGCCCGGCCTGGCTGGTGGTTCCGGGCGACGACCACCGCATGGATGCGAAGATCTGGCTGCAGCGCTATCCCCATCTCGACGTCGCCACGCCGGCCGGCGCGCGCGACAAGGTGCTGGAGGTGGTGCCGGTCGATTCGTCGGCACCCGACTTCGGGGATCCGGGCGTGCAGTGGATCACCGTGCCCGGCACGCGCGGCCACGAGGCGGCGCTGACGGTGCGCGGGGCCCGGGGCACGACGCTCATCGTCAACGACCTGATCGCCAACCTGCGCCACCCGCACGGGTTCAGCGGCTGGATGCTCAAGCTGATGGGCTTCGCCGGCGACGAGCCGAACATCCCGGCCGTGCGCCGCATGGCGATGGTCAAGGACGGCCAGGCGCTCGCGGACCAGCTGCAGGCCTGGAGCGAGATCGCCGACCTGCACTGCATCCTCGTGTCGCACGGCGAGCCCATCGTCGACGACCCGCGCGGGGAGCTGCGGCGCCTCGCCGACTCGCTGCGCTGATCTCCACGCATCGGCGGAGGGTCCCGGCCTGCCCGACAGCTCCTGTTCAGCTCACTGCCCGGCGAAGCCCAACAATCGGACCTTCAGGGAGAGAGAGAACATGACGAAGACGACGACCGTCGCCGCGCTGTTCGCGGCGTGCGCCAGCTTGGCCGCGTGCGGCGGCAACGGCGACAGCACCCCACCCGCGCCCCCACCGCTGCCGCAGACCTTCTCGTACGTCGCGCCCACGCTCGGCACCACCGACACCTGGACCCGCACGCTGACCGACAGCATGGGCACCAGCGTGTCGCTGCAGCTGCGCCAGCGCGTCACGCAGGCGAACGCGGACGGCAGCGAGGTGTGGACCTACGATGACCCGACGGGCGTCGTCGAGACCCACGACGGCCTCACGTTCCGCACGACGCCGCAGGTCGACGACGTGGCGCCCAACGGCAACGTCGTGGACTACACCAACACCCACGTCGACGGCCAGCAGGTGACCTGCATCTATGGTCCGGCCACCAGCGCGGCGACCGCCACCGCCGGCCGTGTGACCGAACTCGCTGCGCGTCGCGCCGAGAGCTTCTCGATCGGCCAGACCTGGACGAGCGCGTACACGATCAGCTGCGCGGGACAGGCCCCGATCACCTACCAGGCCACCGCCAGCGTCATCGGCTACGAGACGGTGAGCGTGGCGGCCGGCACGTTCATGGCGGTCAAGGAGACGGTGGTGCTCAACTACGTCGACAACGGCATCGCCAGCACCGCGAGCACGACCTTGTGGCGCGATCCCGCGCACTGGTTGTTCACGGTGAAGTCCGACCAGGCCATCGCGCGCGACGGCGCGACGGCGGCCTATTTCGCGCGCGACCAGCGCGAACTGTCGAGCCGACAGTAGGACGCGCGCTCCGCAAGGCATGGCGCTTGCTGACGCCCAGGGTCTCCGGAGGCCCGGTCGTCGCAAGCGGGCTCCGGCCCGCCCGCGCGGCGTCGCGCGGGCTCAACGGAGCGCTCGATGACCTCGCCTGTCGAACACTGGAAAGTCTTGCAGAACGGCCCGCTGGCGGCCGTCGACGACGCCCTGTCGATGTCCCTCTCGCTGGACGACCTGCCGGACCTCCCCGGCGCGCGCCTGGCTGCCGCGGACGACGACGGCGATGACCTGCCCGGCCAGCTGCTCGAATGGAGCGAGGACGCCGAGCTGCGCAGCATCCGTTTCTCGTCCGACGACCCGATCGTCATCGAATTTCCCGCCGCTGAGTCGCAACCGCCGTCCGAACCCCTGTCCTGAGACGGCAGCCGATGGCCGAGATCCTCCCCGAGGACGCCGAGGAAGGCGCCCGCCAGTCCGCGTTCCGGTCCGGCTACCGCACCGGCTTCGGCGACGGCTTCGAAGCGGCCGACAAGGTGCACGAGGCGACGCGGAAGAAGGACGCGCAGGACAAGCCCGCGGACGACGCCAAGGACGCGAAAGACGGCGGACACGAGGCCGAAGGCGACAAGAAGACGCCTGGCGCGCAGGACGACAAGAAGAAGAAGGACGACGACGGCAAGCCGCCCTTGTGGAAACGGCCGGCCGTAGTGCTGGCGGCCATCGTCGTCGTCATCACGATCATCGTGGTCGGCACGATCTTCCTGATCGACTCGCGCCATCACGAGACCACCGACGATGCCTTCATCGACGGCAACGCGAGCCAGATCTCCGCGCAGGCCGCAGGGCGGGTGACGCGGCTGTACGTCGATGACAACCAGGTGGTGCATCGCGGCGACATGCTGCTGGACATCGACACCGCCGACATCGACGCCAAGGTCGCCCAGGCCCGGGCCGGCGTGCTCACGGCACAGAGCCAGGTGCAGACCGCGCAGGCGCAGGTGGAGGGACAGAAAGCCAACGCGGCGCAGGCCGCCGCCACCGCGCGCCAGGCCGAGGCCGAATCGGCCAACGCGCAGCAGGATCTCGCGCGCTTCAAGGGGGTGGATCCGGATGCGGTCTCGCGGCAGCAGCATGACCAGGCCGTGGCGCAGGCGCGCGCGGCCCGCGCCAAGGTGGACGCGGCGCGCGCGACCGAAGGCACGGCGCTGGCGCAGGTCAAGGCCGCGCAGGCCAACGTGGCGGTGGCGCAGGCGCAGGTGGCCACGGCGCAGGCCGAGCTGGAGGCGGCCGGCATCCAGCGCGGCCATGCGCACGTCGCCGCGCCCACCGACGGCCGCGTCACGAAACGGGCCGTGGACGTGGGCAACGTGATCGCCATCGGCCAGCCGATCCTGGCCATCGTGAGCGACAACCTGTGGGTGACGGCCAACTACAAGGAGACGCAGCTCAGGAAGATGCGCGTGAACCAGGCGGTGTCGATCGAGATCGACGCCGTGCCGGGCGTGAAGTTCGCCGGCCACGTGCAGAGCTTCCAGCGCGCCGCGGGCAGCTACTTCAGCGCCCTGCCTGCCGAGAACGCCACCGGCAACTACGTCAAGGTGACGCAGCGCGTGCCGGTCAAGATCGTGTTCGACCATCCGGAGGAGCTGCAGCGATACCACGTGGGGCCCGGCATGTCGGTCAAGCCCCGGGTGTCGATCGAGTGAGGCGACGCGCGTGGCCGCCGCCTCGTCCGCGTCGTTGCCGCGCTCCGCGGCGGGCAGCCACAACCCGTGGCTGATCGCGGTGGTGGTGTCGCTGGCCACCTTCATGGAAGTGCTGGACACGACCATCGCCAACGTCTCGCTCAGGCACATCGCGGGCGGCCTGGGCGCGAGCCAGGACGAGGCCACCTGGATCCTCACGAGCTACCTGATCTCCAACGCGATCGTCCTGCCGGTGAGCGGCTGGCTGGCGACGCTGATCGGGCGCAAGAAGTTCTACATGGGCTGCGTGGCGCTGTTCACCGGGAGCTCGTTCATGTGCGCGCTGGCGCCCAACCTCGGCACGATGATCTTCTTTCGCGTGCTGCAGGGCCTGGGCGGCGGCGGGCTGGCGCCGACCGAGCAGTCGATCTTCGCCGACACCTTCGCCCCCGAGCAGCGCGCCAAGGCCTTCGCGTTCTACGGCGTGACCGTGATCGTGGCGCCGGCCATCGGCCCGCTGTTGGGCGGCTGGCTGACGGACAGCTTCTCGTGGCACTGGATCTTCCTGATCAACCTGCCGGTGGGCGCGGCGGCGCTGACGCTGATCTGGTTCCTCGTCGACGAGCCGCAGGCCGTCAAGGACGACACCGCGCAGTTCCGCCGCGACTTCATCCCCGACTGGCTGGGCTTCCTGCTGGTGGCAGCGACGTTCGGCTGCCTGCAGGTGGTGCTGGACCGCTTCCAGGAGGACGACGGCTTCGCCTCGAACCTGATCGTCGCGTTCTTCATCGTGTTCGTCTGCTCGGCGATCTTCATGGTGCTGTGGGAATGGCAGCATCCGCAGCCAGTGTTCGACGTCAAGCTGTTCAAGGTGGGCTCGTTCGGCGCGGCCAACATGGTGATGCTGCTGGTGGGCATCACGCTGTTCAGCACCACGCAGCTGATCCCGCAGTTCGCGCAGAACCTGCTGCAGTACGACGCGCTCGCGGCCGGCAAGACGCTGGCGCTCGGCGGCCTGGCCGCGGCCGTGATGATGCCGTTCGCCGGCATCGCGGCCACGAAGCTGCCGCCGTGGCTGCTGGTGGGCCTCGGGCTCGTGTCCACCGGCCTCGCGCTGATCCACACGGCCGACCTCAACGGACAGATCAGCTTCTACGACCTGTCGATGTCGCGCGTCTACCAGAGCCTGTGCCTGCCGTTCCTGTTCGTGTCGCTGACCACCGCGGGCTATGTCGGCATCCCGCCCGACCGCAACAACGAGGCGTCGGCCATCATCAACCTGTCGCGCAACCTCGGCGGCTCGATCGGCGTGGCCGCCGCCACCACCGAGCTGGCGTGGCGCATCCAGTTCCATCACGCGCGACTCGGGGAGCAGGTGTCGACGATCGGCGAGCGCGGGCGCCAGCTGCTGCAGCACGGGCAGGCCGCGGCCGAGCAGCTCGTCAACGTGCAGGCGCAGGTGCTCAGCTACCTCGACATCTTCTACGTGTTCGGCGTGATGGCGCTGGTGGTCACGCCCATCGCGTTCTTCCTGAAGACGCCCGCGCCCGGAGAGGCCCATGGACACTGACCTCGCCCGACCCCGCGCGCCCGCCCGTCCCCGCGGGACGCCCTCGCGCGCGGGCGCCCTCGCCTGCGCGGCGCTGCTGGGCGGCTGCGTGATGGGCCCGAACTTCGAACGGCCGCAGACGACACCGCCCCCGTCGTACGACAGCCTGGCCAGTGCGCCCGCCGACCTTGCCAGCAAGCCGCTGGCGACGCCGTACGACGGTGCGCGCTGGTGGTCCGTGTTCCGCGATCCCGTGCTCGACGGCCTGGTCGACGAGGCACGGCGCCAGAACCTCGACCTGCAGGCCGCGGCCCTGCGCATCGAGGAGGCGCGCGCGCAGCTGGGCGCCGCGGCGGCGCAGGGCCGGCCGTCGGTCAGCGGCATGGGCCTGGGCGGGCGGCAGCGGTCCAGCCGGAACGGCTTCCTCAGCGGGCTCGCGGGCGGCGGGCAGCAAGCCGGCGGCGCGGGCACCGCTGCGCCGCCCGCGCCGTCGCCCTACTCGGACCTGTTCCAGATCGGCTTCGACGCGACATGGGAGCTCGATCTCTGGGGCAAGGCGCGGCGCGGCGTCGAGGCGGCCCGGGCCGGTGTCGAATCGGCCGAACAGGCGCGCGGCAGCGCCTTGATCTCGCTGACCGCGGAGGTGGCGCGCACCTACCTGCAGCTGCGCGGTGCGCAACGGCAGCGCGCGATCGTGGAGGCCGACGTCGCCGATGCGCGCCATCGGCTCGAGCTCACCGAATCGCGCTCGCGCAACGGCTTCGCGGCCAACGCCGATGCGGTGCTGCAGCAGGCGCAGCTGTCGTCCTCCGAGGCGCAGCTGCCGCCGATCGACCAGCAGGTCGCGCAGGCGATGAACGGCCTCGCGCTGCTGTTGGCGCTGCCGCCCGGCGCGCTCGCGCAGCGCCTGGGCCCGGCGCCGACGGCCGACGTCGCGCTGCCGCCCGCGGTGCCGGTGGGCCTGCCCGGCGACCTGCTGCGCCGTCGACCCGACGTGCTCAAGGCCGAGGCCGACCTGCACGCCGCCACCGCGAAGCTGGGCCAGGCCAAGGCGCAGCTGTTCCCGTCCATCACCCTGGGCGGCGCCGGCGGGCTGCAGTCGGTGCACGCGAGCTCGCTGACCGACTGGGCCTCGCGCTTCTGGATCGGCGGGGCGCAGGTGTCGATCCCGGTCTTCGAGGGCGGCAAGCTCAAGGCGCAGATCCGCACCGCCGACGTGCAACTGAAGGAGGCCGCGCTCGCGTGGCGCGGCACCGTGCTGTCCGCGTACCACGACGCCGACAACGCGCTGGAAGCCTATGCCGACGAACAGCGCCACGCGGCGGCGCTCGCCAAGGCACTCGCCGACGCCCGCCGCAGCGACGCGCTGATGCGCTCGCGCCAGCGCAGCGGCTTCGTCTCGATGATCGAGGTGCTGGACGCGCAACGCCGCGTGCACCAGGCGGAGCAGCAGGCGCTGCAGGGCAACGTCGCGGCGGCGACGGACCTGGTGGCGCTGTACAAGGCGCTCGGCGGCGACTGGGACGAGGACGCGGCGGCGCGGCTGGCGACGACGGGGCCCTGAATTCGGTCGAACACCGGGCCGGCGCCGGACCCTGCGTCGACGTGCTCAGTCGCCGAGATCCTTGGGAATCTCGCCGGGCGTCCACCACTCGGACAGCACCATTGCCGCGAGGTCGCGGCTGGCGGAGGCGTCGGTGTGGGCCAGGACGTCGAGGAAGCGCAGGACCACCGTCTCCTGCGCCTTGTTCAGCGACCCCAGGCGGGGCGGGTTGCGGTCGGGCGGGCGGAAGGACGTGAGCAGGGCGTCGGTGACGTCGCTGGGCCGCTCGACGTGGCGCAGCGCGTACTCCATCATGAACGGCAGGTAGTGGCGCCAGGAGGTGGCGTCCAGCCAGCCGCTGCCCCAGGGGTGGGCCTCCAGGTACTCGTCGGAGACGGCGTCCACCAGCACGTCGAACGGCGGGGCGGGCTGGTCGGCGTCCAGTGCGTCGCCGCCGCGCAGGGTCATCGGGGGGAAGGCGCTGCCTTCGGTGGAGAACGCCGCGAAGATGTCGGCGATGAGGTCGGTGTAGGACATGGCGGCGGGCGGCGTCACGCGACGCGGCGGCGGGATTGGACGATGCTGCTACTGTCGCACAGGCCCGCGTCGTGCAGGAGGTCAGGTGCCGGACGGCCCAACCCCCCGCCCGTCATCCTGCGCGCAGTCGCAGGATCCACCTTTGCGGGCCGCATGGTTCCCCAGCGTGGATCCTGCGACTGCGCACAGGATGACGGCGCTTCTTCATGTGTCCATCCAGCGGCATCACTCCAGGAGTCCGTCTGGAGAGCCGACTCGACCGCGTCGCGCAAGGGCATTGCGGTCGACTTAAAATCGGGCTTCAACGACATCCACGCATGGCCTTCTCCCTCGAACGCGCTTCCTGCCGGCTCAACACCGCCTACGGTGACTTCCAGATGCACGGGTTCAAGGATCTCGCGTCCGGACTCGAACACGTGGCCTTGTGCCTGGGCGACGTCGCCTCGCCGCCGCCCGTGCTCACCCGCATGCACTCGGAGTGCCTGACGGGCGACGCCTTCGGCAGTTGCCACTGCGACTGCGGCCCGCAGTTGCGCGGCGCGCTGCAGGCCATCGCCAAGGAAGGGCGCGGCATCGTGCTGTACCTGCGGCAGGAAGGCCGCGGCATCGGCCTGCTGAACAAGATCCGCGCCTACGCGCTGCAGGAACAGGGGGCCGACACGCTGGACGCCAACCGCCTGCTGGGCCTGCCCGCCGACGCGCGCGACTACGGCATCGCCGCCGCCATGCTGGCGGAGCTGGGCGCCACGTCGGTGCGGCTCATGACCAACAACCCCACCAAGATCGACAGCCTGCAGGCGCACGGCATCACCATCGCCGAACGCGTGCCGCTGCAGGTCGGGCGCAACCCGCGCAACGGCGCGTACCTCGACACCAAGGCCCATCGCATGGGCCACCTGTTCGACGTGCTGCGCGAACCCAGCGACGAATAGCACCGGCGGGCCCGATCTCGCAGGCCTGCCCGCGAAACCGCGGGCGACCATGATGTCTAGATCGCCGCGGCGTCGGCCGCCGTGCAGCAATCCAGCGGCCGCTCGCGCACCTGGTTGCGGCCGCCATGCTTGGCGTCGTACAGGGCGAGGTCGGCCGCACGCAGCAGGTCCGCCGGGGTCGAATCGCGCGCGTCGCACATCGCGGCCAGCCCGATGCTGACCGACACCTGGCCGGGCAGCATCGTGTCCGGCCGTGCGTGCAGCGTCTCGACCTGCCGGCGCACGCGCTCGGCCACCACGGCGGCGCCGGCGATGTCGCAGGACGGCAGGATGACGACGAACTCCTCGCCGCCATAGCGGGCCACGAAGTCGCCCGGGCGCAGACCAGCGTCGCGCACGGCGCCCACGACGGCGCGCAGGCAGGCGTCGCCCGCGGGGTGGCCGAACTGGTCGTTGAAGGCCTTGAAGTGGTCGACGTCGATCAGCAGCAGCGCCACGTGGGCAGCGGCGTCCTGCACGCCCTCGCTGTTGCGGCGCATCGCGGCGCGGCGGGCGCGCTCATGCTCAGTGTGCAGCACCTCGTCGAAGTGGCGGCGGTTGTATGCGCCGGTCAGGCCGTCCTCGATGGCCAGGCGCTGCATGCGCGCGTTGGCCTGGCGCAGTTGCGTGGCCATCGCCTGGAGGGCCACCAGCAGCATCCCGCACTCGTCGCCGGAACTGCGCGGCAGCGGCACGTCCAGCTGGCCGCTGCCCACCGCCGACGCGAACAGCACGGCCTGCCTGAGCGGCCGCGTGATGCTCAGCGTCAGGCGCCAGCCGGCGAACGCGGCCAGCAGGGACGCCAGCATGGCGACGGCGCCGATCAACAGGTCGTTGCGGTTGGCGTGCGCGCTGAGCACCTGGATCTCGGCGGCCACGCGCTGGTTCTGCAGCTCGGCCAGGTCGTCGAGCAGGTGCAGCCACGCGGCGTGGATGGGCGCCACGTCGCGGTTGAGCATGCGCGCGGCCATGCCCGGGTTGTAGCCCTTCACGCTGGCCTGCGCCTCCGCGAAGGCCGCGGCCAGCGTGCGGTCGTAGGTCTCGATCTGTTCGACCATGGAGCGCTCGAGCACGGAATCGACGTTCGAGGCATAGCGCTTCTCGACGACGCGGTACGCCGCGATATCCTCGAGGATTGTCTTCATGTCCGCCTGGGCGTCCTCGATCGCGTTGACCAGGCCCAGGCGCTGCGACAACCGGTCCTGCCGCTCGAGCAGCGCACGCATCGCGCGGATGTCGGCCTGGCGGGCATTGGACAGCGCCACCAGCTGCACCAGGCCCTCGCGCGCGTGGCGCGAGCTCGACACGGCCAGCCACGCTCCGCCGATCATCAGCAGCAGGATGAGCGAGAAGCACAGCACGAGGCGGTGTCCGATGCGCAGGTGGCGGAAAAAGGTCTTCATCGAGGAGGCGGCGCCGGCCCGGCGGGCGGGGCGACCATCAGCGGTTTATCGACGGCCCGGGGCCGGGATTGAGAAATGCCCCGTGTCGGGAGACCTGGAACCGCCGATTCCGCCACGCCGGCGCGCAGAATCGAGCGCCGTGCCGGGAGTCGCACCTCGCTCGCTGCTCGCGCAGGAGACGCCATGGACCGCTCCTTCCAGTCCGAACGCGACCGCATGGTCGAGCACCAGCTCATCGGGCGCGGCATCCGCGATGCGCACGTGCTGCGCGCGATGCGCACGGTGCCGCGCGAGCGCTTCGTCGACGATCGCCTCGCCCCGTTCGCCTACGAAGACGGGCCGCTGCCGATCGCCGCTGAACAGACGATCTCCCAGCCGTACATGGTGGCGTGGATGGTGGAGGCCGCCGAGATCGCCCCCCGCGACCATGTGCTGGAGGTCGGCGCCGGTTCGGGCTATGCCTCGGCCGTGCTCGCGCAGGTGGCCGCCACCGTTCACGCCATCGAGCGCCGCGAGGTGCTGACGCACGGCACGCGCGCGCGGCTGGACGCACTCGGCTACCGCAACATCCACCTGCGCACCGGCGACGGCACGCTGGGCTGGCCGGAGGCCGCGCCGTTCGACGCGATCCTGGTGGCCGCGGCCGGGCCCGAGGTGCCTGCGCCGCTGAAGGCGCAACTGCGCGTCGGGGGGCGGCTGCTGATGCCGCTGGACACCGGCGACCACGGCACGCAGCAGTTGCTCAAGCTCGTGCGCATCGGCGAATCGGAGTTCCGGCAACAGGCGCTGGGGGGCGTCGCCTTCGTCCCGCTGGTCGGGCGCCATGGCTGGAGCGAGGGCGAGGCGCTCGCCGGGACGCGCGCCGGCCGAACCTGAGGCCGCCGCTATTCGCCGTCCTGGCGCGTGTGCCGCAGCAGGTTGTCGCGCACCTCGTGCATCGTCCGGCGCGCGGCCGCGAACTGCCCGGCGTCCAGGCCCGTGGCCTGGACGAGACTGCGCTGCGCGCCCTGCTCGCGCAACGCGCGGCCGGCGTCGGTCAGGCGCACGATCACCTGGCGTTCGTCGCGCGGGTCGCGGCGCCGCTCGACATAGCCGAGCGCCTCGAGCTTCTTGAGGATGGGCGTGAGCGTGTTCGACTCGAGGAACAGCTTGTCGCCGAGGCCGCTGACCGTCTGCTCGTCGTGCTCCCACAGCGCGACGATGGCGATCCATTGCGTGTAGGTCAGCCCCAGCTCGTCCAGGATGGGCTTGTAGGCCCGGCCATACGCCAGGTTCGCGCTGTAGACGGCAAAGCAGAGGAAGTCGCCCAGCCGGGGCATCTCGGGTGTCTTGGCGGGGGTGGTCACGTGCGGAGTTCCTTGGGGCTCGATTCTAGTCCATTTGAATCGCATCCGATTAAATCGCAACGCTTGACATCGATGATCGGCATTCCTACATTACTCGCATGCGATTCAATCGCATCCGATTTACAACTTCAAAAAACGACATGACCTCGCTCGACAAAGTCCTCTACACCGGCAAGACCCGCACCGTCGGCGGCCGCGACGGCAGCGCCCGCAGCAGCGACGGCCGGCTCGACCTGCGCCTGTCGCCGCCCGGCAGCAACGGCCCGGGCACGAATCCGGAGCAGCTGTTCGCGGCCGGCTGGTCGGCCTGCTTCATCGGCGCGATGGGCCGCGCCGCGCGCGCAGCCGGCGTCGCGCTGCCGGCCGACGTGGCGGTGGAGGCGGAGATCGACCTCGGCCAGGTCGGCGACGGCTTCCAGCTCGCGGCGCGGCTCCAGGTGAGCCTGCCCGGGCTCGACGTCGCCGTCGCCCGCTCGCTCGTCGACGCCGCCCACCAGCTGTGCCCGTACTCGAAGGCGACGCGCGGAAACATCGATGTCGAGCTCTCGCTCGCCTGAAGGGGCGGCCGTGATCCTCGAGCCGTCGCGCGGTCGCGCTGATCCGGGGAGCCGCGCCATGTCCTCGTTCGCACGCTGGCTGGTCCTCGTGGCGGCGCTCGTCGCCGCGGTCGCGGGCATCGGCGCCTCCCGCCCGGCGCCGGACGCCGACGCGCCGCTGCCCGTGGAGCCGCTGAAGCCCAGCCTCGCCGGCGCCACCGGCTGGCTCGGCTCGCCCCCGCTGTCGCTGGAGCAGTTGCGCGGCAAGGTGGTGCTGGTCGACTTCTGGACGTACTCGTGCATCAACTGCCTGCGCACGCTGCCGGCCGTGCGTGCGTGGGCGCGCACGTATGCGAGCCAGGGCCTGGTGGTCATCGGCGTGCATGCGCCGGAGTTCGAGTTCGAGCACGACCCGCAGCGCGTGCGCCAGGCGCTGGTCGACCAGCACATCGACTGGCCCGTGGCCATCGACGACGACTTCAAGGTCTGGCGCGCCTTCCGCAACGAGGCCTGGCCGGCGCTGTACTTCATCGACGCGCAGGGCCGCGTGCGGCACCACGTGCTCGGCGAAGGCGGCTACGCCGACTCCGAGCGCGTCATCCGGCGGCTGCTCGCGGAAGCGCACGGGCAGGACAAGGCGCTGCCGCCGATGGCCGCGGTCGACGCGACGGGCATCGGCGCGGCGCCGGATCTCGCGCACGTGCGCTCGGGCGAGACCTATCTCGGCCATGGCCATGCCGACGCCGCGACGCCACCCGACGTGCTCCCCGAACGCGCGCAGCAGCACGCCCGGCGGGCACCGCGGCTCGATGCGTGGACGCTGGGCGGCGGCTGGGTGCAGCACGCCGAGTACGTCGAGGCGACGGCGCCTGGCGGCACGATCGCGCTGCGCTTCCACGCACGCGACCTGCACCTGGTGCTGGGACCCGGCAGCGACGGCCAGCCCGTGCCCTTTCGCATCACCATCGACGGCCACCCACCGGGCCGCGATCACGGCGTCGACGTGGACGAGCATGGCCGCGGCCAGGTCACGCACGCGCGGCTCTACCAGCTCGTGCGGCAGGCCGGCGACATCGCCGACCACACCTTCGAGATCGAGCTCGACCGCACCGGCGCGCGGGCGTGGGTGTTCACGTTCGGCTGAACTCGACAATACATATACCCGTATCTGCATCGCGGGGTTGGCCAACCGACTCAGGGGAACTCAGGTCCGACCGCCGCGGCGTCCCGCGCGATGATGGCCGCCCGGGACGCGGCACCCACGTTCGCCGCACACGACATGGAGCCCCGCATGCAGCAACACCTTCGCCTGTTCGCCCTCGTCGCGCTGGCCTTCACGGCTGCGTCCGCCGGCGCCGCCGACGTCCAACGCAGCCACGACCCGGCGCCGCCCAAGGTGATCCTCGACACGGACTTCAACACGATCAGCGACGACGGCCAGGCGCTGGCGATGCTCGCGCAGCTCGACGCCGCAGGCAAGCTCGACCTGCTGGGTGTCACGGTGGCCACCGGCAACGCCTGGCTCGAGCAGGAGACCTCCGACGCGTTGAAGGCCGTGGAGCGGCTGGGCATCGAGCGCTCGATCGGCGTGTACGTCGGCGCGAAGTACGGGCTGCTGCACGACTACGCGTCGTACCTGGACGAGGTCGCGAAGTTCGGCCCGGCGATCGACTACGTCGGCGCGTTCTCCAGCCCGCCGCCGGCCTCGCCCGCCGACCTCGTCGCGCCGCCGGACGGCTTCGCCACGCACACGCGGCCGCAGCGCCAGCACGCGGTCGACTTCCTCATCGAGCAGGTCCACCGCTACCCCCACCAGGTATCGATCCTGGAGATCGCGCCGCCCACCAACCTGGCGCTGGCCATCCGCAAGGATCCGACGATCGTGCCGCTGATCAAGCAGGTGGTGACGATGGCCGGCCAGATCTACGTGGCCGGCAACGCGTACAACGACGCCGGCGAATTCAACTGGTGGGCCGACCCGGAGGCCGTGAAGATCGTGCTGCGGGCCGCGGTGCCCAAGGTGATCGTGCCGCTGGACCTGACCAACAACGTGCCGCTGACCAAGCCGGTCTACCAGCAGATCGCCAACCACCAGCCGGCCACCGCGATCACGAAGCTGTTCGCCGACGCCTACGCCCCGTTCTTCGGCTCGACCCCGGCGCCCTACCCGCTCTACATCTGGGACACCACCGCCCTGGCCTACCTCGTCGACCCGACCTTCGCCACCGCCACGCGCGAACTGTGGGTCGACATGAACACGACGTTCGACGCCAGCTACGGCAAGTCCATCGTCCACGACGCCAACCCGTCGCCGTCGATCCCGCTGCTGACACCGTCCAAGGTCGTGCTCGCGTTCGACACGAACCGCTTCTACGCGTTCTATGCGGACCTGCTGACGCGTCCCCTGCCGGTGCACCTGAACCACGGGCGCGAGCGCTGAGGACGCGACGGCGGCGGCATCGCCGCGGGCGACGCGGACGCCGCCGCGCCAGGCGCGGCGATGACCCCACGGCAACTTGTTTACCCCATTTACTAAACAAGAATCGAGGCATACGCTCCCTTGGCGCCGATCGCCAACAGGTCGGCGATCGTCCGGAAAAACCAAGGAGACAAGCCCCATGAACCAACGACGATCGGTCGTGCGCGCGGCCGTGGTCGCCGCGCTGTCGGCGAGCGTGCTCGGGTCCGCCTGGGCCGACGCGAAGAAGCCCGTCATCGCCCTGCTCCCCGGCGTGGTCGACCCGTTCTACTTCACCATGAAGCGCGGCGCCGACGACGCCGCCAGGGAAGTGGGCGCCGAGCTGCTGTTCCAGATCCCCAAGGCGTGGAACACCGCCGAGCAGGTGCCCATCCTGAAGGCGCTGATCGCCAAGCATCCGGACGTGCTCCTCATCGCGCCGGTGGACAAGACCCAGCTGATCCAGCCGCTCAAGGAAGCCGCGGACGCGGGCATCAAGGTCATCACCGTCGATACCTACATCGGTACCGGCAAGTACCGCACGGGCTCGGGCAACGCGGACTTCCCGTACTCGTACGTCTCGTCCGACAACGTCGAGGGCGGCCGCATCGCGGCGCGCGCGCTGGCCAAGGCCATCGGCGACAAGGGCTCGGTCTACGTCGAGAACAACAAGCCGGGCATCTCGTCGACCGACCAGCGCATGCAGGGGTTCGAGGAAGAGATGAAGAAGCACCCGGGCATCAAGGTGCTGCAGACGCAGTACAACGAGGACGACGCCAACCGCGCCGCGGCGCACGTCGGCGCCGTGCTGGCGCGCACGCCCGACCTGGCCGGCATCTTCGCGGCCAACACCTTCTCCGGCAAGGGCGCCGCCGCAGGCGTGAAGAACGCCGGCAAGTCGGGCGTGGTCAAGGTGGTGACCTTCGACGCAGTACCCGGCATCGACCAGGACCTCAAGAGCGGCCTGGTGGACATCGCCGTCGCGCAGAAGCCGTCGGAGATGGGCTACATGGGCGTCAAGTACGCCGCCGACCTGGTGCGCGGCAAGAGCGTGCCGGCGTCCTTCGGCACGGGCTTCGTCGTGATGGACAAGTCCAACGTCGACAGCCCGGACGTGCACAAGTTCATCTACTCGAACTGAGCCTGTCGCGTGCCGCTCGACGAGCGGCAACCCGGCCTCGCGCGCCTGCGCGCGCGGGGCGCTTTCGCCGCCAACCCATGACACCTGTCCCCTCCGGCCGCGCGGAGCGGCTCGCGCTGATCAGCCGCCTGTGGCCCTGGCTGTTCCTCAGCGCGCTGGTCGTGTTCTTCGAGACCTGGTCGCAGGTCCGCGTCGGGCGCTCCTTCATCGGCAGCCTCTACAACCTGCAGGCGATCCTGCTCGCCGCGAGCGCCCCGCTGCTGCTCGCGATCGGGCAGACCTTCGTCATCATCACCGCCGGCATCGACCTGTCCGTCGGTTTCATCATGGGCCTGTCGGCCGTGTGCGTCGCGCAGTTCATCGGGCTGGGCGGCGCGGGCAACGGCACGCTGGCGGTCGTGATCGTCGCGACGCTGGCGGTCTGCCTGGTGCCGGGCTGGATCAACGGCATGCTGATCGCGCGCCTGGGGGTGCCGGCGTTCATCGGTACCCTGGGGATGTACGGCGTCACGCGCGGCGCGGGCTTCCTCGCGGCCGGCAGCGGCATGACGGTGCCCGTCGACCACCCCGGCCTGGCGTGGCTGGGCACCGGCTGGACGCCCGTGGCCATCGCCGCCGTGGTGCTGCTGCTGATGCACTTCGTGCTGTCGCAGACGCGCTTCGGCCAGTACACGTACGCGATCGGCGGCAACCAGCAGTCGGCCGAGCGCGCCGGCATCGCGGTCAGGCGTCACCTGGTGCTCGTCTACATGCTGTCGGCAGCCTTCGCTGCCGTGGGAGGCATCGTCTACACCGCGCGCTACAGCGCCGGCGCGGCGAACGCGGGCGAATCGCTGCTGCTGGACTCGATCGCCGCCGTCGTCATCGGCGGCGCCAGCCTGTTCGGCGGCACGGGCAGCGTGATCGGCACGCTGATCGGCGCGCTGATCATCGCGGTCATCCAGTTCGGGCTGATCTTCATCGACGTGAATGCGTTCTGGCAGTTCATCGCGGTCGGGGCCGTCATCGTGCTGTCGGTGCTCATCGACCAGGCCAAGGAACGCCTCGGGAGGGCCGCATGAGCCCGTCCGGCCGCCCGACGGGCGAAACCCGCGCGGCACACCAGCACGGAGCTGCCCGATGACCGACGCCGTCCTGCAGGTACGTGGCGCCTCGATCCGGTTCGGCGGCGTGGAGGCGTTGCGCGACGTGGGCCTCGCGGTGCATGCCGGCGAAGTGGTGGCGCTGGCGGGCGACAACGGGGCCGGCAAGTCGACGCTGATCAAGGTCATCTCGGGCGTCTACGTGCCGAGCGCGGGCGAGGTGCGCTTCCTCGGCGAGCCGTGTCCGGCCGGCGATCCGCAGGCCGTCCGCGCGCGCGGCATCGAGACCATCTACCAGGACCTGGCGCTCGCCGACAACCTCGACGTCGGCAGCAACATCTTCCTCGGACTCGAACCGATGAAGCGTGTCCTGGGGCTGCCCGTGATCGACCGTGCACGCATGGCCAGCGTCGCGCGCGAAGTGCTCGACCGGCTCGACATCCATATCCCGGACAAGAAGCTCACCGGCCCCGTGCGCATGCTGTCGGGCGGCCAGCGGCAGGCGATCGCCATCGGCCGCGCCATCTACTGGAACGCGAAGCTCCTGATCATGGACGAGCCCACCGCGGCGCTGGGCGTGCCCGAGCAGCGCAAGGTGATGGCGCTGATCCGCGGCCTGAAGGCGCAGGGCGTGGCGGTGATCCTCGTCTCGCACAACCTGCACGACATCTTCGGCGTCGCCGACCGCATCGTCGTGATGCGGCGCGGCGAAGTCGCCGGCGAGCGCGCGACGCAGGCCACGGACGGCGACGAGATCGTCCGCCTGATGGTGGGCGACACCTACGCCGACACGCGGCAGGCCGCGGCCTGAAGCGACATGGCGCCGACGGTGCGCATCCGCGACATCGCCCGGGCGGCCGGGGTATCGGTCGGTTCCGTGTCGCGCGCGCTGAAGAACCAGCCGGGCATCTCCGACGCGACGCGCCTGCGCATCCGGGAGACGGCACGCGACCTGGCCTACGACCTGACCCGCCTGCACGCCGACCGGCCGCAGCGCCTCGTGTTCCTGGTGCACCGGCAGCACAGCGCATTCGCCACCAATCCGTTCTTCTCGTACGTCCTGCATTGGGTCGAGGAGGCGTGCCGCGGCCTGGGGATCGTCCCCACGCTGCTGACCGCAGGGCCGACGGATCCGCTGCGCGAGCAGTTGCGACTGCACCAGCCCGACGTGCTGCTGGCCGCGGGCTTCTTCGAGGTCGAGATGATCGAACTGCTCGATTCGCTGGGCCTGCCGCTGGCATTGATCGACTTCTGGATGCCCGGGCGTCCGTCCGTCAACCCCGACAACGAGCGCGGCGGCTTCATGGCCACGCGCCACCTGATCGACTGCGGTCGCCGCCGCATCGCCTTCCTCTCGGGATCGCTGGCGCATTTCAGCATCCGCGAGCGCGAGCGCGGCTATCGGCGCGCGCTCTACGAAGCCGGCATGCTGGGCGACCCCGAGCTCGAGGCGATCGCCGCGCCGGGACTCAACGTGGAGGACGGCGCCGCCGAGGCCACGCGGCGCCTGCTCGAGCAGCCCCGCGGCGTCGATGCGATCTTCGCTTACAACGACGCGGCCGCGCTCGCCGCGATGCGCATGTGCCAGTCGCTGGGCCGGCGGGTGCCGGACGACGTCGCGATCGTCGGCTTCGACGACATCCCCGCCGCCGCGGGCGCGCTCATCCCGCTCACGACGATGCGCGTCGACATCGAGGCGCTGGGCCGTTCCGGGGTGGACCTGCTCGTGCAGGCCAGTCCCGATGCGCGGCACCTGACCCTGCCGGTGAGCCTGGTCGTGCGCAGCAGCTGCGGCGCCCGGGATCGTCGATCTGCGCCGTCGGCCGGCGGATGACGTCGGGCGCGGATCCCACGGCGGCGGTCAGGCGTGCCCCAGGAATCCGAGCGGATCCTTCGTGAAGGCGACCGACACGATCCAGCCGACCGTGGCCAGCGCCCCCAGGCCGGCACACGCCCGCCCGGCGCGAGGCAGGCCGGGACGCAACGCCAGCGCGCCCAGCACGACGTAGACGACCAGGCCGCTCATCTTGGCCTGCAGCCAGGGCGTCGCGAACGGGTTGACGTGCAGCAGGGTGACGAGCATCAGCGCCGAAGTCAGCACGGCCGTGTCGACGACGTGCGGCAGGGTTCTTGCGAGCCCGCCGCGCACCCATGACGCGCCGAGGAGGCCGGCGACGCCACGAACGGCAAAGCCGGCCACCGACAGCGCGACGGTCGACTCGTGGAAGGTCCGGATCGCGAGATAGTCCATCGTGCTCAGCCGGGCCGGCCGTCGACGCGAGGCCGGGTGAGGAACGGCGCGTAGCGCGCGGCGTAGAACGCGAATCCCAGCGCCCAGGCGGCCGCGGAGGCCAGCACGGCCGCCACGGTGGACGACGGCGCGAACAGCGGCACGAAGACCCGGATCGGCGCGGCCGCGAGCACCAGCACGGACATCGCGGTCTCGGGCCAGCCGCCGCGTAGGGACCGCCCCGTGTGGCCGCGCGCCGTGCGCGTCATCATCGCGATGATCATGCCGCCCATGACGCCAACGGTCAGCGCGTGCGTCGCCGACGAGGCGGGAACCTGCCCCACTTCGGCGAGCGCCCGCATCGCCAGGTGCAGCGGGATCCAGGCCGTCGCGACATGAAGCACCCACACGATGGGCTCGCCGAGCGTCTTCCAGGGCTTGAGCAGCACCCAGCGCGCGAGCTGCGCGAGCGCTCCGGCGCTCGCGACGCACGCGGTCAGCCAGGGATGGATGGCCAGTGCATCGACGATCGCCAGGACGACGATGGCGCCCGAGGCGGCTCTCTCGAGCCATGGCAGCCGTCGGGCGCCGGCGCCCGGCACGCCATTGTTCGTGAACATCACCAGCACGCGGCCGGTGACGACGGAGACGACGAACAGCACCAGGTCGAGTCCGATCCCGACGCCGCGCCAGCCGAGCAGGGGCACGATGCCCAGTTCCGACAAGTGCACCATGGCGTTGGCGAGCGCCATGGCCACCAGCACGCCCACGAAGAAGTCGTTGCGCCGGTTCGCGCTCGCGATGAAGGGACGCGCCAGGCCGAGCGCGGCGGCCAACGGAAACGCCACGTCGACCGCGGCCGCCGTCCACGCAAAGGGCGTCAGGACCAGGAGGCGGCCCGCGAGCCACAGCGTCGCGAGCGCCATCAGGGCGCGGCCCGTGGGCGTGGGGTGGCCGGACCAGTTCCGCCCCGCCGTGAACAGGAAGCCGACGACGACAGGCAACACGAACCCGAACAGCATCTCGTGCGCATGCCACATCGGGCCGCGCAGGTACGCATGGCCCAGCCACCCGGAGAACTGCAGGGCCCACAGCGCCACCGACAGCGCACCGAAGGCACTGGCGAGCAGGTAGAACGGGCGGAACCCGAGGCGCCACAGGGCGAAGCCGGTGGCCTCCGGATCGGGCGTCCGGCGCGGCTCGGCGATGAAGAGAAGTTCGGCCATCAGGATCCTTCCAGGGCGACGGGGCGATGCCGCGTCAGGCGCCAGGCGACCGCCGAGGCGATGACGGTCGCGGCGAAGAGCGCGATCGCCAGCGCATTCAACGCCGCACCGACGCCGCGCTGGATCGGGTCGCCCGCGCCCAGGCCGAGCCGGACGAGGAGCGAACCGTGCAGCACGGCGAACGGCATGTAGAAGACCGCGCCGAAGCGCAGGCGCACGCGCGTCAGCGCCGGCAATATCACCGGGGCGTGGGCCATCATCATGCTGCCCACGAACCCGAGCCCGAGCGCATGCAGCGCCATGTCGCGCACGGGCAGCCCCCATGCGAGGCCCAGCCATGCAATGCCCGAGATACCGAGCCAGGCATGGCCCGTGAGCAGGCAGACGGCCATGTAGCGGCTCAGTCCGGTGCCGAAGATCGTGCGGCGCGCGATGTCATGGGTCAGGAGCCACGCGGACAGCAGGACGAGCCCGGCGCCGAACAGGCCGGGACCGGCCACGCCGGAGGCAGGGCGCGACGCGGCCACGCCGGCCCCGACGATCATCACGGCCGTCGCGGCCCCCAGTTGCCATCCGGCGTGCCGCGCGCGTCGCGCCAGCCGCGTCATCTCGACCCGTTCGGCGGCGATGGTCAGCACGAGGAAGGCGAGCCACATCGGCACGGCCGTCCCGCCGCCGAGGAGATGCACCAGGCAACCCGCCAGCCACGCCAGGGCGCCGGCCAGCAGCATCGCCGTGTGCGCCGCCGGCTGCCTGCGCAGGATGACGAGGTTGACCGCGACGAACGCCGCAGCGGCCAGCACGAACAACCCGCCGGCGGCCTCGGCATGGCCGGCGAGCGCCGCGAGGGCCCCGCAGGCCGAGGCGAGCGGCGCCGCGAAGGCGCCCCACCGCCGGAGCGCGACGGCGCGTTCGAGGCCGATCACCGTGCCCAGCACGCCGCAGACCATGAGCGCCGCGTGCGAGGCGGCGCCGGCCACCAGCCAGGAGGGCAAGGTCGACGGCGCAGGCGCAGGACAGGCCCGCAGCAGCCCTCCGGCGACCGCCGCGACGAGCGCGATGGCCGCGCACGCGAGCGCCGCGAGGCAGGCACCGGTCACCAGCCCATCGTGCGCTTGGCGCGATCGGTCATGCGATCGGGTGTCCATGGCGGCTCCCAGACGAGTTCGACATCGATCTGCAGCGACTCGGGCACGACGCGCGACAGCTCGCACCAGATGTCGTCGATGATCACGTCGACGACCGGACAGGCGGCCGAGGTCATGGTGACCAGCACCTGCACCTGCTTGTCGTCGACCCGGACGCCGTAGACCAGGCCCACGTCGACGATGGTCATCGCGACCTCGGGATCGACGACCCGCGAGAGCGCGTTGCGTATCGGCAGGCGCAGCGCCTCGGGGCCCGAATACGGAAACGGAGGCGCACTCCCGGCGGCCTCGACCGCCATCGCCGTGGTCATGTGGCGGCTCCGGTCGACGGGCCCACGGGGACCCGGCCCTTGAAGAGGATCGGCGCCAGCGCGGCGCCATCCGTGACGATGTCGGCCAGCGTGCAGCGGTCGAGGACGTCGTAGAACGCATCGACGGCGTCCCGCAGCACGCTGCGCAGGCGGCAGACGCTGACGATCGAGCACGCGCCCTTGCCGAAGCATTCGGCCGGCATGGCGGCGCCTTCGGTCGCGCGCACGACGTCGCCGACGCCGATCTGTTCGGCGGGCATCGCCAGGGCGAGCCCGCCGCCCTTGCCGCGAACGGTCGCCACCAGTCCCAGGCGTCCCAGCGTGTGGACGACCTTCATCAGGTGCGCCTCGGAGATCTCGAAGGCCTTGGCGATCTCGGCGATCGTGACCCTGCGCCCGGGATCGGCGGCGAGGTAGATCAGCACGCGCAGGCTGTAGTCGGTGAAGGTGGTGAGCTTCATGGTGGTGAAGGGAGGCGGCGCGAACCGCCTCCCGCCCTCGTCAACGGACGGCCGCTTGCGGCTGGCCAGTCGGGACCGCCTGGGTCTTGCCCGGGCGGCGCAGCAGGTTCAGTGCGTACCACGCGAGCAGCACGGCACCGCCGGCGAACAGGATGTCGCCCGGCACGCGCAGCCACACCAGCGTCTCCATGACGGTCGAGTGCACGATCTCCGGCGAGCGGGCGTACCACATGCCCTTGTCGATCGACGCCCAGGCCTGGTAGATGCCCGCGGGCAGGATGGAGAGGAACACCATCATCGCCAGGCCGCCGTTGAGCGCCCAGAACGCGGGCCGCAGGATGCGGTCGACGTGCAGGCCCCGGTCGTAGAGGCCGCGCAGGCAGAACAGCATCAGGCCGATGCCCAGCATGCCGTAGACGCCGAACAGGGCGGCGTGGCCGTGGGCCGCCGTCATGTTCAGGCCCTGCACGTAGTACAACGACGCAGGCGGATTGATCGCGAAGCCCAGGAGCCCGGCGCCGACCGTGTTCCAGAAGCCGACCGCGACGAAGCACATCACCGGCCACTTGTACGCGCCGAGCCAGGACGCGGCCTGCGAGCGCTTGTAGGTCTGGAGTGCTTCCAGCCCGATCAGCGTGAGCGGCACGACCTCGAGCGCGGAGAACACCGAGCCGACCGCGATGACGGAAGTCGGCGCGCCCGTGAAGTACAGGTGGTGCAGCGTGCCGAGGATGCCGCCGAACAGGAACACGATGGTTTCCGCGACGATCGCGCGATTCGCGCTCTCCGCACGGACCAGTCCCAGCTTCGTGAAGATCAGCGCCACGACCGCGGTGGCGAAGACTTCGAAGAAGCCCTCGACCCACAGGTGCACGAGCCACCAGCGCCAATACTCGATCATCGAATAGTGCGAATGCTGGTTCCACACGAGCGAGGTCGAGTAGAAGCCGCCGATGCAGGTCGCCGACAGGAACACCATGGCGATCAGGCCGCGCGATTCCGAGGGCTTCACCAGCGCCGGCCACAGCGCGCGGCCGAGCAGCACGACCCACAGGAGCAGGCCCACGAACAGCAGGTACTGCCAGAGGCGACCCATGCTCGTGTACTCGAGGCCCTGGTTGCCGATCCAGAAGCTGAAGTCGACGCCGCGGTGCTGCAGCGTGCCGAGCCAGCCGGTCGCGGTCGAGCCGACGACGATCGCGATCAGGGCCCAGAACAGCACGT
>JBJMWE010000017.1:0-9022 GCA_045810285.1 Vitreoscilla sp. | reverse complement strand
GGTGGATCCTGCGACTGCGCGCAGGATGACCGGGTCAAGGGATGAGCCTGTCCGTGAGGCGATGCCCCCGCCCCGCCAGCCACGTTGCCGGCAGCCTCCCCGCAGATCGGCGATGAACCAAAAAAAAAGGGCGTCTCCCGACGCCCTTCGTTCATTTGGCGGCTTGCGAGGCCGCGGCCGCCGCGCGCGGCGCCGCGTTCTTCACGTACTTGTCGAACCAGGTCACCATCTCGTAGATCTGCTGCTCCTGCGACTCCATCGCGGAGTACCAGTGCGGCTCGTGCGGCAGCATCACCAGGCGCGCCGTGCCGCCGTTGCCGCGGATCGCCTCGAACAGCTTCTGCGACTGCAGCGGCGTCGTGCCCGGGTTCGCGTCGTCCTCGCCGTGCATGATCAGGAGCGGCAGCTTGATCCTGTCGGCCGAGAAGAACGGCGAGACCTTCTGGTAGACCTCGGGCGACTCCCACACCGAGCGGCGCTCGCTCTGGAAGCCGAACGGCGTCAGCGTCTTGTTGTACGAGCCGCTGGTGGCGACGCCGGCGCGGAACAGGTCGGAGTGCGCCACCAGGTTGACCGTCATCAGCGCGCCATGGCTGTGGCCCGTGACGCCGATGCGCTCGGGATCGGCCACGCCCAGCCGCACGGCCTCGTCGACCGCCGCCTTGGCGTCGGCCACCAGCTGCGGCATGTAGTCGTCGTAGGCCTTCTTCGGGTCGCCGATCACCGGGAACGAGGCACGGTCGATGATGGCGTAGCCGGCCAGCAGCAGCAGCTGGTACTGGCGCAGGCGCGTGAACGTCGCCTGCGAACCGGAGACCTGCCCGGCCTTGGATGCGTCGGCGTAGTCCAGCGGGTACGCGTACAGGATCGTCGGCACGCGCGTGCCTTCCACATAGCCCGGCGGCGTGTACAGCGTGAACGACAGGTCGACGCCGTCGGCACGCTTGTAGGTCACCAGGCGCTTCCTGATCGCGCGCACCGCCGGCGTCGGATCCGGGATGTGCGTGAGGGCCACCCGGTTCGACGCGAAGGCGGCCTCGCCGGCGGGTGCGCTCGCGCCCGCGTCACGCGCGGGCGCGAGCGTGCGCAGGTAGGCGTTGGGCGGGCTGGTGGTCGACTGGTGCCAGGTCAGGAACACGTGGTCGTCCGGGCCCGTGAACGCGACGAAGCGCTCGAGCGAATCGCGGTCGCTGCGGAACAGGCGCTCGGTCTTGCGCGTGGCGAGGTCGAGGCGGTCGAGGAACGGGCGATCGCCGTCGGGCGAGGCGCCCGTGCCCGACAGCCAGAGCGCGTCGCCCTGCATGCGGATCAGGTACTGGCCGTCGGCCTGCACCCGGTAGACGGGGCTGCCCGGGTCGGCGTACTTCTCGTCGCTGGACAAGTCCCACAGCACGCGCTTGTCGGCCTGCGGATGGTCGACGTCCATCAGCGACGTCTTCTTCCAGTGGCGGTTCTCGTCGTACTCGTCCAGCAGCGCGACGTCGCGCTTCTCCGTCCACTGGAAGCCCACGAAGCGCTGCTCGGTGCGCGCGATCTCCACCGGCGGCGCGGTGAACGGCGCCTTCTGCAGCATCACCTTGTCGCGCTGCGGCACCTTGACCTTCCAGTCGCCGCCATCCAGCGCCTCGGACCACACCAGCGTGGCCGGGTCGGTTGAACGCCACGCGAATTCGCGCGGGCCCGTCGGCACGCCCGCCACCGGCACGCGGTCGGTCAGCGGGATCGACGCGACGGTGTGGCGGGTGACGGCGCCGGCCTTGCCCAGCGTCCAGACCTCGACTTCGCGCGGGAAACGCTCGTACGTGGTGACGTAGGAGTACGGCTTGTGGATCACCGACACGAGGATGTGCCGGCCGTCCGGCGCCGGATCGACGTCGGCGACGTTGCCGGCCTTGCCCACCGGCGTGACCGCCAGCGTGGCCGCGTCGACCAGGGCGACCTGCGAGGCGGCGTACCAGTCGAACAGGTCCTCGTCGTGCGGGCCCTTGAGCGTGTCGCGTGTCTCGTAGGTGCTGCTCTCGCCCTTGCCCGAGCCCGTCTCCTGGATGCTGGGGCCGGGCGGCACGACCGGCTCGGGCGGCGGTGCGCCCTTGCTGGCCACCATCTTGACCAGCAGTGCCTTGTGGTCGGGCATCCACTGCAGGTGGTTGTCCATCATCGGGTTCAGGCGCACGCCCGGCACCTTGCGCAGGGCGCCGGTGGTGGCGTCGACTATCCACAGCTCGACCGAGTCCTTCGCGGTGTTGGCGAACGCGAAGCGCTTGCCGTCCTGCGACCAGGTCGGCCGGCCCGCGCAGGCGCCCGCAGGCAACTGCACGGCGGTGGCCGCGCCGCCCGGCACGGTGACGAGCCCGAACGAGCGCGCGCACGGCGTGATGCCGTAGCCACCCGGGGTGTCGTGCTTGCTGTGGTTGGCGACCTCGATGCGGCTGCCGGCCAGCTTCAGGAACGGCGCCGCCACGCGAGACATCGGCGGGAATTCCTGCCACGAGACCAGCAGCAGTGCCTGGCGCGTCGGGCTGGTGAAGACCGTCGGGGGCGCCGGCGCATGCAGCACGTCGAGGATGGCCTTGGGCGGCTGGTCGTAGCCGTGCGGCGCCGAGGCCGGCCGGGACGGCGCGGCCGCCAGCACTGCGCCGGCGACCAGGGTGATGACGAGGCCCGGCACCAGGTGGCGGGCGGAGACGAACGGCATGGGCAGTGTTCCTTCGTGGCGGGGGTGTCGAATCGGCCGTCGCGCGCGCCTCGTGGGCGCCGCGGCCAGCCAGTCCAGCGCGGACTATGGCATGGCCGCGGAACGCCCCTGCGCGCGGCTATGCTGCGCGTCATGAGCACCGACCTCGATTCCCTGCGCGATCGCCTGCGCGCCTTCGCGCAGGCGCGCGACTGGGGCCAGTTCCACTCGCCGAAGAACCTGGCCTGCGCCCTGTCGGTCGAAGCCGCGGAACTGCTGGAGCACTTCCAGTGGATGACGGAGCAACAGAGCCGCGCGCCCACCGACCCGCAGCGCGAGCAGATCGCGCACGAGGCCGCCGACGTGCTGCTGTACCTGATCCAGCTGGCCGACCAGCTGGGCATCGACCTGCTGGCCGCCGCCGATCGCAAGATCGCGCTGAACGCCGCGAAGTACCCGGTAGCGACGGCCCGCGGCAACAGCCGCAAGGCCGGCGCCTGAGCGCCGGACTGTCTCTTTTTCGCACGATCGTTCGCTGCGGTTCGAACGCGTCGCCGCGCGGGACGCCCCGCAGGCCCGCGACGACCGGCGCGCCGCGCGGCCAGCCCCTGTCCCGGCGCACCGGGACGAGGCGCTCGCCGGCCCGATGCAACCATTCCACGCCCGGAAAACGGGCCGTTTCGGGATGCGCGCGACAAACGGTACTTACCCTTCACCCAAGTTGGGGGGAAAGCGCCCCACCGACGCCCCGGAGGGCACCCGAAAGGGGCGGACTGCGGGTTCATCCCATGTCGGCGCACGGACCCGCTGTCTAACATTTCATTCAATAAATAGAACGGTCGTTCTATTTTGGCCAAGAGATCCGACGGTGCCTTCGACCGCCGGTTCTCGCAGCGAATCGGAGTCCCCCGTGGTCGTCGTTCCCCTGTCCCAGCTCAGCGCGTTCAAGGCGATGAAGGACGGCTTTGCACAGCGCGGTCTCGACTTGCCAGGCATCCTCGCGGAGGCCGGCCTCAATCCCGACCCGAACGAATCCGTCGACGCCGAGCAGCTCGCCGACATCTTCAGCGTCGCCTGGCGCGTGGCCGTCGAGAAGACGGGCGACGCCGCCGTCGGCCTGTCCACCTGCCCGCGCCAGCCGCTGATCGGCCTGGGTTCGCTGTCCAGCCTGATCCTGTCGGCGCCCGACCTGCGCAGCGGCCTGCAGCGCATGGCGCGCTACACCAGCCTGATCTCGCCGACCACTTCCGTCGGCGTGGACATGCCGTCGTCCAGCGTCGGCATGCACGTCGACGAGGACGCCTGCCGCATCACGCTGCGCATCTCGGCGGGCAAGATGGCGGTGCCGCAGCAGCGCTACGACTTCATGGCGGCCACCTTCCTCAAGGGCATGTTCTGGCTCGTCGGCGAGAAGGTGAACCCGCTGCGCGTGCACCACCCGTACGCCGCGCCGGCCGATCCGACGCCGTGGGAGGACGCCTTCGGCTGCCCCGTGCACTTCGGCGCGGCCGCCTTCGTCATCGAGCTGCCGCTGTCGGCGCTCGACATCCCCTTCCCCACCTCCGACCCGACGGTGGGCGAGATGTGCGAGCGCATGGTGGCGCAGCTGGCCGCCGAACAGGGCGGCTGCATCACGGCGCGCGTGCGCCAGGCGCTGATGCAGCTGATCTCCAAGGGCGATCCGCGCCGCGAGCTGGTGGCCGCCACGCTGTGCATGAGCGAGCGCACCCTGCAGCGCCGACTCACCGAGGAAGGCACCAGCTTCATCGAGCTGGTCGACGACACCCGCCGCGAGCTGGCGCAACGCTACTTCGTCAATGGCGCCTACAGCCCGACGGAAATGAGCTTCGCCCTCGGATTCTCCGATCCCAGCAATTTCTATCGCGCCTGCAAACGCTGGTTCGGCCGTACGCCAAATACCCTGCGGTGCGCCGCCTGATATTACAGGTCCAATTTCCGGAACGCTCCCCTGGAAAATAACCAGCGGGATTTCAAGAATGGAGCCGAACGGCTCCATTTCTTATTTCCAAAGATATTCCCTGCCGATTTTCGAAATGGCTCCGCGAGCCAGGCCGGGCGGGGTGCCGGCAGCGGGTTATCACCTAAGCACTTGTGGTGCTTGACTTTTCACTGGCAGGCAAGCGCTTCCGGATCATGAGAGCGAGGGCCGGCGGCCTCCCGAAAACTAGGGAAGTTACCCTCCACCCCTGGTTTCTCAAGCCATGGCCTTGGCTCCGCAAGTCAGTGCGTGATGCATGGAATCCGAACATAGTTGCGGCACGCGATCAAAGGAATGGTTTGAAGCGGCGGCAGGCGGTTCATCGGAACCGTCGACGGCACCTCGAGGCAAAACCCCGGGCGCTCAGACCTGACAAGCTCGCGAGGGGTTTTAAAGGTTCCATATTTCAATCTATTCTGGAGAGACAAACATGAAGTTCTTCAAGCTTGCCACCGCTGCCGCCCTGGTCGCCGCTTCCCTGTCGGCTTCCGCCATGACCACCATCGCCGACGACGAGCTGAGCACCGTCGCCGGCCAGGACGGCGTGTCGATCGGCGCCAACCTGAACATCAACATCGGTTCGTTCCAGTACACCGACACCGACGCCAACGGCGGCTCGGTCAGCTTCAACAACATCAGCATCAAGGGCCTGATGCACATGGACGTGGACATCATCAATGCCGCCACGTTCTCCGGCATCCTGGCCTCGGTCGGCGCCACGCTGGTCGACTACGACGGCACGTCCGACGTCGTCCAGTTCGCCTTCCCGAACGACACGCTGCTGTCGACGGCCGTCCTGCCCACCATCAAGGTCGGCTCGATCACCCTGGGCCACGCCGGCAACAACGCCGCCGGCACGACGACCTCGTTCGGCTCGATCGCGATCAACCAGCTCGACATGCGCGGCACGACCGTGTGGATGTGGGCGCACTGATCTGCCTGAATGATCCCCGGCCCGCTTGACCGAGGGCCGGACCATTCCTCCAAAGGCCCCGTGATCACCGTCACGGGGCCTTTGTTCTCCGCCAAGCGCGAACTTCGTCCCACGTCCAAGGGTGTCCTGCACGGCGCTTCAACGGACAATCCCGCCATGACCACCCGCCACGTCCTCGCCGCCCACGCCACGCTGCTCGCCTGCGCGCTCCTCGTCGGATCGGCGCATGCGCAGGAAAGCGGCAAGCCGAAGCTGAAGCCGCTCGACGACGCGGAGCTCTCCGGCGTCTATGGCCAGGCGCTGCTGGACCTCAACAACACGACGCAGGGCGGCTACGACTTCTCGCGCATCACGCTGAGCGCCGACATCACGATGTCGTCGACGCTGTCAGGCCTGGTGCTCGGCCGCCACGCCGACGGCAGCACCGACATCGACATCTCCAGGCTGAGCTTCGGCCGCAGCGACCTCGACGACGCGCACCGCACCGTCGCCATCGCCAACCCGTACTTCGAATGGGTCTACTCGGGCAGCGCCGCCGCCGGCGACCGCCAGGTGGTGGGCATGCGCGTGGGCTTCGGCGGCATCACGGGCGACGTCGGCCTGCTGATGAACACGGTCAGCGGCTCGCTCACCATCAACACGCCCAACGGCCCCATGAGCTCGCTGGGCTCGCAGTCGACCGCCCTGACCGGCTGCTCCGGCAGCTGCAGCCTGGCGCTGAACCAGATCGGCGGCGTGACGGCCGGCACCGCCGACGGCGCGAGCCGCGACTTCTTCCTGTCGATCCTGAAGTCCGCCGTGACCTATCCGACCACCAACGCCGCGGTCGGTGCGCCGGCCACGTCGCAGGCCGGCTTCTGGATGAACTGGACCGATCGCCTGAACGCGATCAACACCACCGGCACCGTGCCGCCCAACGTGCCCAAGATCGGGCCATGATGCGCGGCGGGGCACCCAGCGCGACCGGACGGGCCATCGCGATGCGATGGCGTGCGCCGCTGCGCGTCGCCGCCTTCACCGGCCTGCTCGTGCTGGCACTGCCCGCCGCCGCCGCGACGCCGCCCGCCGCGACGTCCCACGCGATGCAGGCGCTGCAGGACGACGAGCTGTCCGCGGTGCGCGGCGCCGACGGCATCGCGTTCAACCTGAACAACTTCTCGCTCACGAGCAGCCTCGCCAACCCGCTGACGCTCAGCTACGTCTCGCCCAATGGCAGCGCGCTGACGCTGTCCGGGCTCGACCTGTCGCGCACCGACGACGCCGACCCGTTCGCCGACCCGTACCAGTTGTCGCTGCGTCCCACGGCGGCCGGCACGGAGATGATCGCGATCGACTTCCCGCTCAATGCGGCGGGCAACCAGAAGTGGTCGCTGACAGCCGACTTCTCCAACTGCGGCTCGTTCGCCGCCGGCGCCTGCGCCGCGGGCGCGAACTTCTTCGGCGGCACGCTGCAGGTGCTCGATCTCACGATGAAGGGCGGCGGCCTGTACGTCGCGCCGTCGCAGGTGGCCAACACGGAAGGCATCGCCTTCGGCCTGGGCACGCAACTGGACGTCGGCAGCCTGTCCGTCTACTCGCGCGGCCGCGCGGCCGACGGCAGCATCGACCGCGGCGACGTGATGGCGCTCACCGGCATCCACCTGGTCGACGCCACCACCGGCGGCGTCTACATGCTGGCCGACCTCGACAAGCACCCCGGCCTGTTCAACGCGGCCACCGATGCCACCGGCTCATACCTGCACCTGCAGGTGGGCTGGCCCACCACGAGCGACCCGGTGCCCGCGGCCACGCTGCGCATCGACAACATCTCGTTCACGACGGCCGGCGTCAACGGCGCCGCGGCCACCACGACCAACCTCGGGTCGGCCAGCATCGCGTCGCTGCAGATCAACTATCTCGACATCAAGTTCAGGACGGGTCAATGAGCGCACGCATGCACGCCACGTTCCCACGCCTCGCGCTCGCCGGCGCACTCGCCGCCGCGTCCACCGGCGCCTTCGCCGAGAAGAAGGCGCTGGACGACGAGGAGCTGCGCGGCGTCTCCGGCAAGGGCATCGCCATCGCCGTGGACCTGCAGCTGAACACGCGCCAGATCGCCGGCACGGCGCCGCCCAGCAACATCGCGGCGGGCTTCAACGTGAACGGCATCACGACCTACGCCATCGTGCAGAACTTCGGCGGCGGGCTGCAGCTGTTCTCGATCACGATCGACCCGTCGGTCAAGCCGGACGGCACCGGCTATCTCGCGATCGGCATGCCGGCCTATCTCAACGCGCAGGACTTCGGCGTCCATGGCATCGGCGTGCAGACCGATGCGAACGCGCCCCTGGCGGGCAGCCTCGGCGCGCTGACCCTCAACGGCACCGCCTCGATGACGGGCCAGCTCAATCTCTGGCCGAAATAGCCCGACCACCTGAGGCAAGACCACCATGCTGCTGATCCTCCTGGGCGTCGTCGCCGCCGCCATCATCGGCGCGGGCGTCGGCTCGCGCAACGAGCCCCTGAACCGCCCGCCGCTGGACTACGAGATCAACGTCGCGAAGATGAACGGCGGCATCTCGCCGGAGTCGGTGCAGGTCTACCCGAACGAGTACTTCAAGTACAAGCACATCGTCCACCAGGCCTACGACTACAGCTGCGGCTCGGCGGCGCTCACCACCATCCTGAAGTTCCACCTCGGCCTGAACATCAGCGAGCAGGACGCGATGAAGGGCATGCTGGAACACGGCGAGCAGGACAAGATCATCGCGCGCCGCGGCTTCTCGCTGCTGGACATGAAGCGCTACGTCGCGACGCTGGGCAGCGATTCGGGCGGCTTTCGCGCCGACATGAACGACCTGGCCAAGCTGGGCGAGCCGGCCATCGTGCCGATCGACTACGCCGGCTTCAAGCATTTCGTGGTGGTCAAGGGCATTCGCGACGGCAAGGTGTTCATCGCCGATCCGGCGGCGGGCAACATCGCCTTCTCGGCACATGAATTCGCCGGGCTGTGGGACAAGGGCACGCTGTTCGTCATCTACCCGTCCAAGACGCATCCCGTCGTGCAATCGAGCCTGACGCTGACCGACCAGGAACTCGGCGTGATCTCGCCCGACCTGGTGCGCGAGGATGTGGCGCTGCGGCCGGTGGACAATCGCGACGCGCTGGAGCACGCCGTGCAGTCCGGCCTGGGCACCCTCAATTTCAAGCACCAATGAACATGACATCGGCAAACTGGAACGGCGCGGCCCTGGCGCTCGCGTGCGGGCTCCTGACGAGCGTCGCCGCGCAGGCGCAACCGGACACCACGCCGGGCACCACCAGCCCCGCCGCGCCGGACGCGCCTGCCCCCGCGCCCGCGCCCGGCGCGCAGCCGGCCGCCCCCGCGGGCGCCGCAGCGGACGCGCTCAAGAAGCAGGCCGGCGACGTCGACCAG
>JBJMWE010000016.1:0-11471 GCA_045810285.1 Vitreoscilla sp. | reverse complement strand
CGCGCGGTGCCGTGCAGCTGCTGCACCTCGCGCGCGAGGCGCGCCTGCGCGAGGGCCTGTTTCTTGTAGCCGCGCACCGTGTCGGCGATCTCGGCCAGGTAGCGCGTGCGCGCGGCCGGCACGATGGGCGTCTGGTGGGTGGAGAAGCGGGTGGCCACCGGCGGCAGCGCGCCTTCGTCCAGCGCCAGCCCGAGCGCGACGAGGCGCGGCTTCATCGCCTGGTACAGCGCGGTGACGCCGTCGTCGTTGAAGCGGCTGGCCATGGTGCCGAACACCGGCATCCTGTCGGGCATCACCGTGAACGCCTCGCGGTTGCGCTGCACCTGCTTGGAGACGTCGCGCAGCGCGTCGGCGGCGCCCTTGCGGTCGAACTTGTTGATGGCGACGAACTCGGCGAAGTCGAGCATGTCGATCTTCTCGAGCTGGCTGGCGGCGCCGAACTCGGGCGTCATCACGTACATCGGCACATCCACCAGCGGCACGATGGCGGCGTCGCCCTGGCCGATGCCCGAGGTCTCGACGACGATCAGGTCGAAGCCGGCCAGCTTCGTGGCGGCCAGCACGTCGGGCAGCGCCTGGCTGATCTCGGAGCCGGCGTCGCGCGTGGCCAGCGAGCGCATGTAGACCTTGGGCTGGCCGTCGGCCCACGGCGAGATCGCGTTCATGCGGATGCGGTCGCCCAGCAGCGCGCCGCCGCTCTTGCGGCGCGAGGGGTCGATCGAGATGACGGCGATGTGCAGGCGGTCGCGCTGGTCCAGCCGGATGCGCCGGATCAGCTCGTCGGTGAGCGAGGACTTGCCCGCGCCGCCGGTGCCGGTGATGCCGATGACCGGCGTCCTGACCTCCCTGGCCGCCGCGTGCACCGCGGCCACGCGCTCGGCGTCCAGGCCCTTGTTCTCGAGCGCGGTGATCAGCTGTGCCAGCTTGCGCCAGGCCTGCGGGCCGTGGCCGCGCAGCTCGTCGAGCCTGGCCGGCGCGAAGGACGAGATGTCCTTGTCGCAGGTCATCACCATCTCGCCGATCATGCCCTGCAGGCCCATGCGCTGGCCGTCCTCGGGGCTGTAGATGCGCACGCCCTTCTCGGCGAGGGCGCGGATCTCGGCCGGCACGATCACGCCGCCGCCGCCACCGAACACCTGGATATGCTCGCCGCCGCGCTCGCGCAGCAGGTCCACCATGTAGGCGAAGTATTCGTTGTGGCCGCCCTGGTAGCTGCTGACGGCGATGCCCTGCACGTCTTCCTGCAGCGCGGCGGTGACGACCTCGTCGACCGAGCGGTTGTGGCCCAGGTGGATCACCTCGGCGCCCATGCCCTGCAGGATGCGGCGCATGATGTTGATGGCGGCGTCGTGGCCGTCGAACAGGCTGGCGGCGGTGACGAAGCGCACCTTGTGGGCGGGCTTGTACGCGGCGAGGGCCTTGAATTCTGCGGAGAGGTCGGTCATGGCAGTCGGGGCGTCGGACGGGGTTGGACGACAGGGATGCAAGTATCGGGCGAATTGACGTTTACGTAAACGTCAATTTCCGCCCGGATGGCAAGCCGGCGCAGACCCGAGTGTGACCTTCCCGACACACCTGTGGGTTTCCACTGTCCACGACCCGGTCGCCGGCAGGGGGTGGGCTGATACGCTCGCGCACTGTGAGCTTCCTCGCCATCGACATCGGCAACACGCGCCTGAAATGGGCGCTGTTCGCGCAAGCGCTTCCCGGCCAGCCGCCCGTGCGCCACGGCGCCGTCTTCCTGGAGACCATCGACGACCTGGCCGAGGTGGAATGGGCCGACCTGCCCCCGCCCGACCGCATGCTGGGCTGCGTGGTGGCCGGCGACGCGGTGCGCCGCCGCGTCGAGGAGCAGATGGAGCTGTGGGACGTCGTCCCGCGCTGGGTGGTGCCCCGGCCGGCCGAGGCCGGCGTCAGCAACGGCTACGACCACCCGGCGCGCCTGGGTGCCGACCGCTGGGTCGCCCTCGTGGGCGCCCGCGCGCGGATGACGGCCGAGGCCGCCGCCACCGGCCATCCGCCGCGGCCGGCGCTGGTGGTGATGGTGGGCACCGCCGTCACGATCGACGCGCTGGATGCCGACGGCCGCTTCCTGGGCGGCCTGATCCTGCCGGGCTTCGGCCTGATGCTGCGCGCCCTCGAGATGGGCACGGCCGGCCTGAAGGTGCCCACCGGCGAGACCACCGAATTTCCCACCAACACGAGCGACGCGCTGATGTCGGGCGGCGTGTTCGCGATCGCCGGTGCGGTCGAGCGGCAGCACAAGCGGCTTGCCGTGCGCGGCGGCCAGCCGCCCAAGGTGCTCATCGCCGGCGGCGCGGCCGTGAAGCTGGCGCCGGCGCTGGATGTCGAGTTCGAGATCGTCGACAGCCTGCTGTTCGAAGGCCTGGTCCAGATGGAAGCGGCCCGCAGCGCCTGAGGCCCTGCGACGGTCGCCGCGCCCGAAGGGGCGCCGGCCCGGGCGCGGAGGTGATCCTCGCTTCCCGGGGCCCTGGGTGGGCCTGCGGCCGGGCTGGGCCGGACCGCAGGCAGGCGGCGTCAGAAGCCGAACGACGCGCCGACCGTGTAGCTGTTGACGACGGCGGTCGACGAACCGTAGGACGGCACCTGCGAGGTGATGCGGGTGTTGTCCCAGTCGCCCTCGATCTTGATGTTCTTGGCCACCTGATAGGTCACGCCCAGGCCGTAGTACGGATGCCAGCCGTTCTTCGTTTGTTCGCCGGAGACGCCGCCCAGGCTGTAGTCCACCTTGCTGGTGCCGTAGGCGGCGCCGGCGCGGGCCACGCCGCCCCAGCCGCTGCCGAAGTCCGGGCGGTAGGCGCCGCCCAGGCCCCAGTACGAATCCTTGGCGGTGCCGGAGGCTGTCGGGCCCGTGCCCTTGAACTTGCCCAGGTTGAAGTAGGTCAGTTCGCCCGCCCACGGGGTGCCCGGCAGCTGGTAGCCGCCGTTGATCTTCCAGGCGAAGTCGCTCTTGTCGCAGTTGGTCAGCAGGCCGCTCGCGGCGCCGGCGTCACAGGCGCGGTTGGCGTGGCTCTGGCCGAGGTTGATGCCCACGTAGCCCTGGGCGAAAGCCGAATTGCCGGCCAGGGAGAGGACGGCGACGGCGCCGGCGATGAAGGTCTTTTTCACGATAGGTTCCTTGGAAAGTTCGAAGTGCTCCGAAGAGCGACGAACAAATCCTACCTAGGGGTTTGCCCTCGATGGCTTAAAAAGTCGGTCAGGAACAACACAAAGGCGTTAATTCGTGGTAAAGGCGGCTTTACCTCGTTTTCCGGGAACTTTCTGCTCCGCGGGGTCATTCTTGACGGCGAGAAAAAAGGCGCCGGACTTGCGTCAGGCGCCTTGTTTCAATGATTGCCGGAGAGTGTGTGCCGACTTGACTTCAGAGGTGGCGCAACTGCACGCGCGCCGTCTCGTTGATGCCCATGGCGCCGAACATCAGGGCCACCAGCCGGTGTGTCTCGTGGAACACGAGTTCGCGGCCCTCGGCATGGCGTTGCGCCACCCAGTTGAGCAGGTCGCCGGCGGCCACGAAGTCCACGCGCATCAGCAGCGCGCACGAGATGCGGATGACGCGCGAATCGCCCACCTGCGTGCTCAGGCGACCCAGCAGCTCCGACAGGTCGCCCGACAGCTGGCCGGCCAGCTCCAGCGAGGTGATCCGCACCTGCTGCGCAGGGGCCTCCTCCTCGTTCAGCATGGAGGTGTCCATGAAGCTGGTGGTGGCCTCGCCGACCACCGACAACGACAGCGGCTGCGTGTTCTGCGTGCTGCCGCTCAGCTGGGCCTTGCAACGCGAGTTCTCCCAGCTGGGCGGGGAGACCTCGAAGGTGACGCAGTAGTCGATCGCCACTTCGTCGAACTGGTCGGGCCGATGGGCCAGGCGCAGGGCCTCCAGGCGCAGCATCCAGTAGACGGGGTCGACGTCGCGCACGCCCGTGGGGGCGATGTCCTGCAGCACCGCGAACAGCTTCTCGCCGGCGATCCACTCGAGCGACAGCGGTTGCTTCGACCAGCCCACGAACAGCTTCTGCAGGCGGCTGGCGCCCTCGACGTCGATCGAGGCGAGCGCCGTCCAGTCCATCACCCACGGCGAAGGCAGCTGCATCGACAGGGCGTCCAGCCGCGAGACGGCGTCGCCGTCGAGGGCGGGCGGGCAGACCCAGCCGATGCCCCCCTTGGGCTTGCCGGCCTCGGCGGGCTTCTTGGTGGCCTCGGCCAGCTGCTTGGGCAGCGAGAACCACTGCGGCGCCGAGCGATGGAAGCGCTCGACGTACTCCATCGTGATCGCCTCGAACTTCGCCTGCTGGCCGATTGCCCGGTACAGGTCGAACAGCACCAGCCAGGTCTCGTCGTGGTCGCGGCGCTCGCCACGCGGGCCGGTCAGCGCCTGCAGCGCCTTCTCGCAGCCGGCGAAGTCGCCGCCCGCGAACGCGATGACGGCCTCGTCCAGCGCCTCGTCGTGCACGACCTCGCTGACTTCCACCTTCTCGCCGCCGCCCAGGTCGGCGCTGCGGGCGTTGGTGGCGGCGCGCGACGCCGGGGCCGGCGCGCCGGCGGCGTACGGGTTGACGTTGGACGGTGCCGGCGCCGCCACGGGCGCGGCCGGCGCCTGGAACGGCGTGGGCGTGAACTCCAGCGGGGCGTGCACCGGCGGCGGGCTCGCCTTGGGCGGCGCGAACGGCTCCGCGTCCACCGCGTACGGCATGGTGTTGGCGAAGTTTCGCGTCGGCACCGCCGTTTCCGGGCCGAGGTCGGACGGCGACGTCTCCGGCGAGTCGAGCTGCAGGGGGCCGCCGTCCAGGCGCGCCACCGTCACGTGGTCGTCGTCCTGCTTGAGGGGCACCGGCAGGGTGGCCGTCTGCTCCTCGGGGTCGAAGATCGTCGTGGTCAGGATCGGCGGCGTCACGCCCGGGGGCATCGTCAGGTTGGCGCGCGGCGACCTGGCGGGCGGCGGCGGCGGGCCGCCGGCCGACACCTGCGACGTGGCGCCCACCATCTGGCGCTCGATGGCATCGATCTTGGCCTTGATGCCCACGCTCTGCACGGAGGACTGCGTCGAGCGCGCCTCCACGCTCTCGTCCATGCGCGACGACTGCATCGTGAGCGCGGCGGCCTGGTCGCCCGACAGGCCTTCGCGGCGGATGCGGCGCAGGGTGTCGAGCTCGCGCTTGCGCACGTAGTCGTTGCGCCGCTTGCGCTCGATCATGGCCTTCATCTCGGCCTTGTCGAACTCCGTGGCGCGGATGTCCGTCTCGCGCGGCTGCATGCCGACGAGCTCCCTCGCCGGCGCCGCGACCTTGCGCGCCATGCGGCGGAACAGGCCTCCTCCACCGCCTTCGTCTTTATCGGACATCGCGGTTCGGGCTCCGGCTGGAGGGGGAGGCGGGCGTCGGGATCAGGGTCAGTCTCCGAACATCTTCTGCTTCATCTCGCGGCGCTGCTGGGCCTCGAGCGACAGCGTGGCCGTCGGGCGCGCCAGCAGGCGGCCCAGGCCGATCGGCTCGCCCGTCTCGTCGCAGTAGCCGTAGTCGCCCGCGTCGATGCGGCTGATCGACTGCGAGATCTTCTTCAGCAGCTTGCGTTCGCGATCGCGCGTGCGCAGCTCGAGGGCGTGTTCTTCCTCGATGGTGGCGCGGTCGGCCGGATCGGGGACGATCGACGTGTCCTCGCGCAGGTGTTCGGTGGTCTCGCCGGCGTTGGACAGCAGGTCGTCCTTCAGGGCCTGGAGCTTGGCGCGGAAGAATTCGAGCTGCTTGTCACCCATGTACTCGCTGTCCGGCATGGCCAGCAGCTCCGGTTCGGACAGGTCCTTGCCCGCCTTGGACTTCCAGGCGGACGCGAGCTTCGGATCGGTGGCAGTGGATTTTGCAACGTTCATCGGTGCTATGTCGGCCTTTGCGGAAGGCTTCTTGAGAGAGGGGGCCGCGGCGGCGCTGTCGTCCGCGGGCGAGGAAACCTTGGCGGCCGGCCTGGCGCGCGCCTTCGGCGCAGCGGCGGCTGTGCCGGATGCCGTGGCGGTGCTGGATGCCGGCGTCTTGGCCGAAGTCTTGGTCACGGTCGGTCTCCTCGCGAGGGGTCGCTCGGAAGGCTGTTATACCCGCAGCGAGCAACAGTGGGTAGTTGTTCTAACGCGGGGCTGACCTTGCAAAAAGGCGGGCCGATTGTAGCCATGATGCACCGCGTTCCCGGAAACGGGTTTGACCGGGTGGCGCGGCAATGGCAAGAAGGATGCCTAAACGAGACATCCTTCCAGTCCCTGGAGGAGGATCTCCCTGGGCAGGTCGATGCCGATGAACACCATCTTGCTCGCCTTCTTCTCGCCCGGCGCCCATTTCGGGCCCAGGTCGCTGCCCATCATCTGGTGCACGCCCTGGAAGATCACCTTCTTGTCGCTGCCCTTCATGAACAGCACGCCCTTGTAGCGCAGCATCTTGGGGCCGTAGACCTGGACGATGGCGCCGAGGAAGTCCTCCAGCTTGGTCGGATTGAAGGCGCGCTCGGACTTGAAGGCGAACGACTTCACGTCGTCGTCATGCGCGTGGTGGTGCGGGTGGTCGCACGCTTCGCCCGGGCCGTGGTCGTGCCCCTCGTGGCCGTGGTGGTGATCGTGGCCGTGATCATGGTCGTGGCCCTGGACGGTCAGGAACTCGGGGTCGATCTCCAGCGTGGCGTTCAGGTTGAAGCCCTTCAGGTCGAACACCTTGGCCAGCGGCACCTCGCCGAAGTGCACCTTCTGGATCTGGGCGCGCGGGTTCATGTGGCGCAGGCGATGCTGCAGTGCATCCACGGCGGCCGCGTCGACCAGGTCGGTCTTGCTCAGGAAGATCTGGTCGGCGAAGCCGACCTGCATGCGCGCTTCCTGGCGGGCGTCGAGCTGGTCGTTGGCGTGCTTGGCGTCCACCAGCGTCAGGACGGAATCGAGCAGGTAGCTCTCGGCGACCTCGTCGTCCATGAAGAACGTCTGGGCGACCGGGCCCGGGTCGGCCAGGCCGGTGGTCTCGATGACGACGCGCTCGAAATCGAGTTCGCCCTTGCGCCGGCGCTCGGCCAGCAGCGCCAGCGTGGCGCGCAGGTCTTCCCGGATCGTGCAGCAGACGCAGCCGTTGGACAGCTGCATGATCTGCTCCTTGGTGTCGCTCACCAGGATGTCGTTGTCGATGTTCTCCTCGCCGAACTCGTTCTCGATGACGGCGATCTTCTGGCCGTGGGCCTCGGTGAGGACGCGCTTGAGGAGGGTGGTCTTGCCCGAGCCGAGGAAGCCGGTCAGGATGGTGGCGGGGATGAGCTTGTCGGCCATGATGTCTCGGGGGGTCGTTGCGTGGGCGCGGCCCGCGGGCGGGTCGCCGGTACGGGCAAATGGGGGCGGGAAACTCTCTTTCAAGCAGGGTACGCTGTCAAGAAGAGTTCGCCTGCATGCGGTATTCTCGCGGTTCCGCCACTCCCGACACAGCCACAGTGTCTGATCCCCAGCCTGGTCGATCCGGCCGCTCTTCGCGAGCGAATGCCGAAGTCGACAAGCCCAGCCTGTTCGAACGCCTGGTCGAGTTCCTGTCTCCTGGGCCAGATTCGCGCGCCGAACTCATCGAAACCCTGGCTGACGCCGAGCAGCGCTCGCTGATCGAGCCCGAGTCGCGCGCCATGCTCGAAGGCGTGCTGCGCATGGCCGACAAGACGGCCGGCGACGTCATGGTGGCCGCGCCGCGGATGGACCTGCTGGCCATCGACGCCCCGTACGACGAGCTCCTGGCCTCGGTCATCGGCACCGGCCACTCGCGCTTCCCGGTCTTCGAGGGCCGGCACGAGAACATCATCGGCACGCTGATGGCCAAGGACCTGCTCAAGCTGCAGCGTGCGCCCGAGCTCAACCTGCGCACGCTGCTGCGCCCGGCCGTGTTCGTGCCCGAGTCCAAGAACCTGAACGAGCTGCTGCGCGAGTTCCGCAGCAACCGCAACCACCTGGCCATCGTCATCGACGAGTTCGGCAACACCGCCGGCCTGATCACCATCGAGGACGTGCTCGAGGAGATCGTCGGCGAGATCGAGGACGAGTTCGACGACGCCGACGCCGAGAGCGGCGTCTACGCCCTGGCCGACGGCAGCCTGCGGGTGGCCGGCAACGCCTCCATCGCGGAGGTGAACAACGCGCTCGGCGCCGCGCTGCCGGAGGACGCCTTCGACACCATCGGCGGCATCGTCGCCCACGAACTGGGCCATGTGCCGCGCCGGGGCGAGACGACGCGCCTGGGTGGCCTGCAGTTCTCCGTGATGCTGACGCGCGGCGGTGCCGTGCGCTGGTTCAAGGTGACGCGTCCGGCGTCCGACGGCGTCACCGCCGCCTCGGAAGAGCTCGGCGGGTGAGCCGCGCCGCGTCCCTTCGCCGTGGGCCGCCCGCGCCGTTCGTCAGCGGCTGGGTGGCGTTCGCGCTCGCGCTGCTGGCCGGCGCGGCGCAGGCGATGTCGTTCGCGCCCACCGAGTTCTGGTGGCTGCAGCTGATCTCCACCGGCGGCCTGGTCGCCCTGCTCGCGGACGCGCCCATGCGCGCGGGCGCCGTGCGCGCATGGGCCTTCGGCTTCGGCTGGCTGGGCACGGGTTTCTGGTGGCTCTACATCAGCCTGCACGTCTACGGACTGCTACCGGCGTGGCTGTCGGTGCTGGCCGTGGCGGTGCTGGCGGCGCTGCTGTCGCTGTACTACGCCGTCGCCGGCTGGGCCTGGGCGCGGCTGCGGCGCAACCGGCCGCTGGTCGACGCCGTGCTGTTCTCGGCCGTCTGGCTGATGGCCGAGCTGGCGCGCGGCCAGTTCCTGACCGGCTTCCCGTGGATCGCCGGTGGCTACGCGCACACGTCCGGGCCGCTGGCGGCGTGGGCACCGTACGTCGGCATCTACGGCATCGGCGCGCTGGCGGCGTTCGTCTCGGCCGCCGTGGCGCTGGTCCTGATGAAGCAGCGGGGTCCGCAGACGCGCGCCCCGTTGTTCACGCTGAGCCCGCTGCTGGTGCCGCTGGCGGCGCTGGCGGTCGGCACGGCGTTGCCGCAGGCCTTCACGCGCTCGACGGGCACGCTGACCGTGTCGCTGCTGCAGCCGAACGTGGCGCAGGATGACAAGTTCGAGGACAAGCACGTGGCGCAGGCGCTCGCCTGGCACGTGGCCAAGCTGTCCGCGGCGCCGGGCCAGCTGGTCGTGACGCCCGAGTCCTCGCTGCCGATCCTGCCGGTGCAGATCCCGCGCGAGGTCTGGCAGGACTACGAAAAGCCCTTCAACAAGACGGGCCGTTCGGCGCTGGTGGGCGTGTTCACGGGCGACGACGAGCACGGCTACACCAATTCCCTGGTCGGCCTGGACACCCGGCACCACATGACCGACGGCACGTTCTACCGCTACGGCAAGCGCCACCTGCTGCCGTTCGGCGAATACGTGCCGCCCGGCTTCCGCTGGTTCATCGCGATGATGAAGATCCCGATCGGCGACCAGGCCGCGGGCGTCGACACGGCGTCGTTCGTGGTCGGCTCGCAGCGCGTGCGGCCCCTGATCTGCTACGAGGATCTGTTCGGCGAGGACTTCGCGCCGTCCATGGTCGGGCCAAACGCGGCCACCGTGATGGCCAACTCCACCAACCTCGCCTGGTTCGGCCGCCGCATGATCCAGGACCAGCACCTGCAGTTCTCGCGCATGCGGGCGCTCGAGTTCCAGCGCGGGCAGGTGCGTGCCACCAACACCGGCGCCACGGCCGTCATCGACTGGCAGGGCCACGTCACCGCGCGGCTGCCGGCCGAGACCGAGGGCGAGCTCGACGCCCAGGTCGAGGGCCGCATCGGCGACACGCCCTACGGCGCGTGGGTGGCCAAGCTGCGCCTGTGGCCGCTGTGGGGGCTGGCGCTCGCGCAGCTGCTGTTCGTCGCGTTCATGCCGCGCCGGCGCTGATCTGGCATTCTTGCGGCATGTCCTCCCGCGCCGCGCTCCTCGTCCTCGCCGCGCTGGCGCTCGCGGGCTGCGCCGTGCGGCCGTTCGCGCCCACGGGCGTGCCGGCGGGCGCACCGCGCGACGAGGTGCTGCGCATCATGGGTCCACCCACGGCCACCTACGCGATGCCTGACGGCCACGAGCGCCTCGAGTACAGCCGCATGCCGTTCGGCAAGCACACCTTCATGATCGACCTGGACGGGGCCGGCCGCGTGGCGCGCTGGGAGGACGTGCTCGACGAGCGCCACTTCGCGGCGATCCAGCCCGGGATGAGCCGGGCCGACGTGCTGCGGCTGATCGGCCCGCCGTCGTTCACGTCGATCTACCACCGGCCCGAGCCGGGATTCACCTGGAACTACGGGTTCGAGACCCCGCTGCGCTGCGTCGTGTTCCAGGTCCCGTTCAGCGAGGCGACCGGCAAGGTGGTGGAGCCGGGCGCCTATCCGTCCGACCCGCGTTGCGCCGACGAATGGATGTGAGCGGCGTTCCGTCGCGCCGCACGTAAAATCGCCCGTTCGACCGCGCACGACACCCTCGCGCGCGGCCTGTCGTCTCCGGCCGCCGCGCCCCACCCGAATTCCCTCCATGCTGACCTTCCAGCAAATCATTCTTCGCCTGCAGGACTACTGGGACAAGCAGGGCTGCGCGCTGCTGCAGCCCTACGACATGGAAGTCGGCGCCGGCACCAGCCACACCGCCACGTTCCTGCGCGCCCTCGGCCCGGAGCCGTGGAAGGCCGCCTACGTGCAGCCCAGCCGCCGCCCCAAGGACGGCCGCTACGGCGAGAACCCGAACCGCCTGCAGCACTACTACCAGTACCAGGTGGTGCTGAAGCCGGCGCCGGACGACATCCTCGAGCTCTACCTCGGCTCGCTGGAGGCCCTCGGCTTCGACCTGAAGAAGAACGACGTGCGCTTCGTGGAAGACGACTGGGAGAACCCCACCCTCGGCTGCTGGGGACTGGGCTGGGAAGTGTGGCTCAATGGCATGGAGGTCACGCAGTTCACGTACTTCCAGCAGGTCGGCGGCATCGACTGCAAGCCCATCACGGGCGAGATCACGTACGGCCTCGAGCGCCTGGCCATGTACATCCAGGGCCGCGAGAGCCTGTTCGACCTGGAGTGGACGCCCGGCGTCACCTATCGCGACGTGTTCCACCAGAACGAGGTGGAGCAGAGCGCCTACAACTTCGAGCACTCGGACGTCGAGTTCCTGCTGCAGGCCTTCGCCGCGCACGAGCGCCAGTCGAAGCACCTGATGGCGCAGCAGCTCGCGCTGCCCGCGTACGAGCAGCTGCTCAAGGCCGGCCACACCTTCAACCTGCTCGATGCGCGCGGCGCGATCAGCGTCACCGAGCGCGCCGCCTACATCGGCCGCATCCGCAACCTCGCGCGCGCCGTCGCCCAGAGCTACCTGGACAGCCGTGCCCGCCTCGGCTTCCCGATGGCGCCCAGGGCCTGGGCGGACGAAGTTATGTGATATGTAGAGATTATTTTTGGGTAATTTTTT
>JBJMWE010000015.1:0-15540 GCA_045810285.1 Vitreoscilla sp. | reverse complement strand
GCCCGCGCGCCGCCGCCACACCGCGAGCTCGCCGGCGTACCACGCGTGGGCGTGCTGCTCGGCCTGCACCAGCGCGGCCTGGGCCTCGTCGGCCGCAGCGGCGAGGTCGCCGCGCAGCCACGCCGCCTCGGCGCGCGCGCAGCGCACCGGCGCCACGCGCTGCAGCGTGCCGCTGCTGCGCGCCAGCGCCAGCGCTTCATCCAGCGTCTGCGCGGCCTGCGCCTCACCGCAGCGCGCCTGCAGGCGGCCGAGCGCGGCCAGTGCCATCACGCGGCTGGTGGTGGGATGGGCGGATTGCTGGACGACGTCGAGCGCGTGCTCGCGCGCGTCATCCCAGTTGCCCAGGTGCAGCTCGCACAGGGCGAGCCACGCGACGCCGTAGTGGCGATAGAAGTCGATCTCGTGCTGGCGCGAGAACGCGATCGTCGCCTTCAGGTGCTCCCGGGCCTCGCGCAGGCGCCACACCTCCCCGGCACCCGAGCCGAGGTTGGCGTAGGTGTTCGCGGCCAGGCCGTGCAGGCCTTGTGCCAGCGCCAGTTCGAGCGCGCGCTGCAGGTGCACGCAGGCGAGCTCGTAGTCGATGAACAGGTTGGCTGCGCCGAGCGTGCCGATCGCCTCGGCGAGGATCTCGCGCTCGTCCAGGCGCTCCGCCAGCGCGATCGCCTTCTGCGCCCAGTCGACGGCCTCCGCGCAATCGCGATTGAGCATGCGCAGCTGCGCCTCGACGCGGTAGGCGCGCGCCAGGTCGGGCCCCGGCGGCAGCAGCTGCAGCAGCGCGATGGCGCGCCGGCTGGCGACGTCCGCGTCCGTGTTGCGCAGCGCCAGCACCAGGGCCAGCGCCAGGCCGCTGAGGTTGGCCGCCTCGGCCCGCGGGTCGGGGTGCTCGCGATGCCAGTCGGACAGCCGGCCGTGCGAGGCGATCGCCTCGTCGAGCTGGCTCGTGAGCCGGCATTCGCGCGCATGCGCCGCGAGCCATTCGCCCACCGCGGCGCCGCCCTCGCCGTGCGCCAGCGCCGTGCGGTACTGCGCGGCGGCCTCGGCGTGCGCGCCGCGCTGCAGGGCCTGGCGGGCGGCCTCGGGGGCGAGCGTGGCGACGGCGCGGGCGTCCCGCGCGCGCACCGCGTGGTGCACGCGCCGCGCGAGGGGCACGTCGGCGCTCGCGAGCGCGTGCAGCACGTCGGCGTGCAGGGCACGGGCGACCGGCGGCGACAGCGAGGTCTCGACCGCCACCCGTGCCAGTTCGTGGCGGAAGGCGTAGGCGCCCTCGGTGGCGACCAGCAGGCCGGAGTTCAGGCAGGCGTCCAGCGTCGCGGCATCGGGCGCGAGCAGCGAGTCCAGCAGCGCCGCCTCGATGCGCGTCGGCACGGTCGACGCGAGCCGCACGACGGCCTGCGCCGCCGGCGCGAGGCGGGCGCAGCGCGCCAGCACCAGGTCCTGCACGCCGCGCGGCACTCCATCGGCGCCGTGGCGCAGCAGCTCGCTGACGAACAGCGGGTTGCCGTGCGTGAGCGCGTGCACGCCGGCGGCCGACCGCATGGCGGCCTGCGCCAGCGTGGCGACGGCGGCGGGAGACAGCGGCGGCAATGGCAGGCGCGTCACCTGGCTGGCGGGCAGCTCGCCCAGCAGGCGGCGCAGCGGGTGCGCCGCCGACACCTCGTCGTCGCGCCAGGACATCACCAGCAGGCACGGCACACGGTCGATGCGGCGGCCCAGGAACTTCAGCAGGTCCAGCGTGGCGTCGTCGACCCAGTGCAGGTCCTCGAAGACTGCCAGCACCGGCCGCCGGCTGCGCTGCAGCGTCACCAGCACCTGTTCGAAGAGCTCGGCGCGCGCGTGGCCCGGCTGCAGCAGCGCACGGAACGGGACGTCGGCATCGCGCGCGATGTCGTGCAGCGGCGCCAGCGGGTGCGGCGTCTCGAGCGGATCGCAGGCGCCCCACCACAGCACGGCGTCGCCGCGGCGCGCGGCCATCGCCTTGAGCAGCGTCGTCTTGCCGATGCCGGCCTCGCCGCTGACCAGCACCAGGTGGCCGCCGCCGGCGCGCGTCGCCGCGAGCTGGCGTTCGAACGTCAGCAGGGCGGCATCGCGCTCGAGCAGTTCCATCGCGTCATGCCGGGGGCAGGCGGTCCAGCGCGGCCATCACGGCGTCGAGATCGGCGGGCGCGACGTCCAGGCCGAAGCCGTCGGCCAGCACGTCGGCGAACTCGGCGCGCGCGTGCAGGTCGCGCTCCACCGGCGCGGCGTGCTCCGGCTGGAAGGCGGACAGCCGGCGGTTGAACAACCGCAGCCGGCCGCCTTCGATCGCCCGGCCCACCAGCAGGTTGGCGGCGAGCATCGACTTCGGCCAGGTGGCGACGAACCAGTTGCCCATCTCGCAGTCGATGACGTGCGGCACGCTGGGCAGCAGCTGGTAGCAGTCCTTCCAGCCCGCCTGCTCGCGCTGTTGCAGCAGCAGCTCGTCGCCGACGTCGACCAGCCGGTACAGCCCGCTGCCCGCCGCCTGGGTGTCGCGGCTGGCGAGGGCGAGCGGCGCGGTGGGCGCAAGGATGCCGCAGCCGACGTCCACCAGGTGGCTCGCGCCATCGAGCACGACGCGCGTGGCCAGGTGCGTGCGTGCCGTGACGACGTCCGCCGGCACGCCCGAGCGGATGCGCGCCTCCATCGCGTGCGCGTCGAAGCCGATCGCCACGAGCACGTTGCGCAGCAGGGTGTTCTGCTCGAAGCAGTAGCCGCCGCGCCGCTGGCGCACCATCTTGGCCTGCAGGCCGTCGAGGTCCAGGCGCGGGACGCGGCGCGCCAGCACCTCGATGTTCTCGAACGGCAGCGCCGCGGCGTGCCGCCGGATCAGCGTCTCGAGGCACTCGCGCGTGGGCGCGGGCGTGCCTGCGAAGCCGATGCGGCGCAGGTAGGCGGCGAGGTCGAGGCCGGCGGCGATGGCGTTCACGAGGCGACCTCCTGGCTGCGGGCTGCGCTCATGAGGCGCGGGACGAGTTCATGGCGAGTGCGGACGTGCCGGCGAGCAGCGCCAGGAACTGGCGGCGGGGCAGGGACATGGCGTGCTTTCCTGGTCGCGGCAGTTTATTCGGCGAGTCCTTGACCCCGCGCGCGCCACGGCGAATCGAGCGATGGCGACGGCGTGTTGCCGCTGCCCGAAAGAGTGCGCGCGCCGGCCGGCCTCTCCGGCGATCGCCTCAGCGTCGCGCGCGGCGCCTCGCGGGCGCCTTCGCGAACATCGGCATCTCGCGCAGGATCCAGGCGAGCAGCTCGCGCGGCGCCGTCGCCAGCGGCCGGCCCGCGCGCACCAGCACCCGCGCATGGATGCCGCGGAACAACGCGTGCTCGATGGGAACCACCGCGAGTTCCCCGGCCGCCACCTCGCGGTGCGCAGCGAACTCGCCCACCAGCGCGACGAAGCTGCCGGTGGCGGCCACGCGCTTCAGCGCCGCCAGCGAGTTGGTGGTGAGGGCGGGGCGCAGCGCGACGTTCTCCGCGCGCGACAGCGCGTCCACCGCCTGGCCGATGCCGAAGGAGCCGGGCATGAGGGCCAGCGGGTGCGCGAGCAGGTCGGCGATGCGCGCCGGCGCCTTGCGCCTGGCCAGCGGGTGGTCGGGGCGCGCCATCGCCACGATGGGCTGGCGCGAGCTCGCGAGGCGCTCGATGGCGGCGTCGGCCGGCGGGTTGTAGGCGAGGCCGATGTGCGCGCGGCTCTCGGCCACCTCGCGCACGAGCGCGTCGGCCGACAGCGCGTCGATGGCGACCTCCAGGCCCGGGTGGCGGGCGCAGAAGCCGGCCAGCACCTGGTCGACCAGCACGTCGACGAAGCCCTCGGCGATGGCCAGCCGCACGCTGCCGGAGCGCAGCCCGCGCAGCGCCTGCAGGCGATCCTCGAGGTGCTCCTGGTGCGTGCGGTAGCCGCGCCAGAACTCCAGCAGGTGCGCGGCCGCCTCGGTGGGCTTGACGCCGCGCGGCTGGCGCTCGAACAGCGTCGTGTCGAGCTCCTCCTCGAGCAGCCTGACCTGGCGCGTGATGACGGACGGCGCCGTGTTGAGCGCGTCGGCGGCGGCGCGGATGCCGCCGTGCGCGAGCACCTCGCGGAAGTAGCGCAGGCGTTGCTGGTTGATCTCGCGCATGGGGACTCCGATGCGTTGCCCTCGCGGCAACGAACCATGATCTTAGTTGCTCTTGTTCGATGGCCGGCGCGCGCCGAACATGCGGCCATCGCAGCAAGGAGTCCGCCATGTCCACCGTTTCCGTCCCGTCCCGCCGCCTGTTCCTGGGCACCGCCGCCCTCGGCCTGACTGCCGCCGCCGTGTCGCCGGCGCACGCGGCCGCCGCCGCGTCGACCGGCGCGGCGCGCGTGCTGTCGGACTTCGGGCCGCTGCGCCAGGTCGACGCCGGCCTGCTGAACGTCGGCTTCGTCGACATCGGTCCGTCCGACGGCCGCGTCGTCATCCTTCTGCACGGCTGGCCCTATGACATCCACAGCTTCGCCGACGTCGCGCCGCGCCTGGCCGCCGCGGGCTTTCGGGTGATCGTGCCGCACCTGCGCGGCCACGGGAGCACGCGCTTCCTCTCGGCCTCGACGCCGCGCAACGCCCAGCAGGCGGCGGTCGCGCTCGACATCGTCGCGCTGATGGACGCGCTGGACGTCCGCAAGGCCACGTTCGGCGCTTTCGACTGGGGGGCGCGCACCGCCGGCATCATCGCGGCGCTGTTTCCCGGGCGCTGCGAGGGGCTGGTGTCGGTCAGCGGCTACCTGATCGGCAACCGCGAGGCGATCAAGACGACGCCGCTGCCGCCCGCCGCCGAATACGCCTGGTGGTACCAGTTCTACTTCGCCACCGAGCACGGCAAGGCGGGCTACGCGAAGAACCGGCACGACTTCAACAAGCTGATCTGGAAGACGGCCTCGCCGAAGTGGGACTTCAGCGACGCCGAGTTCGAGCGCAGCGCCGCGTCGTTCGACAACCCCGACCACGTCGACATCGTGATCCACAACTACCGCTGGCGCCAGGGCCTGGCCGACGGCGAGGCGCGCTACGACGAACTCGAACGCCAGCTGGCGGCCGGCCCCGCGATCGGCGTGCCGACCATCGTGATGGAGGGCGACGCCAACGGCGCCCCGCACTTCACCGGCGACGCCGCGTTCCGCAGGAAGTTCACGGGCCCCTACGCCTACCGGGTGGTCACCGGGGGTGTCGGCCACAACCTGCCCCAGGAGGCGCCGGCGGCGTTCGCGCAGGCGCTGCTGGACGTGATGCGGCTGCGCAGCTGAGCGCTCGCCGTCAGATCGCCTGTCCGCCCGACACCTCGATGCGCTGCGCCGTCACCCAGCGGTTGTCCGCGCCGAGCAGGCTCGCGATCATCGGGCCGATGTCGTCCGGGACGCCGACACGGCCCAGGGCCGTCATGGCGGCGAACTGCTGGTTCAGCTCGGCCATGTCCCGCACCGCGCCGCCCAGGAAGTCGGTCTCGATCGCGCCGGGAGCGACGGTGTTGACCGTGATGCCGCGGCTCCCCAGCTCCCTGGCCAGGCAGACCGACAGGGTCTCGATCGCGCCCTTGGCCGCGGCGTAGGCGGAGAACCCTGCGACGCTCGCCCGGGTGAGGCCGGACGAGAGGTTCACGATGCGCGCGCCGTCGCGCAGCACGGGCAGCAGGGCCTGGGTGAGGAAGAAGACGCCCCGGACGTGGACGTCGAACAGGGCGTCGAACTGGGCGACGCTCGTTTCTGCGAAGGCGGCCATCTCGCCGTGGCCGGCGTTGTTGACCAGGTGGTCGATGTCGTCGCGGTTCCAGGTGGACTTCAACGCGGCGCGCAGCGACCGGACGAACGCGGGCAAGGTCGAGACCTCGCCCACGTCCAGCCGCAGGGCGACCGCCTTGCGGCCCAGGGCCTCGATCTCCTCGACCACCGCGCGCGCCTCGGCTTCGCCGCTGCGATACGTGACGAGCACGTCGCCGCCGCGACGGGCGATGCTCAAGGCGGTGTTGCGGCCAAGGCCGCGGCTGGCGCCGGTGATCAGCGAAACGGTTGTCATTGCAGTCATCCTGGAGGTGAGTGGATCAAGGCCTCCAGTCTCGGCCGCAGTCGCCGTTCGGCGTTGCCCATTCCATGCGGACTCTTGCTCGTTATTCCGAGAATGCGCGGACGCCGATCACCAGCGGGCTGCGTCGGCGTGCTCGACAGAAGGGGGCGGGTTCGAGCTGGACATGCGCTCGCGCGACGGGCAAATGCTTGCCCGATCTTCTCCGTTTCTTGCCTTTTCCTGCGGACCTCGTTGTCGGCCGAGGCTGCCGCGGCTATCGTCGGCCATGCTCTCCGCCTCCTTGCTCACCGCGGTCCGGCGCTTCGCGGATGCTCACGCCGATCCGTCCGGCATCGCCGCCACCGGGATCCCGGGCGTGACGGTGCTGCGCGCGGCGCACCCGGGCGAACTGCAATACGCGATCTCCCGCCCGCTGGTGGCCCTGGTGGTGCAGGGCGGCAAGCGGGTCATGACGGGCAGGCATGCCTTCGATTTCGGTGCCGGCGATGCCCTGGTCATCGCTGCCGACGTGCCCACGATCAGCCAGGTCACGCAGGCGGACGTGCGCACGCCCTACTACTCGCTCGTGTTCGACCTGGTGCCGGCCCTGATCGAGACGCTGGCCCTGGAGATGGGCGGGCCCGAACACGATCCGGGCGCCGCCATCCGCGTCGAACGCACGGAAGCGGAGGTCGAGGACGCCGCCCTGCGCCTGATGCAGCTGCTCGATCGCCCGCAGGCCTTGCCGATCCTGCACGGGCAGCGCTTGCGCGAGCTGCATTACTGGCTGCTGGCGGGCCGGCATGGCGCGGCGATCCGCAGCATCGGATCGGGCGCGGGCCGCGCGCAGCGCATCGGGCGCGCAGTCGCCGTCATCCGGGCCGACTACGCACGGCCGCTGCGGGCCGAGCAGCTGGCGGAGGTGGCGGGCATGAGCACGTCGACGTTCCACAAGCACTTCCGCGCCGTCACGTCGCTTTCGCCGCTGCAGTTCCAGAAGCAGCTGCGGCTGATCGAGGCGCGCCGCATGATGCTGTCCGAGGGCGGCTCGGCATCGCGCGCGGCCCATGCGGTGGGCTACGAGAGCGTGCCGCAGTTCACCCGGGAGTACGCCCGCCTCTTCGGCCAGCCGCCGGTGCGCGAGATCCGGGACGCGAAGACCAGGCTCCTGGCGACCGCATGAGAAGAAGGCCGGCGGCTCGCGAGCGCCGCTGCGGGCCACGCCTGCTTCCGAGGGACGGAACGCGCGGCGCTTCCGGCGCACCGGCGCGCGCCTCGTTCACAGGTCGAAGTCGTAGTCGATCGTCAGCGGCGCATGGTCGCTGAAGCGCGACTCGAGGTGGATGTGTTCCTTGCGCGCCAGCGCGGCGACGCCGGGCGTGGCGAGGTGGTAGTCCAGCCGCCAGCCCACGTTCTTCGCCCAGGCCTGGCCGCGGTTGCTCCACCACGTGTACTGCTCTTCCTTGTCGTTGAGCGTGCGGAACACGTCGACGAGGCCGCCGTCGGCCAGCAGCTTCGTCATCCACGCGCGCTCCTCGGGCAGGAAGCCGGAGTTCTTCTGGTTGCCCTTCCAGTTCTTCAGGTCGATGTTCTTGTGCGCGATGTTGATGTCGCCCACCAGGATGAACTCGCGCTGGCCCTTGAGTGCCATCAGGTGCGGGTAGATCAGGTCGAGGAAGCGGAACTTGGCCGCCTGGCGCTCCTCGCCGGACGAGCCGCTGGGGAAGTAGCAGCTGATGATGCTCAGCTTCTCGAACGGGTGCTGCAGGGCGGGGGACGGCTTGTCGAAGCGGAACTCGACGTAGCGGCCTTCCTCGTCGAACTGGGCGTCGCCGAAGCCGGTGACGACCTCGGTGGGCGCCACCCGGCTGTACAGCCCCACGCCCGAATAGCCCTTCTTGACGGCGTAGTGGAAGCGTCCGGCCATGCCGTCGAGGGTGTCGAAGGTCTCGTGCACGTGCTCGTGCTGTGCCTTGACCTCCTGCACGCCCATACAATCGGCCTTCATGGACTCCGCCCATGCAAGGAAGCCCTTGTTGTGGGCCGAACGGATCCCGTTCAGGTTCAATGTCACCAGGCGAAATCCCAAGGCAATCACTCCATGACAGCACCCACCAACGACCTGCTCGCGCAGGAATTCGTCCAGTTCTCGGTGGAGGCCGGTGTTCTTCGGTTCGGTGATTTCAAGACGAAGGCCGGACGCCAGTCGCCCTACTTCTTCAACACCGGGTTCTTCGACGACGGCACGAAGCTCATGCGCCTGGGCGAATTCTATGCACGCCGGCTGCTCGCCTCGGGCGTCGAGTTCGACATGCTGTTCGGCCCGGCCTACAAGGGCATCACGCTGGCCGCGGCGGTGGCCATCGGCCTCGCGAAGCACGGCAAGAACGTCACGTACGCGTACAACCGCAAGGAAGCCAAGGACCACGGCGAGGGCGGCACGCTGGTGGGCGCACCCGTCAAGGGCCGCGTGATGATCATCGACGACGTCATCACCGACGGTGCCTCCAAGCGCGAGGCCGCCGACCTGATCCGCGCGGTCGGTGCCGAGCCGGTGGGCGTGGCGATCACGATGGATCGGCAGGAGCGCGCGCGCGACGAGGGCGAGGATCGCCGCTCGGGCGTGCAGTACGTGGAACAGACGCTGGGCCTGAAGGTGGTCGCGATCGCGACGCTGGCCGACCTGATGCAACTGCTCGCCACCACCGGGGATTCGGCGCTGGCAGCCAGCAAGGACGCCGTCGCCGCCTACCGCGCCCGCTACGGCATCGACCTCTGACCCGGGAGTCCTGCGCATGATCCATCTTCCTGTCTGCCCGCCGCGCGCCATCCGGATGGCGATGGCGGCCGCCCTGCTGCTCGCCGCCGCCGGCGCGCAGGCCATGACCGTGCAGTACCAGTGCACCGGCCGTCGCCTGCTCACGGCCGAACTGTCCCCGCGCAAGGGCCAGCTGCACTTCGAAGGCAAGGACTGGACGGTGGTGCGCGTGCCCGACAAGAACATGGCGCGCTACCTCAGCAAGAAGGACGAGATCGAGGTCGTCACGAAGGACCGCATGCTCACGTTCACGCATGGCACGGAGACGCTGCAGTGCTTCCTGTACTCGAACGCCTTGCCCGGCGACGCCCCGCGGATCAAGCCCAACTGACATGAGCGCACGGCCATCGCCAAGTGCGAATTCGGCAGTGCGCCGCACCGAGGTGATCCCTTGAGCAACAACGATCCGTCCGCCGGCGAGAACATCCTGCGCGAGGCCCGCCTGTCGTGGTGGGCGCTGTGGACGCGCGTGGCGCTGGGCCTGGTCGGCCTGGTGTTCGCCGGTTGGGGCCTCCTGCGGCAGGACCAGCTCGGCTACGGCGTGGCCGGCGTCGGCGCGCTGTTCTTCCTGGTGTGCGTGGGCAATGCGCTGCTGCGCCGCGGCGCGATGAGCCTGAAGCTCACCGACCGCTATGTCGTCCTGCAGCGCGGCATCGTCAGCCGTCACACGTCCACCGTGATGCTCAATCGCATCGAGAGCCTGGACGTCGACCAGAGCCTGTGGCAACGCATGACGGGCTACGGCACGCTCACCATCCGCGGCACGGGCAGCGAGGACCTGCGCCTGGCCGGCATCACCGACCCGGTGGGCTTCCAGACGGCCGCCCGCCAGGCGATCCACGGGGCGGCGGGCGGCGCGAACTTCTGAGCGGCAGGGGCCGGCGGCCCGTTCGCGGGCACTGTCCGCGCGCGGATTCGCGGCTGCGCCCAGGATGGCGTCCTGCGCCGCTGGCCGCGGGCGATTGCCGGGCCACCCGCGTCGGCACCACCACGACGGCGCGTTGGAACGTTCAGGCGTACGCGGTCGAATGGTCGAGATCGTCGACCAGCCCGGGATGCGCCTCCGGCGTCCACCCGAGCCGCTGGCGCGTCAGGACGCTCGACGCAGGGTTGTCCATGCTCGCGAAGTGCCCCATCGGGCCGAAGTGCGCCAGCGCCTCGGCGGGGGAGAGGGACTTCACCGGAATGCCCAGCCCGCGACCGACGGCCTCGGCGATCGCCTTCAGCGTGACGCCTTCCTCCTCGACCGCGTGGTAGCGGGCGCCGGCCGTGCCCTTCTCGAGCGCCAGCCGGTACAGCGACGCCGTCGCCTGGCGGTGCACCGCCGACCAGCGATTCCGGCCATCGCCCACGTAGGCGGACACGCCTTTCTGCCTGGCGATCATGATCAGGTAGCTGACCAGGCCGGCCTTGTCGCGGTCGTGCACCTGCGGCAGGCGGATCGTCGTCGCCCGGATGCCGCGCGCCGCCTGCGCCGCGGCCGTCTGCTCGGACACGCGCGGCGTCGCCTGCTGAGGCGGATCGTCCTCGGTGCTCGCCCGGCCCGGCATGCCGGGGATGCCCGCGGTGACCACCAGCGGTCGACTGCTGCCGGCCAGCACGTCCCCCAGGGCTTCGATGGCACGGCGATCGATCTCGCAGTTCTCGGCGAACTTCGAGAAATCGTGGATGAAGCCGGCATGGATGACGCCGTCGACCTGTTCCGCGCCGCGGCGCAGGCTGTCCAGGTCTTCCAGCGTGCCGCGATGCACCTCGCCGCCCAGCGCGCGCAACGCGTGCGCGCCCGCGTCCGAGCGCGCGAGCCCCAGCACCTGGTGGCCGGCGCGCCGCAGTTCGGGCACGACGACGCTGCCGATGAAACCGGTCGCGCCGGTGACGAAGACTCGCATGGCTTCTCTCCTTGGGTGTCAGGTCTTGAATCGTTGCGGTGTCAGGTCTTGATTCGTGCACTGCACGATTCAAGACCTGACACCGCCTTGATGGGGGCACTGTAGGCAGCGGGAGTCATACAATCCATGCTTCTGAGTCCGCGATATCTTCGCAATCGTCCGGAATGGCCATGGATCCGCTGTCCGATGTGCTGTCGCTGCTGAAGCCGCGCAGCTTCATGTCCGGCGGGGTCGACTACGGCCCGCAGTGGTCGTTGCGCTTCGGGCCGCACGACGGCATCAAGTACCAGGCGATGTTGTCCGGCGGGTGCTGGCTGGAGGTCGAGGGCCTCGAGACCGTGCGGGTGGAGGCCGGCGACTGCTACCTGCTGCCTCGCGGCCTGCCGTTCCGCCTCGCCAGCGACCTGTCGCTGCCCGTGATGGATGCGGTCGAGTTGCTGCGGCTGCCCCTCAACGGCGGCATGCGCACTGTCGGCGGCGGCGGGCACTGCGTGGCGCTGGGCGGGCACTTCGCCTTCGAAGGTCGCCACGCGCCGATGCTGCTGGGCATGCTGCCGCCCATCGTCCACCTGCGCTCCGAAGCCGACAAGGCGGCGATGCGCTGGTCCATCGAGCGCCTGATGCGCGAGATCCAGGAGCCGCAGCCCGGCGGCTTCCTGATCGCGCAGCAGCTCGCGCACATGCTGCTGGTGCAGGCGCTGCGCCTGCACCTGAACGACGGCGCGGCCGGCGGCGTCGGTTGGCTGTTCGCGCTGGCCGACCGCCAGATGAGCCTCGCGATGAACGCGATGCACGCCGAGCCGGGCCGGCGCTGGACCATCGACTCGCTGGCCAAGGAAGCCGCGATGTCGCGCTCCACCTTCGCGCTGAAGTTCAAGCGCATGGTGGGCGCCTCGCCCATGGACTACCTCACGCGCTGGCGCATGCTGCTGGCCGCCGACCGCCTGGCCGGCCGCGGCGAGACCATCGCCACGCTCGCGCCCGCCCTCGGCTACGAATCGGAGAGCGCGTTCAGCACGGCGTTCAAGCGCGTGATGGGCTGCGCGCCGCGGCACTACGGCCGCGGCCAGGGCACGCGTGCCGGCGCGGCGTGAGCGTCAGGCGCCCAGCTTCTTCTTCAGCAGCTCGTTGACCTGGGCCGGGTTGGCCTTGCCCCGGCTCGCCTTCATCGCCTGGCCCACCAGCGCCTGGAACGCCTTTTCCTTGCCGGCCTTGAACTCGTCGACCGACTTCTGGTTGGCGGCCAGCACCTCGTCGAGGATGGCCTCCAGCGCGCCGGTGTCGTTCATCTGCTTCAGGCCCAGCGTGTCGATCACCTCGTCGACATTGCCGGCCGTGCCCTTCTCGCGCGTCCACAGCGCCTCGAACACCTGCCGGGCGGCGTTGTTGGAGATGGTGCCGTCCTGGATGCGCCGGATCAGCGCGGCGAGCAGCGGCGCGTCGACGGGGCTCTGCTCGATCGACAGGGCCTCGCTGTTCAGGCGGCGCGAGATCTCGCCCATCGTCCAGTTCGCGACCAGCTTGGCCGGCGCGCCGGCGTCGCGCGCCGCCTCGTAGAAGCGCGCGGTGGCCAGCGACTGCGTCATCATCGCGGCGTCGTACTCGGGCAGGCCGTCGACCTTGACGAAGCGCTCGGCCATCGCGCGCGGCAGCTCGGGCATCTGCGCGCGCACCTGGTCGACCCACTCGCGCGAGATCACCAGCGGCGGCAGGTCGGGGTCGGGGAAGTAGCGGTAGTCCTGCGCGTCTTCCTTGGTGCGCATCATGCGCGTCTCGCCGCTGTCGGGGTCGAACAGCACCGTGGCCTGCACGATGGAACGGCCGTCTTCCAGCTCGTCGATCTGCCAGTTGATCTCGTAGTCGATCGCCTGCTGCAGGTGGCGGAAGCTGTTGAGGTTCTTGATCTCGCGGCGCGTGCCGAACGGCGCGCCGGGGCGGCGCACCGACACGTTGGCGTCGCAGCGGAACGAGCCTTCCTGCATGTTGCCGTCGCAGATGCCCAGCCACATCACCAGCGCGTGCAGCGCCTTGGCGTAGTCGACGGCTTCCGTCGACGAGCGCAGGTCGGGCTCGGTGACGATCTCCAGCAGCGGCGTGCCGGCGCGGTTCAGGTCGATGCCCGACATGTCGTCGAACCCTTCGTGCACCGACTTGCCCGCGTCCTCCTCCAGGTGGGCGCGCGTCAGGCGCAGCGTGCGCAGCTCGCCGTTGTGGACGAACGGCACGGTGCCGCCCTGCACGACGGGGATCTCGTACTGGCTGATCTGGTAGCCCTTGGGCAGGTCGGGATAGAAGTAGTTCTTGCGCGCGAAGATCGACAGCGGCGCCACGGTGGCGTTCACCGCCAGGCCCAGGCGGATCGCGCGCTCGACCGCGCCGCGGTTCAGCACGGGCAGGGTGCCGGGCAGCGCCAGGTCCACCGCCGAGGCCTGCGTGTTGGGCGCGGCGCCGAACTCGGTGGACGCGCCGGAGAAGATCTTGCTGGCCGTCGACAGCTGCGTGTGGGTCTCGAAGCCGATCACGACTTCATAGCCGCGAATGAGGGTGCTCATGATGGGACGTTGTCCTTGGAGTCTTTGGCCGCGGCCCGGAAGGCGGCGCGGCTGGGGGAGATGAGTTCCTGGGCGGTGACGCTGGCCGCGCGCGCGAGCGCGTCGGCGGCCTCGTGCGCGCTCGCCACCGCGCTGCGCGCGCGTGCGACGTACGCGGGCGCGAGCTCGACGCCGATCGCGTCGCGACCCAGCGCCAGCGCCGCGGCGAGCGTGGTGCCCGAGCCCGCGAACGGGTCCAGCACCGTGTCGCCCGGGTCGGTGAACAGCTCGATGAACCAGCGCGGCAGCGCCTGCGGAAACGCCGCGCTGTGGCCCTTGTTGCCGCACTCGGTGGCCAGGTGCAGCACGTTGGTGGGGTAGGCGCGGTCGCGCCCCTGCCAGTTGGCGATGTTCTTGCCGAACGCGTTGCCCACGCGCGAGTCGTGCCGCACCACGTCGTTGGCGCCCAGCGTCTTCAGGCGCGTGCTGGCCCAGTCGCCCATGGGCACCATGACGGCGTCCTGGTTCATCTTGAAGCGCTTCTCGCGCGTGAAGTGCAGGCAACGCTCCCAGGCGTCGCGGAAGCGGTTGGGCCACTTGCCGGGAAAGCAGTTGCGCTTGTGCCAGACGTATTCCTCCGTCCACAGCCAGCCTTGCTCCTTCATCGCCAGGATCAGCTCCAGGACGTAGGTGTGACGCTGCCCGTCGACCACCTTCTCCTTGATGTTGATCACCAGCGAGCCCGTGGGCTTGAGCACGCGGCGCATCTGCGCGGCGCGCGGCAGGAACCAGTCGACGTAGTCGTCGGCGCTGACCCCGCCGTAGGTGGACGCGCGCTGGTCGGCGTAGGGCGGCGACGTGACGATGAGGTCGACCCGATCGGCCGGCAGCGAGCGCAGCACGTCCAGGCAATCGCCCGCGACCACCCCGCCACGGGCGGGCGTCGCTTGCGGCAGGTGCTCGACGCGCGCGTTCATTCGCAGGCTCAGGCCCCGGGGCGCCGAAGGTGGAAGTCGGTCGCCTGCTGCAGCGCGTGCGCCGCGTGCAGCAGCGTGCCCTCCGCGAAGTAGTTGCCCAGCAGCTGCAGGCCCACCGGCATGCCGCCGTCGCCCAGGCCCGCCGGCACGCTCATGCCGGGCAGGCCCGCGAGCGAGCCGGGCAGCGTGAAGATGTCGGCCAGGTAGGCCTTGACCGGATCGTCGCCCTGTTCGCCGAGCTTCCACGCCACCGTCGGCGCCACCGGGCCGGCGATCAGGTCGCATTGCTGGAAACAGGCCTGGAAGTCGTCGGCGATCATGCGGCGGATCTTCTGCGCCTGCAGGTAGTAGGCGTCGTAGTAGCCGTGCGACAGCACGTACGTGCCGATCATGATGCGGCGCTTGACCTCGGGGCCGAAGCCTTCCGAGCGCGAGAAGCGGTACATCTGCTCGAGCTCGCTCGGATCCTTGGGCGCGACCGGACGCACGAGCTGCCGGTTCGTGCGATGCCCGTAGCGCACGCCATCGAAGCGGCTCAGGTTCGAGCTCGCCTCGGCCGGCGCGATGATGTAGTACACGGGAATCGACAGCTCCGTGCGCGGCAGCGAGACGTCCACCAGCGTGGCGCCCAGCTTCTCCATCTGCGCGAGCGCCTCGCGCACGCGGCCGCTCACGTCGGCGGCCAGCGCGGCGGGGAAGAATTCCTTGGGCAGGCCGATGCGCAGCCCCGCGAGCGGCTGCGTGGCCGACGCGCCGGCGCGCGCCTGCAGCATCTGCGCGTGGAAATCCTGCGGCGGGCGCTGCACGCTGGTGGCGTCGCGCTCGTCGAAGCCGCTCATGGCCGACAGCATCAGCGCGCAGTCCTCGGCCGAATGCGCGATGGTGCCCGCCTGGTCGAGGCTGGACGCGAACGCGATCATGCCGAAGCGCGAGCAAACGCCGTACGTCGGCTTGATGCCGGTGGTGCCGGTGAAGCTGGCGGGCTGGCGGATGGAGCCGCCGGTGTCGGTGCCGGTGGCCGCCGGCACCAGGCGCGCGGCCACCGCCGCGGCGGTGCCGCCCGACGAGCCGCCCGGCACGCGCGTGGCGTCCCACGGGTTCGTGACCACGCCGTACGCGGAGTTCTCGTTGGCCGAGCCCATGGCGAACTCGTCGCAGTTGAGCTTGCCGAGGGACACCGTGCCCGCCGCCTTCAGCCGCGCGACGACCGTGGCGTCGAACGGGCTGCGGTAGCCCTGCAGGATCTTCGAGCCGGCCGTGGTGGGCGACTCGGTCGTGACGAAGATGTCCTTGTGC
>JBJMWE010000014.1:0-16360 GCA_045810285.1 Vitreoscilla sp. | reverse complement strand
CGACCTCGGTGCGGATCGCCGCGTGCAGGTCGTCGACGCCCTGCGACAACGCGCTCTTCAGCAGCGCCAGGGCCACCGGCGGCAGCTGCGCGTATTCGTGCGCCACGGCCAGCGCGCGCGCCAGGGCCTCGCCCGGCTCCGTCACCTCGTTGGCCAGGCCGATGCGCCCGGCCTCCGTGCCGTCGAACGTGCGCGCCAGTCCCAGGATCTCGCGTGCCTTGGCGCGGCCCACGCGATGCGGCAGGCTCCACAGCAGGCCCATGTCCGGCAGCAGCCCGACCTTGAGGAAGACCGCGCCGAAGCGCGCGTCGCGCGCGGCCACCACGTGGTCGCCCAGCGCCGCGATGGACAGGCCGGCGCCCATCGCGACGCCTTCGACGGCCACCACCACCGGCTTGGGCCCGAGCGCGACCAGGCGGATCAGCGCGCTCACCAGGTCCCAGCGCTCGCGGTTCTGCAGCAGCGTGCGCGGCGCCATCTCGCTGATGTCGCCGCCGGCGCAGAAATGGCCACCGGCCCCGGTGATCACGACGGCGCGCACCTCGGCATCGCGCATCGCCGCCTCGAGGCGATCGCGCAGCTGGCTGCGCATCTGCAGGCAGAACGCGTTGCGCCGGGCGCGAAAGTCCAGGGTCAGCACCTGCACGGCGCCGTCGCGCCGGGACGGCACCATGTCGGCGGGTCGGTCGGTGGGCGTGTCCATGCGCGCCGATCAACGTCCGGTGAAGCGCGGATCGCGCTTCTGCTGGAAGGCAGCCAGGGCCTCCCTGCAGTCGTCGCTGGTGCGGCAGCGGATCATGTTGCGCGCCTCGAGGTCCAGCACGCGCTCGATCGGTTCGCTGGCGGCCGCGTGGATGTTCTCCTTGATGTAGCGGTAGGCCATCGAGGGCCCCTGCGCCAGCCGCAGCGCGAAGGCGTGGGTCGCGGCATCGAGTTCGGCGTCGGCGACGACGCGGTTGACCATGCCCAGCGACAACGCCTCCGCGGCGCCGACCCGCTCGGACAGCATGTAGATCTCCTTGGCCCGCGACGGGCCCACCAGCTGCGTGAGGAAGTAGCTGCCGCCGTAGTCGCCCGGCGTGCCGATCCTGGCGAAGCTGGAGACGAAGAACGCGTCGTCGCTGGCCAGCCGGAAGTCGCAGGCGAGTGCCATCGAGAAGCCCATGCCGGCCGCCGCGCCGCGCACCCTGGCGATGGTCGGCTTGCCCATGTCGTGCAGCAGGAACGAGGCCTGCGCGAGGCGCTTGAGGCGATCGACGCGCGGCTCGTGCGCCTGCCAGGCCTCGGTCTGGCCGTATTGCAGCGCCAGCGCGTCGTCGGGGTCCGGCGCCCCCATCGAGCGCACGTCGGCGCCGGTGCAGAAGGCGCTTCCGGCGCCTGTCAGCACCACCACCTTGACGGCCGGGTGGCGCGACGCATCGACGAGCAGGCGCACCAGCAGGCCCTGCGCCGCGGTATCGATCGCGTTCTTCACCTCGGGCCGGTTGAAGCTGAGCGTCAGGATCCCGCTGTCGGCGAGCTCCCAGCCGATGGCCTCCGTCATGGGCGTGGCGGGCGCGTTCAAATCAGCTCCTTGAGCCGCGCCTCGTCGAACGGCGGCAGTTCGTGGCCGGCACGCAGCTTGCGCGCCCAGGCCGGCTCGTTCAACAGGGCCCGGCCCACCGCCACCAGGTCGAACTCGCCGCGCTCGAAGCGGGCCATCAACAGTGCGATGTTGTCGGCGCCGCCGGCGCGGCCGTCGCGCCGGGAGTCGTAGAAGCCGCGGTCCAGGCCGATGCCGCCGACGGCCATCGCCCGCCTGCCCGTCAACTTCCTCGCCCAGCCCGAGAGGTTGAGTGGCGAGCCTTCGAATTCGGCGCGGTCGAAGTAGCGCACGCTGCCGTCGAACACGTCGACGCCGGCGTCCGCGATCGGGCCCAGCACCTCTTCCAGTTCCTGCGGCGTGGCGGCGAGCCGCGCCTTGAAGTCCTGCTGCTTCCACTGCGAGAAGCGGAAGAAGATCGGCATCGCCTCCCCCGCCTCGCGCCGGACCGCGCGGACCACTTCGGCGGCGAAGCGCGCGCGGGCGCGGCGGTCGCCGCCCCACGCGTCGCGCCGGCGGTTGGTCTCGTCCCACAGGAAGGTGTCGATCAGGTAGCCGTGCGCGCCGTGGATCGCGATGCCGTCGAAGCCCAGCTCGCGTGCGTGCCGGGCGCTGCGCGCGTAGGCGTCGATGACCTCCTGGATGTCGCTGTCGCTCACCGGCGGCGTGGGTGCCTGCACCTGCGCGAGGTAGGCGGCCTCGCAGGAGGTGACGCGGCCGGCGGGCCCCCACAGGCCCGAGGGACGGACGGAAGGCGCCTGCGGGCAAGGCCCGGTGCCCTGCGCCCGCATCACGCCCTGGTGCCACAGCTGCGGGATCACCTTGCCGCCCGCGGCATGCACCTCGTCGACCACCCGCTTCCACCCCGCCAGCGCGCGCGCGCCGTGCAGGTGCGGCAGGTCGCTCTCGCCGAGGCCGGCCTCGCCGAGCGCGGCCGGATGATCGATGCCGACGCCTTCGGTGATCAGCAGGCCGGTGCCGCCCTCGGCCCGACGCCGGTAATAGGCGGCGACCTCCTCGCCCGGCACGCCACCGGGCGAGAAGTTGCGCGTCATCGGCGCCATCACGATGCGGTTGGACAGCGCCAGGCCGCGTACCTGCAGCGGCTGGAACAGGGGCTCGACGTCGGTGTTCACGAGGGCGTCCGGGTTCATGGCGTCGTCGTCACCTGGCGGCGCGCTTCGTCGCCGAGGGCGGTCCAGTAGCGTTCCCAGCTCGGCCAGGCCTGCGGCAGTTGCGGCGCGAAGCGCGGGCCGTCGTACTTGCCCGGCCAGTTCTGGAAATGCGGACCGTGCGGGCGCTCCTGCCAGTCCGTGGAATACCAGTGCTTCTCCTCGCGCCGCTCGAAGCACCAGCGGCCCTCGCTGCGCACGTAGCGGTCGAAATAGCAGATCGCCATCTCCACCCAGTGGCCGCCGTCCTCGTGGCCGGCGCGGCAGTACACGGTGCCGGTGGCGTGATCGGCGTCGACGAGCGTGATCGCCTGGCCGCACACCAGGTGCACCGAGCGGTAGAAGCCGGCGAGCACCTTCGGGCTGGCGTAGTAGCGCTTCAGCGCCTCGCGGCCGGTGCCCCAGCGGCCGCAGTCGACATCGGGCGTGAAGAGCTCGACGAGCGCGTCGAGGTCGCGCGAGTCGACCGCCACTGCATAGCGGGCCGGCAACTGCTGGATCGCCAGCTGCGCCTCCACGCGCGCCAGGCGCTCGGCCAGGTCGGCGGTCACGAGGCGACCCTCCGGCTGGCGGCCGTGGTGCGAGCGCGGGCCGGAGCGAACGGGCGGTCGCTCATGGGTTCGCCATCCGGTCCGCCAGGTCGGCGACGTAGGGCTGGTGCGCCAGCGAGCCGCCGTCGACGCACAGCACCTGTCCGGTGATGAACTCGGCGTCGTCGGAGGCCAGGAAGACGACCGCGGCGGCGACGTCCTCGGGCCGGCCCAGCCGCGGCGACAGCTGGTGGCGCAGCATGATCTCGCCGACGCCCGAGCTGGCGTAGCTGTCGCGCGTGGCCGGCGTCACGATCAGCCCCGGCGACACCGCGTTGCAGCGGATGCCTTCCTTGCCGTGCTGGGTGGCGATGCTCTGCGTCAGCGAGTTGATGGCGGCCTTGGAGGCGCTGTAGGCCGTGTGCGACAGCGCGCCCGCCAGCGCGGCGCCGGAGCTGGTGTTGATGATGGATCCGCCGCCGCGCCGGCGCAGGTGCGGGATCGCGGCACGGCTGGCCACCATGGTGCCGCGCAGGTTCACGCGCAGGATGGTGTCCCAGACGTCCGTGTCGACGCTCTCGACGGGCCGGTCGCGGGTTGCCGACAGGCGCGTGTCGGCGGCGTTGTTGTGCAGGATGTCGAGGCCCCCGAACCGGGCCACGGTGGCCTCGACCATCGCGACGACCGACGCCTCGTCGCCGAGGTCGACCTGCAGTGCGACGGCCTGGCCGCCTTCCGCTTCGATCAGCGCCACCTGGCGCATGGCCGACGCGAGGTCGATGTCGGCCACGCCGACCGCCGCCCCCTCGCGCGCGAGCGCCAGCGCGCAGGCCGCGCCGATGCCGCCGCCAGCGCCGGTCACCAGCGCGACCTTGCCTTGCACGCGTCCCGATCTCGAAGTCATGGCGTGACCTTTCAAAGTGCGGTGTAGAGACCGCCGTCGACCGGCAGGTTCTGCCCGGTGACGTAGCCCATCAGGTCGCTGCACAGCGCCACCACGGCGCGCCCGATGTCGTTGCGGGGTTCGCCCATGCGGCCCAGCGGGAACATGCCGATGAACAGGTCGCGCAGCGCCGGGTTCTGGTCGAAGAACACCTGCGCGGGCTCGGTCATCGCCGCCGGCTCGATGGCGTTGACGGTGATGCCGTGCCGCCCCCACTCGCGCGCCAGCGACTTGACGAATCCGCGATCGCCGCCCTTGAGCGCGGAATAGATCGGGTTCATCGCGGCGCCGTGCAGCCCGAAGGCCGAGCCCAGCACGATGAAGCGGCCGTGACCGCTCGCCTGCAGGGGCCCGAAAGCCGCCTGCGCGCAATGGAAGTTGCCGTCCCAGGCGACCCGCGCCTGGCGCGTCCAGTCGTCTGCCGTGACGTCCTCCAGCGCGATGGGATGCGAGGACTGCTCGCCGGCGTTGGCGTTCTGCACGACGATGTCCAGCCGTCCCCAGCGGCGGACCACTGCCTCGACAGCGCGGTCGACCGCCGCGCGGTCGCTGACGTCGACCTCCAGCGCGATCGCGCTGCCGCCCTCGCGCTCGATCGAGGCCAGGGTCTCGTCGCAGGGGCCCAGGCGCCTGCCCGTTGCAGCCACGTGCGCGCCGGCCGCGGCCAGCGCCTGCGCGATGCCGCGCCCGATGCCGGCCCCGGCCCCGGTGACGATGGCGACCCGCCCGGACAGCAGGCCGGCTTCCGAAGACATGCCCGTCGTCGCGCTCATGGCAGCATCCAATCACCGCCGTCCAGGTTGAAGCTCGCGCCGGTCACGCCGCGCGCGCCGTCGCTGCCCAGCCAGGCGATCACGTCGGCCACGTCGGTCGGCGGCTCGGGCACGCGGCCGAGCGCGGGTGGCGGCGGCCCCAGTTCCGGCGTCTGCGGCCAGGCGGCGTCGGCCAGGCCGGGCGCGTAGTGGCGTGCCGCGATCCCGACCCAGTTCAGGCGCATGCCGTGGCGGCCCCACTGGCGCGCCGCGGACTTGATCAACGTGCGCTGCCCTTCGGCCAGCGTCATCAGCGCCACCAGGCCCGGCGCGCCGACGAGCGACCCGCTCGGGCCGACGGTCACCACCACGCCCCCGCGCGCGCGCAGCTGCGCGTGGGCCGCCTGCAGGCCGTAGAGGCTGTCGAGCATGCCGCGGTGGGCCGCCGCCTGCCAGTCCTCCGCCGCGAGCGACGCGAGCGGCCGCGAGACCAGCGCCGCGGCGTCTGCACCGGCGTGCACCACCAGGTCGACGCCCCCGAGCTCTTGGGCGGCATCGGCCAGCCCGGCTTCGGCGGCCGCGCGCGAGCCGAAGGCGGCCTCGGTCTGCACGACGCGCGCACCGTGACGCCGCAGCCCGTCCGCCAGGGCTGCCCCCAGCGCGGCGCCCGCGCTCGCCACGATGGCGCGCCGGCCGGCCAGCAAGGCCGCGCCCGGGCTTTCGATCACGCTCTCGACCATGTGTCTTGCTCCTGGATCCGTCGCGCGACGGGCGCCGACGGGGATTGCGCCGCGGTGCCGATGCAATCTATTATGTGAACACAGTTCGGAAATATAAACTAGTCGAAGCGAGCAGGCAACCCTCATCGAAGGATGAGCAGGCCCCGCTCTAACCGATCCGGCGGCAGGCCCGTACGACCCAGGAGACCCTCGTGAATCCGTCCAGCGCGCTCCCAGCCAATGCGCCCGTGCAGCGCGCCATCGACCACGCCATCGCGGCCGGGCGCGAGATCGGCGTGCAGGTGGCCGCCTATCACCGCGGCAAGCTCGTGGTCGACGCCTGGGGCGGCAGCGCCGACCCGGCGACGGGGCGACCGGTGACCGGCGACACCCTGTTCAACGTCTACTCCGTCACCAAGGCGGTGGCCGCCACCGCGCTGCACATGCTGGTGGACCGCGGGCGCCTGGCCTACGACGCCCCCGTCGCCACCTGGTGGCCCGAATACGCCGCCCACGGCAAGGGCGCCACCACCGTGCGCGATGTGCTGACCCACCGCGCCGGCGTGCCCCAGATGCCCGCCGGCGTCACGCCGGAACGCCTGTGCGACTGGGACTGGATGACGCGCGCCATCGCCGACCTCGCGCCGCTCGCCGCCCCCGGCTCGAAGACGCTCTACCTGTCCATGACCTTCGGCTGGATCGTGGGCGAGCTGGTGCGCCGCGCCGACGACCGCCACCGGTCGCTCGGCCGGTTCGTGCGCGAGGAGATCTGCGCGCCATTGCAGGCGCCCGACCTCTGGATCGGCCTGCCCGACTCCGAGCTGCACCGCGTCGCGAGCCAGGTCGACGCGATGCTGCCGATACCGCCCGCCCACCTGCCGCCGCTGTTCGCGGCCTCGATGCCGTCCGCCGTGGCGCTCGAGCCGCGCGTGTTCGAGCGGCCCGACGTGCGTCGGGCGGAGGTGGCCGGCGTGGGCGGCATCTTCACCGCGCGCAGCCAGGCCCGCTTCTGGGCCATGCTGGCCGGCGGCGGCGCGCTCGATGGGGTGCGCCTGTTGTCGCCGGACCTGGTCGCCACGCTCAACGTCCCGCGGCCCAACAGCGCGGAGCCCGACCCGGTGATGTTCGGCTTTCCGCTCCCCATCACCATCGGCGGTTTCTGGTCCGGCGGCGCGCATCCACCGGTGTGTTCCGCCAAGAGCCCGCGCGCCCTGTGCCATCCCGGCCAGGGCGGCTCGATCGGCTGGGCCGATCCCGACACGCAGCTGGCCGTCGCGATCTGCCACAACCGCCTGTTCAATCCGTCCACGCGCGAGGAGGACGCGATCCTGGCGATCGCCGACACCGTGCGCCGCGCGCTGGAACTCTGAGGACACATCGATGGACACGATCGCCCGCATCCAGGACTTCGACGACCCCGCCTACGACCCCTTCGTCTCCGACGAGGCCGCGTTCGGAACCTGCGACGACCCCTACCCGCAACTGGCCCGCTGGCGCGAGCAGGCCGCGGTGCACGCCTTCGACTACCGCTCCGCGATGGGCCTGCACCCGGACGTCACGATGGCCGGCCTGCCCTCGTATCTCGTGCTGGGCTACGACGCCGTCGAGAAGATCTTCCTCGACCCGGCCACCTATTCGAACAAGACCTACGAGCGCAACCTGGGCATCTCCTTCGGCCGCAGCGTGAGCACGATGGACGCGCCCGAGCATCCGCGCCATCGCAAGATCTTCCAGAAGGCCTTCCTGCCCAACCGGGTGTCGACATGGAGCGAATCGCTGGTCGATCCCGTGGTCGCGTCGCTGATGGACGCCTTCGCCGGCCGCGGCCGCGCCGACCTGGTGCAGGAGTTCACGCAGCACTATCCGTTCCACATCATCTACCGGCAACTGGCGCTGCCACCCGCCGACGTGCGCGTCTTCCACAAGCTGGCCATCGCCCAGACGGTCACGATGTTCGACGTCGCCCACGGCATGGAGGCGTCGCGCAAGCTGGGCATCTACTTCAAGGCGCTGCTGGACGAGCGTCGCCGCCATCCGGGCGACGACCTGGTCAGCGCGCTCGCGCAGGCCGAGGTCGACGGCGAGCACCTGCCCGAGGAGATCCTGATCTCGTTCCTGCGCCAGCTGGTCAACGCCGGCGGCGACACCACGTATCGGGCCACCAGCGTGCTGCTGGCCGGCCTGCTCGGCAACCCCGCGCAGCTCGACGCGGTACGGCAGGATCGCTCGCTGATCCCGCAGGCCATCGAGGAGGCACTGCGCTGGGACGGGCCGGTGCTGGTGGCGACGCGCACGCCCACGGTGGACGTCGAGCTGGGGGGCATGATGCTTCCGGCCGGGGCCTGCCTGTCGGTGGCCACCGGGTCGGCCAACCGTGACCCGTCGCGCTTCGAGGACCCCGACCGGTTCGACATCTTCCGCGACCGCCGGCACCGCCACTTCGCGTTCGCCTCCGGCCCGCACGTGTGCATCGGCCAGCACCTGGCGCGGGTCGAGATGACGCGTGCGCTCAACGCCCTCCTCGACCGCCTGCCCGACCTGCGCCTGGACGCCGACCTGCCGGCGCCGCGGATCCACGGCATCATGATGCGCGTGCCGAAGCACCTGCACGTGCGCTTCGGCTGAAGGCGCGCCTCAGGACGCCGGCAGCAGCGACGCCAGCCGATGCGCGACGATGGCGCGCGCCTCGGTCATGAGGCGGTCGACGAGCTCGCCGCAGGTCGGCAGGTCGTCGATCAATCCCACGCACTGGCCCAGCGGGAAGGCCGCGTCGTCGACCGCACCCGTCTCCATGGCGCTCATCCAGCGCGTCGCGGCGATCAGCGGGTGCAGGTCGGCATGCGTGGTGGTGGGCTCCGATTCCAGCGCCAGCACGCGCGCGGCGGTCGCGTTGCGAAGCACGCGGATGCTGTCGCCGAAGCGCCTGCCGACCAGCGTCGTCTCGGTCTCCGCGGCGGCCACCATGCGCGCCTTGAGGTCGGCGTGCATCGGCGACTCGCGCGTCAGCAGGAAGCGCGTGCCCATGCACACGCCCTCGGCACCGAGGGCCAGCGCCGCGACCAGGCCGCGTGCATCGGCGATGCCGCCGGCCGCCAGCACCGGGATCGACAGCGCACGCGCCGCCGCCGGAATCAGCACCAGCCCGGGAACGTCATCCTGCCCCGGGTGGCCGGCGCACTCGAAGCCATCGATGATCACCGCGTCGACGCCCAGCGACTGCGCCTTCAGCGCATGCCGCACGCTGGTCGCCTTGTGCATGATCCTGACGCCGGCGGCCTTCAACGCGTCGACGTACCGGGCCGGGCTGCCGCCCGCGGTCTCGACCACGGGCACGCGCTCTTCGCAGACCACGCGCACGTAGCCGTCGACGTCGATGCCGGAGTTGGCCGACAGCAGGGTGAGATTGACGCCGAACGGCGAGTCGGTGAGCGTGCGCGTGCGGGCGATCTCGCGCCGCAGGCTTTCGGCGTCGGGCTGCGTGTGCGCCGACAGCACGCCCAGCCCGCCCGCGTTCGACACCGCCGACACCAGCTCGGCGCGCGACACCCATCGCATGCCGCTCTGCACGACCGGGAAGCGGACGCCCAGCAGGCTGCTTGCCTTCGTTTTCATGGCGGTCGTCAGAAGACCGGCGCGAGCAGGCGCCGGCCGTTGTCGTGCATCACGCCCTGCGTCTGCTCCGGCGTGAGCGACTTGCAGGCTTCGTCGGCGAATTCGCGCGGCGTCGGCACGCCCTCGGCATGCGGGTAGTCCGAGCCCATGATGGCCCATTCATGCGACCCGACCTGGTCGATCACGTTCTTCAGGTCGTCCTCCGGGTAGGCGACGACGCTGACGTGGCGCTTGAAGATGTTGCTCGGGCGCTCCTTCAGCTGGCCGCCGGGCCAGTGTCCGTTCTTGGCCATGCCGCGGCACTTGTCCATCTTCACGAGCGTGCTCGGCACCCACTCGCTGCCGTTCTCCGCGGACAGCACGCGCAGGTTCGGGAAGCGCGCGAAGAAGTTCCAGAAGATCAGCGAGGAGATCGTCTCGACGACCGGGCGCTCGCTGTAGCCGTGCATCCAGATGAACGCCGTCTGGCGCTGGCGGGACTGCTGCACCGGCTCGCCCCACACGGCCATGTGGTCCTTCATGTAGATGGCTTCGCTGACGTGGTAGACCACGCGGCAATGCGCCTCGTTGAGCAGCGACCAGAAGCGGTCGAAATCGGGATGCGCCGGCGGCTTGCCGTTGAAGGGCCCCATCGGCATCAGGAACAGGCGCGCGCCGTTCCTGATGGCCCACTCGGCCTCGATGCAGGCGGCGTCCAGGTCGGCCAGCGAGACGAGCGGCGCCGAGTAGATGCGGTCCTGGTAGTTGAAGGCCCAGTCGTCGAGCATCCAGCGGTTGTACGCATGCATGATCGCCGCGGCGGCCTTCGGCTCGTCGAGATAGCTGATGGTGGCGACCATGTTGCCGCAGTACAGGAAGCATCCTTCCACGCCGAACTCGTCCATCTTCTTCAGCCGCGGCTCGCGGGCGTACATGTCCGGCGTCATGTGCACCCGCATGTCCACGTTCTCCTTGCCTTCCTTCTGCGCGCGCAGCCATTCGTGCAGCTTGCCCGGCGGCGGCACGCGGCCGTCCTCCGCGTAGTAGCCGGCGCTGACCTCGATCTTGCGCGCGCCCACGTAGAGCGCATATTCGCCATCGGTGCCGACCTTCCATTCGTAGCCCCAGTCCTTCCGGAACTTCTCGGGCAGGTAGCGGCTGAAGGCATCGGGCGTCTCGTAGAGATGCGTGTCGCCATCGAAGATCGGCCCGCCGAAAGCCGGGGCGGCGGCGGATGGCGGAATGCTGGGACTGGCGGTCATGAGGGTCTCCGGTAGGGGATGGATTCGGCTGGCGGGCCGCCGGGGCGGCGCCGCGGCGAGCGGCTCAGACCTGCGACTTCGGCAGTCGGACGACGAGCCCGTCGCAGGCGGCGGTGACGCGGACCTGGCAGCTCAGGCGGCTGTTGCCCATGGGATGCAGGGCGCACTCGAGCATGTCGCGCTCGGCGGGTTCCGGTGGCGGCAGGCGCGCCACCCACGCCTCGTCGACATAGCAATGGCAGGTCGCGCAGCTGCAGGAACCGCCGCAGTCGGCCATGATCCCGGGCACCAGGGCGTCGATGGCCGCCTGCATCACCGAGTGGCCGGCTTCGACCTCCAGCGGGTGCTGCCGGCCGTCGAACTCGATGATGATGATGCTGGGCATGTCGTCTCCTTGTCTGGTTGTCCGGGGCGGCCTCGCGCGGCTCAGGCCGGCGGCAGCAGGGTCCTGAGCGGCACGCCGTCGTCCGCCAACTGGCCGGGGTCCACCGCCACCCGCTCGGCGACGAGGCGCTTGGCCAGCATGAATTCCGGCACGCGGTTGACGGTGTCGACGGCCAGCACGCGGTCCCCTTTCAGGTAGAACGCGACGAAGGAGCGCTGCTCGGGGGAGCCGCGCAGCACGAACCGGTCGTGGCCCTGGGCCAGGCCGACCATCTTCAGCTTCAGGTCGTACTGGTCCGACCAGAACCACGGCACGCTGTCGTGCGGTCGCTCGATGCCGACCAGCGCGGCGGCCGCGCTGCGGGCCTGCTCCAGCGCGTTGGGCACCGATTCGAGGCGGATCGACCGCCCGTACAGCGCGCTGTGGAAGCGCGTGCAGTCGCCCGCCGCGACGATGCCCGGAACGCTGGTGCGCGAGCAGGCGTCGACCAGGATGCCGTCGTCGACGGCCAGTCCCGCGGCCGCCGCCAGTTCGGTGTTGGGCACCAGGCCGATGCCTGCGATGACGAGGTCAGCTTCGACGAGTTCACCGTCGGCGCAACGCACCCGGGTGACCAGCCGGCGCGCAGGGTCGAGCTCGAAGCCTTCCACCTGGACGCCCACGCGCAGGTCGACGCCGGCCTCCCGGTGGACCTGTTCATAGAAGGCCGAGACCCGCGGCTCGGTCACGCGCGCGAGCACCCGTGCCGCAGCCTCCAGCACGGTCACCTTCAGCCCGCGCTTGACCGCGACCGCGGCCACTTCGAGGCCGACGTACCCACCGCCCACGATCACCAGCCTGGCGCCGGCGACGAAGCGTTGCCGGATGCGATCGACGTCGGCGAGCGTGCGCAGGTAGTGGAAGTTCTCCGCGGCGTCGGCACCGGCCGAGGCGGCGGGCAGCGGCCGCGGCCGGCCCCCGGTCGCCAGCGCCAGCCGCGCATAGGACATGGCGCCGCCATCATCGAAATGGATCTGCGCGCCAGCGCCATCGATCGCGCGCACGTGCCGTCCGGTGATCAGCTCCACGCCGGCCTTGTCGTAGGTCGCGCGCGCCTTGAGCGCCAGGCTGTCGAGCGCCGACTGGCCCGCCAGGTACCCCTTGGACAGCGGCGGCCGGTGGTAGGGCAAGGCCGGTTCGTCGCCGACCAGCGCGATGCCGCCGGGCCAGCCGGCCTCGCGCGCCTGGATGGCGAGCTCCGCGCCTGCGTGCCCGGCGCCAACCACTATCAGCAGGTCATCAGATCGCATGTCAGCCAGCGTCCCACGCCACGTTGTCCCTTGGTTTTTCGTAAGTATATACGAACGTCGTTTGATAATGCGAACGCTTTTTTGGCGTCACCCGACGGTGCAGATCGATCCTTCGCGCCGCACAATGGCCGCCATGACCACGTTCACCGCACTGATGCTGACCCAGGCCGGCAAGGCCACCGACGCGGCGCTCGTCACGCTCGACGAGGCCGACCTGCCCGCGGGCGACGTCGACGTTCGCGTCGAATACTCCAGCCTCAACTTCAAGGACGCGCTGGCGATCACGGGCCGCGGCGCCATCGTCAAGCGCTGGCCGATCGTGCCCGGCATCGACCTGGCGGGCTTCGTCGAGCGCAGCGCGCACCCCGGGTGGCACCCCGGCGACCGCGTCGTCGTCAACGGCTGGGGCCTGGGCGAGACGCACTGGGGCGGCCTTGCCCAGCGCGCGCGCCTGGACGCCGACTGGCTGCTGGCGCTCCCGGCCGCGTACGACAGCCGGCACGCCATGGCGGTCGGCACGGCGGGCTACACCGCGGCGCTGTGCGTGATGGCCCTGCGCAAGCATGGCCTGTCGCCCGGCGACGGCCCGGTGCTGGTCACGGGCGCATCGGGTGGCGTCGGCTCCGTGGCCGTGGTCCTGCTGGCCAGCCTGGGGTTCGAGGTGGCGGCCTTGACCGGCCGGCCCGAGCAGGCGACCTACCTGCGCGAGCTCGGCGCGGCCGCGATCGTCGAACGCGCCTCCATGGCTGCGCCGGGCAAGCCCTTGCAAAGCGAGCGCTGGGCGGGCGTGGTCGACACCGTCGGCAGCCACACCCTCGCCAACGCGTGCGCCGCCACGCGCTGGAACGGCGCAGTCGCCGCCTGCGGCCTCGCCCAGGGCGCCGACCTGCCGGCGTCGGTGCTGCCCTTCATCCTGCGCGGCGTCACGCTCTACGGCATCAACTGCGTCTTCACGCCGAACGCGACACGCGCGCGCGCCTGGGCCCTGCTGGCAGAGCACCTGCCGGCGGCCAAGCTGGCGGACATGACGTCCGAGATCGGCCTCACCGAGACGATCGGCGCCTCCGCCGACCTGCTGGACGGACGACTGCACGGACGCACGGTCGTGGCAGTGGATCGCTGACGAGTCATTGCGCACGCTCGCATCGAGGGCCACCGCCGCGAACCGCGCCGTGTCGAACGTCGCCCTCCCATGCGACGCCTTGCGTACCGCCGGTGCCCGTTCGGTTCACTTTCCCGTCGGCGCTCGGGAACGCATCGACCTCGCGCCTTGATCGATGATTTCGGCCACGAGCGACGGAAACGTTCGGGTGTCGATGGGCTTGGCGACATAGGCATCACACCCCGCCGCAAGGGCGCGCTGTTCGTCGGAGGGCATGGCGAACGCCGAGATGGCGATGATCCGGATGTCGGCGGTCGACGGGTCGGATTTCAGGCGCTGCGTCAGCTCCAGGCCGCTCGCGCCGGGCAACTGGATGTCCGCCAGGACGAGCTCGGGCTTGTGCTGCGCGATCGAGACGAGCGCGGCTTCAGCGTCGACGGTGGACCGCACCTGGTAGCCGCTCGCGTCCAGCAAGTACTCGAGAAGTGCGACATTGGCTTCATTGTCGTCGACGATCAGGACGGTCCGTGCAGCGGTCATGCGCGACCTCCCGTCGACGCGCGGCGTCGGAACACGGCGGAGAAGATGCTGCCCTGCCCAGGGACGCTGCTGACCGCGACCGAGCCGCCCTGGGCTTCCACGAGACGCTTGGTCAAGGCCAGGCCGAGGCCCGTGCCCGGATGGAATTTTCCCGTCGAGGCCCGCAACTGATGGAACTCGGAGAACAGGTCGGCAAGATCGGCCGGATTGATGCCGGCACCGTTGTCCTCGACTTCCAGGCGGAACCATGCTTCATCCAGTGCCGTGACCCTCAGGGCGACCATGCCGCCGATCGGCGTGAACTTCATGGCATTGGACAGGTAGTTGTAGAGCACCTGCTTGAAGCGGTCGGGGTCGATCCACGCGGTCGCCAACGACGCGTCCACGTGGACGTCGAACCAGATCTGCCTGGCCGCAAAGCCTCCGCGCATGACGCCCACGGCTTCGTCGACGAGCGGCTCCACGGCCACCGTCGCACAATCGAACTCGACCTTGCCGGCCTCGACCTTGGCCAGATCCAGCACGTCGTTGATCAACTGAAGCAGGTGTTTCGCGCTGGACAGGATATGGCCGACGAAGGTCCGATGCTTCGGTGACGCCGGATCCACCATGCCGTCGAAGATCAATTCCGAGAAGCCGATGATCGCGTTCAAGGGCGTTCGCAATTCGTGCGACATGTTGGCGATGAACTCGCTCTTGAGCCTGCTGGCCTCGAGGATCCGGTGGTTCTCGCGTTCGAGATCGGCGCTGCGGATGCTCAGTTCCTGCGCCTGACGGCGCGCTTCCATGACGCTCGAGCGGGCCACTGCATGGTCGATCGCGCGGCTCAGGGTGCGCGAGTGCACCTCTTGTTTCGACAGATAGTCCTGCGCGCCCGCAGCGATGCAGGAGATGGCCAGTTCGTCGTCGTCCAACCCGGTCAGCACGACGATCGGGACATCCCTCGCTTTCGAGCGCACCGCGTCCACGCACTCCACGCCGGATCCATCGGGCAGTCGCAGGTCCAGGAGCACCACCTCGAACGGCGCTTGCCGACGCAGCACGGCGATCGCCTCCGCGAGATTGAGGACGTGGGTCACTCGGGTGGGTGGACAATCCAGTCGCTCCGCCAACAGGTCCTGGATGTAGACCGCATCACCCGGGTTGTCCTCGACCAGCAGGATGGCCCGCACGTCCAGGCGCGCATTCATGGCAGTTTCACCACGGTGAACCAAAAGCCTTCGACCGAGCGGACGATGGCCTGGAATGCCTCGAGCCCCACGGGCTTGGTCACATAGCAGTTGGCGCCCAGCTCGTAGCTCCTGACGACGTCCTGCTCCCCATCCGAGGAGGTCAGGATGACGACCGGAATCGTCCGCAGAGACGAATGCTGCTTGATCTGCGCCAGCACTTCGCGGCCACTCATCTTGGGCAGGTTCAGGTCCAGGAAGATCAGGTCCGGCAGTTCCGCACCTGCATAGGGCGGCCGGCGAAACAGGCGGTCAAGCGCTGCGGCGCCGTCGATGGCAATATCGATTTCGATGTGCAGCCGGCAGTCCTCCAGGGTTTCCTTCGTCAGGTCGGCATCGCCGGGGTTGTCCTCGACGAGCAGGACTCGGATCGGCCGGCTCATGAAGGCCTCCCTTTCGCGGCGCAGAGGGCGCTGGATGCACGCGATGAACGGGTCGAGCCGGCGCGCCGGGACACTACGTGGCCTCCGCAGGAACGGCGTGCAGCGTGAAGAAGAAGGTGGTACCGACACCGTGCTGCGATTCGACCCGGATGGCGCCGCCATGGCGCTCGACGATGCGCTTGGCGATCGCCAGGCCGATGCCGCTGCCGTCGTACTTGCCGAGCTCGTGGAGGCGCTGGAACATCTGGAAGATGCGCTCGGCGTATTGCATGTCGATCCCGATGCCGTTGTCCGCCACCGAAAACAGCCAGCGCGGGCCCTGGGCCACCGCCTCCACAACGATCCGGAGCGGCTTGTCGCTGCGGAACTTGATCGCGTTGGTCAGGAGGTTCTGCAGCAATTGGTGCAATTGCACCTCGTCGGCCAGCACCGCAGGCAACGCACCATGCGCGATCGTGGCGTCGGTCTCGCGGATCAGGCGCTGCAGCGATTGCACGACCGCCGACAGCACCTGGCCGCTGTGGACGGGCGACATCGGCTTGCCTTGCGAGCCCACGCGCGAATAGGTCAGCAGGTCGGCCACCAGGCGCTGCATCCGCCGGGCGCCGTCGGATGCGTAGTGGATGTATTTGTCGGCGCGCTCGTCGAGCTGCCCGCGATAGCGTTGCGCCAGCAGCTCCGTGTAGTTGGCCACCATGCGCAGCGGCTCCTGCAGGTCGTGCGAGGCGACGTAGGCGAACTGCTCCAGCTCCTCGTTCGATCTGCGCAGCTCCTCTTCGCGCTCGCGCAGCTCGACGGTCATCGCCTCGGCCAGCGTGACGGCGCGGCGGCGCGCGGTCGCCAGCGTGCGCAGCAGCGCGGCGGCGAGCAGGCTGACGAGG
>JBJMWE010000013.1:0-7025 GCA_045810285.1 Vitreoscilla sp. | reverse complement strand
GGCGGCGTCGGCGTCGGGCTTGGCGTCGTTGCCGGCGCGCGTGGGTTCCTTCATGGCCAGCGCGATGAAATCCTGCGGCGCATGCGCGGCGTGCGGCGCGGAGGCGCCCCGGCGCTTCTTGGCGAAGCCGGCGCGCGTGGGCTCGCCCATCGCCTTGGCGACCGCGTCGGGCGCGGCGGCAGCAGTGACGCTGGCGCTCGTGCGCAGGTTGCCGGCCACCCATTCGCCGATGCGCAGCGACGCGGCATCGCCGACGACCGTCAGCTTCTCCTGCGCCTGCGTGGCGAGCGACTGGCGCGCCAGCAGCGTGGCGACGGTGCCGAGGACCCCCGCGCTGGCGAGCACGGCGACGAGCCCCGTGACGGTGAGGCGGTTGACGAGGCTGGACGGCGTGGAAGGCATGGCGGGTCTTTCGGCGGGCAACGGCGGCGGCTCGGACGGGTGTCCGGTCGGGCTATCTTGATGCGTCGGCGCGCTGGCCAAGCGCGGAAAAGAGCCCGGTTTCCCGCGATTGCGCGCTCGGCAGCAGCGGGCCGGGCCGAAATCGGCCCGTTGGCGCGAAGCTGTGCGCGCGTTCAGCTCCGCAGTGTCAAATCGCCGCCTTGTCCTCGTTCCGAAGCACACCGCCATGGATCTCGATCCCCTCGAAATGGTCGCCGAGCCGTCCGGCTTCGCCGACGACGCCGCCGGCGACCCGTCCGCCGCCCAGCATCGCAGGCGCGCGCGCCTGAACGCCGCCGTCGCCCTCACCGTGGCCCTGCTGGCCACCTTCATGGGCATCTGCAAGATCAAGGACGACAACATCTGCCAGGCCATGCAGCAGGCGCAGGCCGACAAGATCGACCACTGGTCCTACTACCAGGCGCGCAACGTCCGGCAGGAGGTGGCCGAGGCCACGGCCACGCAGCTGCGGCTGCAGCAGGCGTCGCAGCCGGCGGCGGCACAGGCCGCGTACGCCGAGGCCATCGCGAAGTACGACCAGGTCGCCCGGGACCAGGCGCAGAAGAAGCAGCAGGTCGCCGCGCAGGCCGACGCCGACCAGAAGAACTACGACGCGCTCAACTACCGCGACGACCAGTTCGACCTGTCGGACGCGCTGCTGGCGATCGCCATCTCCATGCTGGCCGTGTCGTCGCTGACGCAGCTGCTGTGGCTGTACCTGCTGAGCCTGTTCCCCGCGGCCTGCGGCGTGATCATGGGGGTGGCGGGGTTGACGGGGCTGCGCATCCACCCCGACGGGCTGACCGCGCTGCTGAGCTGACGACCTGCCGTCGGAGCCCGTGGCGGAGCACGGCCGCTTCGGCCGCGGGCCATTGACCTCGAAGTCGGTGCGCCCGCGGGCCGGTGGCATCATCGTGCGCAGTTCGAAAGGGATCCGCATGAAACTGCTCCGCCACGGCCCGCGCGGCCATGAACGGCCCGGCCTCGTCGACGCCGCGGGCGCCGTCCGCGACCTCAGCGCGCAGATCGGCGACATCGGCGCCGCCGACCTCGCGCCCGCCCGCCTCGACCGGCTGCGCTCGGTGGAGATCGACACCCTGCCCGTCGTCGCGCCCGGCACGCGGCTGTCGGTACCGTGGCACGGCCTGTCCAAGTTCGTCTGCGTCGGCCTCAACTACAAGGATCACGCGGCCGAATCGAAGCTGGCGCTGCCCACCGAGCCCGTCCTGTTCCTGAAAGCCGGCAGCGCGCTGACCGGCCCCACCGACCCGATCGTGCTGCCGCAGGGCGCGGCCAAGGCCGACTGGGAGGTGGAGCTGGGCGTGGTGATCGGCACCCGGGCGCGCTGCGTGTCCGAGGCCGCGGCGCTATCGCACGTGGCGGGCTACTGCGTCGTCAACGACGTGTCCGAGCGCGCGTTCCAGCTGGAGCGCGGCGGCACCTGGGACAAGGGCAAGGGTTGCGACACCTTCGGCCCCGTCGGCCCGTGGCTGGTGACGGCCGACGAGGTGCCCGACCCGCAGCAGCTGAGGCTGTGGCTGGACGTGGGCGGCGAGCGCATGCAGGACGGTTCGAGCGCCGACATGGTGTTCGGCGTCGCGCAACTGGTGAGCTACATCAGCCGCTTCATGACGCTGGAGCCGGGCGACCTGATCTCCACCGGCACGCCGGCCGGCGTCGGCATGGGCCGCGGCCGCTTCCTGAAGGCCGGCGACACGCTGCGCCTGGGCATCACCGGCCTCGGCGAGCAGTCGACGACGGTGCACGCGTGGGATGCGGAGCTGCTCGACCGCCAGCACGGCGCGCAATGACACTACGCCGCGGCGGCCGCCGGTCGCCCTGGTGGACGGGGCGCATGCGACGTTTCCCGCGCCCGCTGGCCCTCTGACCGGCGAGGCCGACCGTCCGCCAGTACCCGGCCTCGCCTGAGCCACCGGCCCGCCCGCGGGGCGGCGCGCCGGCACGAGCGCGTACGCATCCCCGTGGGCACGCTCTCGATGACCCCGCCGATCCCCCTGCGCCGGCCGCGTCGCATGCGGCCCACACTTCCCTGCACGACGTCACGGTGCACGCGAAGAAGCCGAGCGGCGGCGGCATGCCCATGGAACACTGAGAACGTCCGCGACTCCCTCCGAGATCGCACCAGGAGGACACATGACCACCCCGCTGCGGCTCGCGCTGGCCACCGTCGTCGCCACGCTCAGCCCGCTCGCGTTCGCGCACGCGAAGCTCGTCGACTCGTTTCCCGGCAAGGGCCAGACGCTCACCGGCTCGCCGGCGGAGATCCATCTCACGTTCAACGAGCATGTCGAACCGCGGTACTGCCGCATCAAGCTGGTGAGCGACGGCGGCAAGAACTTCGACGCCGACCGGCCGTCCGCCGACAAGACGAAAGCCAACGCGATCGTCGCCGCGGTGCCGGTGCTCAGGCCCGACACCTACAGCGTGCGCTGGACGGCGGTGGGCAGCGACGGGCACAAGACGCACGGCGACTTCAAGTTCACCGTGGCGAAGTGAGCGTCGCCCGGCCGCCCGAAGACGCTTGGACCGCAGCCGGCAACATGGAGGTTGCCTCATGAACACGCGCGGGATGCGGCATGGATGACGCCACCCTCGCGGCGCTGCGCAGCGCGGCGTCCGCGGTGTTCGACATCGGCTTCGCCGCGATGGCCGGCGCGCTGGCCACGCCGGCGCTGCTGCACGACTCGTCCTCCGGCTGGGCCGCGCGGCGCGCGCGTCGCTGCCGCGGGCTGTTCGCGGCGGCCGCCACCACGGCGCTGCTCGCCAACCTCGCCTGGATGGCGCTGCAGGCGATCGCCATGACCGACGCGTCGCCCGGCGAGGCGCTGCTCGCGGTCGGCGGCATCGTGGCGGGCACGGCCTTCGGCCGCGCGTGGGCCGTCGCCCTGATGGCGCTGGTCGCGAGCCTCGCACTGGCCGCCGCCTGCCGCTACCGCGCATTCCCGCTGCGCGCGCTGGGCGTGGCGCTGGCCATCCTCGCCACGGCGCAGGCCTGCATGGGCCACGCCGGCGCCGACGGCCTGGGCTGGCTGGTGCCGACGATGGCCGTGCACCGGATCGCCACCGGCCTGTGGGCGGGCGGCGTGTTCGCAGCCGTGCTCGTGGTGCTGCGCGAATCGCCCGATGCCGTGGACGTGACGCGCTACGCGGGGCGGCTGTCCGCGCTAGCGACCGCGGCGCTGGCCGGCGCGCTGCTCACCGGCGCCGCGAGCGCCTGGCACGCGCTGGGCGGCTCGCTGGGGCCGCTCGCGCCGGCGTCGGCGACGCCGTGGACCCTCACGCTGGAGATCAAGCTCGCGCTGGTGCTGGCGGCCGTGGCGCTCGGCGGCTTCAACCGCTTCGCGGTGATGCCTTCACTGCCGGCCTCCTGGCCGCGCTTCGCGCGCGTGCTGCGCGTCGAGGCCGCGGTGCTGCTCGCGGCGCTGGCCGCGGCCGCCTGGCTCGCGGGCGGCGAGCCGCCCGCGATGTGAGCGAGGCGCTTCGGCACGCGTGGATCCTGCGACTGCGCGCAGGATGACCGGCCAGGCCGTAGGGCGGGTTAGCCGCATGCGTAACCCCCCTTTCGGTGGCGCGCTGATCGCTCGGACGTCGTCAATCCAAAGCCACGGCATTTGCAGCCAGGGTCGCAAACGGCGGGTTACGCCTGCGGCTAACCCGCCCTACCGACGGCGAGGCGACAGCCACGATGTGCGCTCAGGCGCCTGCGCCGCCCTCGGCCTGCGTCACCGCCCGCTTCAACTCGTCGACCGTGTAGCCCTGCTTGAGCAAGGCCTCGCGCAGCCACGCCGGGTGCTCGCCCTGGCCGTCCCACGTCTCGCCGCTGACCGGGTGGCGGTAGCGGATCGGCAGCGTGCCGGCGGGCGGAGGCGCGGGTGGCGGCGGCAGCGGGTCGCGCAGTTCCTGGTCGGTGATGTTCCAGAACTCGACGAGCTTGCGCACGGTGCGCAGCGCCGCGAGCTTCTCGGGAGGATAGTCGTCGTCTTCGAGTTTCATCGGCCGCGGGTGCCCTGCAAGGACGGCGCGGCGCTGTCGAGCAGCGGCCGTCGCCGTGCTGCAATGGTAGCGCCCTTGCAAGGGGACTCCACAATGTGGCCCTGCTCGACGGCAGGTGTCGTCCTAGACTGCGGGCTCGCTCCGTCCGCCACAGCGCCCGCGACCCTGCGCCATGAGACACGCCGCCACCTGCTTCTCGCTCGCTCTTGCCGCCACGGCCATCGCGCCGGCCCGGGCCGCGCCGCCCGCCGTCGTCGCGAGCGCCCCCGGCGCCGCGCCGTCGAAGGCGCTCGTCGACGCCTGTCCCGCGCAGTTGCCGGTGCGCCAGTCGGTGTCCGAGCCGGTCGATGGCTGGACGCCGGTCGACCAGCACGGCAACTACCCGTTCGTTCGCGTCGCCCTCTATCCGGGGCCGCCGGGAGAGAGCAGCCTGATCGTGCCGACGGTCGAATACCGCGGCCAGGCCGGCCTGCACGATCGCTGGGAGCTGCCGCGCCGCAGCGGCGGCTACTGGGTGACCTGCGCGTACGGCAACACGAGCGCGACGCTCGCGCGCAAGCTGCCCGACGACGTCGACTTCTGCCTGGCCGACTACGACGGCCGCTTCATGACGCTGGTCGTCAAGCACTGGTCGTGCGGCGTGAAGCGCACGATGCCCCCGCCCACGTGGGAGCGGCCGGTGGGCAGGACGGTCAAGCCGACGCCGAAGGCGACGACGGGTCGGCGCGCCGACTGAACGCCAGCTCCAGCACCGGCGCGGCGGCGATCTGCGCCGGCGTGGGCGCGGCGGCCTTGCGGCCCTCGTGCACGTCGCCCAGCATCTGCTTGAGCTCGTCGCCCTGCAGCACCTCGCGCGTGAGCAGCGCCTGGGCCATCGCGTCGAGGCGGTGGCGCTGCGCCTTCAGCAGCGTGCGGCAGGTCTCCTGCGCCTGTTCGAGCAGCGTGCGCGCCTCGCGCAGCACGGCGGCCTGGATGTCGGGGCCCAGCAGCTTGTCGGGGATGCCGCCGACGCTCAGCAGGCCGAAGGTCTCGGAAAAGCCCAGCGAACCGACCATCTCGATGGCCAGCTCGGACGCCCGCTTCAGGTCGTCGGAGGCGCCGCTGGAAACGCTGTCCAGCACCAGCAGCTCCGCCTCGCGGCCGCCCAGCATCATCGCGAGCCGGCTCACCAGCTCGTTCTGCTTGTACAGCGGATCCTCGGTGTCGCGCGTCATGTAGGTGACGCCGAGCGCCTGGCCGCGCGGCTCGATCGTGACGCGCTCGACGAGGCCCGCGCCCGTCCAGTGGCCGATCATCGCGTGGCCGGCCTCGTGGTACGCGAGGCGCACGCGCGTGCCTTCCGTCAGCAGGTCCTTCACGGGCGAGATCTCGCCGCCCAGCAGCTGCGTCTCGATCGCGCGGAGCACGTGCTCGGACGTCACCTTGTCGGCGCCGGCCTCCGCGGCGCTCGACGCGGCCTTGTTGACGATGTTGGCGATGTCGGCGGGCGTCAGGCCCGGCGTCATGCGCGCCAGCGCGGCGCTGTCGTGCGAGCCGTCGGCGGCGACCTTGTCCATGTAGAGGTCGAACAGCTTCGCGCGCTCGGGCAGCGTCGGCTTGACCAGGCGCACCAGCATGTCGAAGCGGCCGGGGCGGCGCATCGCCTCGTCGATGTTGTTCTCGTGGTTGGTGGCGGCCACGACGACGACGTTGTCCATCGCCTCGAAGCCGTCCATCTCGACCAGCACGCGGTTGATGATGCGGTTCATCTCGGACTCCGCGCCGCCGCCCTCGTTGCCGCGCGAGCGCTTGCCGATGCCGTCGACCTCGTCGATGAACAGCACGCAGGGGGCGTGCTTGCGCGCCTGCTTGAACAGCGCCTTGACCTTGGCGACGCCCGCGCCGTAGTACGTGGCGGTGAAGTACGAGCCGTCGACGGCGATGAAGTTGGCCTTGCTCTCGCCGGCCAGCGCGCGCGCCAGCAATGTCTTGCCGGTGCCCGGCGGGCCCACCAGCAGCACCCCGCGCGGCGCGGAGGCGCCCAGCTTGACGTAGGCGGACGGGTCGGACATGAAGGCCTTGACGCGGTTGAGCGCGGCCTTGGCCTCGTCGTTGCCGATCGCGTCGGCGAACGTCGTCTCCGGGCGCTCGGACAGCGTGGACGCGCCGCCGCCCATGCCGGTCTGCATGCGCATCAGCACGAAGAAGCCGATGCCCATCGTGAGGATGATGATCAGCGGCGAGACGATCGCGCCCAAGGCGTCCAGCAGGTGCTGGCTCTTCGTGCGCGGGTCGACGTCCACGCCCACCAGCGCGAAGCCCTGCGCTGCGCTGCGCTCCGCCAGCTTGTCGAGCGCGGTGCCGGCGCAGCCGATCGGCGTGCAGCCGGGCACCGTGGCGCTGGCCTTGGCGCCGTTCTTGAGCGTGTAGAGCACCAGGCCGGGATGGCCGTTGGCCAGCCCGACGGTGGCGACCTGGCCGGCATCGGCCGCCTTCAGGAGATCGGACACGTTGCGCTGGTTGGCGAGCCAGGCGTCCGGCGTCTTCTCGAACTGGAGGATCTCGGGGCTCTTGCGGGCGTCGGTCTCGCG
>JBJMWE010000012.1:0-28433 GCA_045810285.1 Vitreoscilla sp. | reverse complement strand
CGACCTGCCCTTCGGGTCAGGGCAGGCCTGACCGGCGCCGCCGGCGTGCTCGTCCGTCGTCCATGGATCTGGCTGCTGGCACTGGCGTCCGCTGCCTGTGCGCCGGTGCGCAGCAGCGAGTCCGCCAGCCCTGCGCAAGCTCGCGCCGATTTCGCACGGCCCATCCTGCTGGCGGCCGATGACGTGCGTGCGTTTCCGGAGCCGCCGCGGGGCTTCGCCGACCCTCGGCCGGGCGTGCCGTCCGGTCGCATCGAGCGATATGGCCTACCCGTCGGAAGTCACCGGGACGCGTCGCCAGGCGCGGATCTACCTGCCCCCTGCTGGATTTCCTGATTCCCGCAGTGGACTCGACCTATCCGACGATGGCCGATGCCCGACACCGCGCCATCGCCGGGCTCTCGATGGGCGGCGGCCAGGCGCTCAACTTCGGGCTGGCGCATCTGGACAAGTTCGGCTGGGTCGGCGGATTTTCACCGGCGCCGAATACGCGCGGCATCGACGAACTGATCCCCGACCCCGCCCGGGCCCGGCGCGAGCTCGGCCTGCTCTACCTGTCATGCGGCAACCAGGACGGGCTGATCAATGTCGCGCAGACCGCGCACCGAGGCCGTCGCGAGACGCCGTGCCGCATGTCTGGAACGTGGACGATCACGGGCATGACCGCGAAAGCTGGGCAGAGAACCTCCATCGCTTCGCGCAGTTGATCTTCCGATGACGCGCGTGCGCATGCGCCGGCATCGCCAGCGAAACGGCAGAAGCCGTGAATGAATCGGGCGCGCGCGGGCGACGCGTGAGGACCGGCCCTCAGCCACCCTGCTCCAGGAGATCGACGCCCAAGGGCTGCAACCGCAGCGTGCCCGTCCAGCGCTTGCCGCTCAGCACCCCTCTCATCGCACCCGCGATCGGCACGTCCCTCGCCTCAGCCGTCGTGTTGACGTACAGCACCCGCCCATCGACGACGCGCGCCGCCACGCCCTCGGGCGTCCTGGGTCCCGGCTGCAGTCCCAGGTCGGCATAGAGCTGCCGGTAGAGCGGGCGCATCAGGGCGGCCTGCGCGGTGGCGGCGACGTAGATGGCGCGGCCCTTGCCGAACCGGTTGAGCGTCACCGCCGGCGGCTGCCCTTCGACATTGGAAAGGCGGGCGAGGACTTCGGCGGTCGAGGGCTCCAGCACTTCGTAGAACCCGTCGGCCAGCTTGACGTCCTCGCCGGCGAGGGTGGTGCGCAGGCTCCCGGCGTCGTAGAACGCGTCGGTGCGCAACCCGAACACATCGGCCAGTCCCCCAGGCAGCGGCGTGTCGTGCCACTGGTCGTGGTCGTCCACCTTGGCGGACTGGGCCGTCATGACGACGGTGCCGCCGCCGGCCACGTAGCTGCGCAGGTTCTCCGTCGACGCCCGATCCAGCAGGTACATGCCCGGAACGACCACCAGCCTGTAGCGGCCGAGGTCCTCGTGGCCCACGTGGATCACGGCGACGTCGACGTTGTCCCGGAACAGCGGCTCGTAGGCCTCGTGCGCCTGTTTCAGGTAGCCCGGGCGGATGTAGGGCCGGACCGTGTTGGACAGGCTCTTGGGCGGGGTGGTGGCGACGATGTTGTCGAACGCATACGCGATGGCCACCTGCGGTTGCTGCAGGCGCGGGAAGCCGAGCTTTTCCAGCGTGGCGAATTCCCTGGCGACGGTCGCGAACTCGTCGAGCTTCCAGGAAGGCCGGTCGTCGTGGTCGATCAGGCCGAAGAGCGCCTGCTCCTCGCCGCCATGATGGCTGTGCCAGGTCCACGGCATCACCGCCTGCGCGCCCAGCAGCAGGCCGAAGTGCGCCCACATCCGCGAACGGCCCTTCGTGCCGTAGTCGCCGGGTCCGCCGGCCGTGAACTCGTTGAACCAGATCGGCACCGTCATGCCGGCGCGCATCATGGTGGCCTCGAAGGCCGCGCTGAGCGGATCGCCCGGGTAGAAGCCCATCGCGCCGTAGCTCACGTACTCCCGATAGCTGCCCAGGTAGTCGAAACCCTTGCGCCAGGCAGAGTCCCACAGGTTGGAGATCGCCGGCTTGTCGGGCACGTTCTTCCTGCGCACCGCCTCCAGCAATCGCAGCACGTCGATCGTCTGCTCCGACCAGAAGCGTCGCATGTCCAGATAGCGTTCGTACGGACCCGGCCCGTCGACATAGGGCAGGCGCACTTCGTCCCAGTCATCGATGCGACGCGACCAGCGCTGCGTGGCCCAGGCCTTGTTCAGGGCCGGCAGCGTGCCGTACCTGTGCCGCAACCAGGCGATGAAGCGCCCACGGTCCGCCTCGGAGTACGAGACCATGCCGTTGCCGCTCTCGTTGTTGTAGCCGATGGCCAGCAGCGCCGGGTGCTTCGCGTAGCGCCGCGTCATCGCGTCCGCGAGTCCGACCAGCAGTCGTCGGTAGTCCGGGTCGCTGGTGTCGTCCATGTAGCGCTCGGCCGGATCCAGCCGCGCGCCGTGCTGGTCGACGATGTCGACACCGGGGTACCTGTGGTGCAGCCACAGCGGCGCCGGCTGGCCGGGGACGTCCATGAGCACCTTCAGGCCCGCCGCCTGCATCTGGTCCATGATCCAGTCGAAGGTGCCGAAGTCGAACCTGCCCTCGGACGGCTCCAGCGAATCCCATGACAGGTCGCCCATGCGCACGACCTTGAAGCCGGCCTCCTTCATGCGGGCGATGTCGCGCCGGATCTGCTCGCGGCTGCGGTCGAAGGGCTGGTAGTTGGTGCCCACGAAGAGCTGGCCCGCGCCCGGCCAGCCGGCGTGGACGTCGGCGTCCCGGGCCGCGGCGGGAACGAGCGTTGCGAGTGCCAGCGAGCACGCCACGAACATCTTCCCGAGCATCATCGGCCCCTCGGCTCCAGCACGACGCGCCCGACGATTCCGGACGGCTGGCCCGGCTGCGACTGCACGAGGACGCTGAGCGTGCGCCATCCCGGCCCCTGCGGCAGTTGCAGCGTGAGCGGCCCGGGCGCCGGATCCGTCTTCTCGCCCAGCCTGACGCCCTCGCTCCACACCTCCGCGCGCCCCGCGATCTCGCGGAACACGAGGCGACCGCGGCCATCGTTGCGGTCGGCGCGGACGCCGAACGACGCGCGGTACACGCGCCACGGTCGCGCGTCCGCCCCCTGCTTCATCGGCGGCTCGCCCCAGCCCCAGGTGTTCATGTCGCCGTAGCTCGGGGCGACGCCCGGATCCGGCCGATCGGCCAGCGGTGGCGAGATGCGCCAGCCGCCGATCTTCGTGAACGGCTCGGACGGCGGCACGGCCGGCGGATCGGCGGCGGGCTGCACGTCGAGCACGGCCACCGCATCCTCCAGGCCCGGGGACGTGGCGCGCAGCGTGAGCGGGCCGTGGCCCGCCCGGCGCGACTGCACGATCACCTGCGCGAGGCCGTTGAACAGGCTGCGTTCATCGCCCTTCTCTGCTTCGTGCGAGTTCGGGTCGCCGTTGCCGACCCCGATGATGCTGCCGGGGCCCTGCAGCGCGAAGTGCGCCGGCAGGTTCGCCGTCGCCACGGGTCGGCCCTGCGCGTCGATGGCGCTCACCGTCACCGGCACCGCGTCGAGGCCGTCGCCGGCCAGCGCGCCGCGGTCGGGTACCAGGACGAGCCGTGCGGCCGGCCCACTGGTCTCGACGGCGTCGCGTCCCAGTTCGGCACCGTCGCGCAGCGCAACCGCCTCGAGCCGGCCGGCTGCATAGGGAACCTGGAAGCTCACCATGTCGATCGGATCGACATCGCCCTCGGCGACCTGCTTGCCATCGAGCAGCAGGCGTACCCGGGGCGCGTTGGTGGCCACCATCACGCGGATGGGCTGGCCTTCCCGGCCAGCCCAGTTCCAGTGCGGCACCAGCTTGAGGACCAGGCGATCCTTCACCCAGTGCGCCTGGTGGATCCAGAACGCCGTCTTGGGGAAGGCGCACAGGTCCATCGCCCCGAAGAACGAGCTGGCGCTGGGCCATTCGAAGGGCGTGGGCTCGCCGCGGTAGTCGATGCCGGTCCACACGAAGCCGCCGGCGACGAACGGACGCTCGGCGATCGCGCGCCAGGCCTTGCGGTGCGTCGCGCCCCACTCCGACGGCTCGTCGTCGTAGCCGTCCAGGACGTGGCGCTCGCGGTCGGTCTGCCAGGCGCCGCGCGTCATGTAGGCCGAGGTGTCCTCGGTGCTGGTCATCGGCTGCTTCGGCCGGGCCTGGTGGAAGCGGTCGTAGGCCCAGGTCTGGTAGTTGAGGCCGGCGACGTCGACGGCCTGCGTCACGTTCACGTCGCCGAAGATGCCGTCGTGCATGGCCGCGGTGACCGGGCGGGTGGTGTCCAGCTTCTTCACCGTCGCCACCATGCGGCGCGCCATCTCGTAGCCGACCTCGTTGCCCTGGAGTGGTTCTTCGTTGAAGATCGACCACAGGATCACGCTCGGATGATTGCGGTCGCGCCGGACGAGCCAGGAAAGCTGCTGCATGTAGTCGGGCGACGGATTGAAGTTGCGGTTCTCGTCCATCACCAGCAGGCCCAGCCGGTCGGCCAGGTCCAGCACCTCGGCGGCCGGGGCGTTGTGCGCGAAGCGCACCGCGTTCACCCCCATCGCCTTGAGCTGGCGCAGCCGGAACGCCCAGATCGACTCGGGCACCGCGACGCCCACGCCGGCATGGTCCTGGTGGACGGCCACGCCCTGCAGCTTGAGCGGCTGGTCGTTGAGGAAGAAGCCGCGGTCGGCGTCGAAGCGCAGGGTGCGGAACCCGGTCTGCAGCTCGACGCGATCCAGCTCGCCCCCCTTGTCGCGCAACACAGATCGCACGTGGTACAGCGCAGGCCGCTGGAGACTCCACAACCGGGGCTTGTCCACCGCGAGCTCGAGATGCGCCGTCGCCGCGTCCAGCGCGCCCACCTGCACCTGCGTCCGGCCCCTGGCCACCTCGCGGCCGGCGGGGTCGAGCACGGTCACCTCGAGCTCGGCGGCGTGCGCCGCCTGGGCGCTGCTCTCCACGTCCACCGCGACGGGCAGGATCCAGCGGCCGCCCCTGAGCACCGGATCGGCGTGGACGCCGTCGGTGGCGATGTGCACCGCATCGCGCTTGACGAGCCAGGTATGGCGGTACATGCCGCCGCCTTCGTACCACCAGCCTTCCTGCGCGTCGGCGTCCACGCGAACCGCGATCGCATTGGTGTCTTCGCCGTACCGCAGGTAGGGCGTGATGTCGATGTTGCGTCCGTTGTAGCCGGACCAGTTGCGGTTGACGACGATGCCGTTCACCCAGACCTCGCTGTGCGTGGCAACGGCGTCCAGCTGCAGTTCGACGTTGCGTCCGCGATCGGACGGCGGCAGCTTGAAGTAGCGCCGATACCAGGCGATGCCGCGCGGCCGATAGCCCTGCGACGCGTTCTCGTTCGCGTCGAACGGCCCTTCCACCACCCAGTCATGCGGCAGGTCGAGCCGGCGCCAGCCCGAATCGTCGTAGTCGGTCGCTGCCGCGCCGCCGGCGTTGCCGGCCTTGGCGCTGCCGTAGCTCATGCCGTGGCCCTTGGTCGCCGGCGCCACCACGTCGCCCAGGTGGAACAGCCAGCCCGCATCCAGCGACAGGCGCTCGCGGGTGCCGGCGCAGGCGCTGCCCGCGGCAAGAAGCGCCGCGACGGCGGTCGCGGCCAGGAATCGGAGGGTTGCACGCATGGGCGGATCTCTTCTTGGGAAAGTCGAGCGATCGTTCAGGATGGGCGATCGTGGCGCCGATTCAATTCGGGTTGACGGCGACGGGGCTGGCGATCGCGGCGGCGGACTGGCCGAGCCCGGACGCCAGGGCGATGGACGGAAGGGCTCTCATGCCGGGAACCGATGGACGGTGGCACGGCCCTCCCGATCGAGCGTCAGCGAAAGCGGCTGGCCGCCTACGCGCAACTGCACGGGCTGGCCCGGCCGTCCACGCAGCGCCAGCCGACCCGGACGGCCGCGGGACCAGGCCAGGTCCAGCTCGATGCCGCCGCGCGCACGCACGCCCTGCACCGCGCCCTCGGCCCAGGCCCTGGGGAGTGCCGGCAGCAGATGGATCTCGCCACCCCAGGACTGGACGATCATCTCCAGGATGCCTGCCGCGCCGCCGAAGTTGCCGTCGATCTGGAACGGCGGGTGCGAATCGAACATGTTCGGATATGTGCGCACCGGGCCGAGCAGGCTTTGCAGGATGGAATGCGCACGCTCGCCGTCGCCCAGGCGGGCCCACAGCGCCAGCCGCCACGCGGTGGCCCAGCCGGTGGACTGGTCGCCGCGCGAGTTCAACGTCACCTTGGCGGCCTGCGCCAGCGCCGGCGTGTCGCGCAGGTTGACCTGGCCGCTCGGGTACACCGCGTACAGGTGCGACACGTGGCGGTGATGCAGGTCGGGCGCATTCGCATCCCAGTCCTCCAGCCACTCCTGCAACTGGCCCTGGGCACCGATGCGATCCGCCGGCAGGCGCGCGCGCGCCGTGCGCAGCGCCCGCGCCAGCTCGTCGTCGGGATCGTTGCGCAGCGCATGCGCCTGCAGCGTGTGGTCGAACAGGTCGCGCAGGATCTGGCGATCCATGGCGGGGCCGGCGCACAGGGAGACGCCGGGCCGATGTTCATGCTCGGGCGACAACGACGGCGACGTGACCAGGCCGCGGCCCTTCGGATCTTCGACCAGGGTGTCCAGGAAGAACAGCGAGGCCCCCTTCAACAGCGGATGGAGCCGGCCCAGCAACGCGGCGTCCGGGTGGTACTCGTAGTGATCCCACAGGCTGTTGCAAAGCCAGGCGCCGCCGCAGGGCCACAGGCCCCACAGCGGGCCGTCCACCGGCGCGGTGGCGCGCCACAGGTCGGTGTTGTGGTGGGTGACCCAACCGCGCGCGCCATAGCAGGTGCGCGCCGTTCGCGCGCCGGAGACGGCCAGTCCTTCGACCATGCGCAGCAGGGGCTCCAGGCACTCGCCGAGATTGGCCGGCCCCGCGGGCCAGTAGTTCATCTCGGTGTTGATGTTGATCGTGTACTTGCCGCCCCAGGGCGGATAGTTGCCCTCGTTCCAGCGGCCCTGCAGGTTGGCGGGCTCGCTGCCCGGGCGTGACGACGCGAGCAGCAGGTACCGCGCGTACTGCACATAGAGCGCCGCGAGCTCGGGCTGCAATCGCGTGGCCGCCGCAGCGATGCGCTCGTTGGTAGGCCGCGCATCCGCCCGGCCGCTGCCCAGACGGATCGCCATGCGCCGGAACAAGGCCTGGTGCGCCTGCACGTGGCGCCTCTTCAAGTCGGCGCGCGGCATCCGCGCGGCCGCTTCGGTGCGCCGGCGCACCTCCGCCACCGGATCGCCGCTGACGTCCGTCGGACTCACGAAGCTGGTGGCGCCCGCGATCACCAAGGTCAGCGTGCGTGCGCCGCGCACCTCGAGGCGATCGGCCTTGACGGTGACGCGGCCGTCGCCCACCGCCTTCACGCGCACAGCGTAGCGCAGCGCGGACACGATGCCGGCGTCGGCGATGTTGCGGCCCTGGACCAGCAACGCATCGTCGCCGTCCTCGCCGAGCGCCAGCGTCGTCGGCCGCAGGTCCGCGTGCAACGGTTCATGCTCGTCCCAGGGGGCACCGATGAGCCTGACGGCACCCGTCGCTTCCGCCTTGCCGTAGGCGACCGCACCGTAGGCGACGTCCTTGGTGGGGTGGCGGTACCCGATGTCCAGGTCGAGCTTGCCGCCGCGCGCGTCGAGGGTGATCACGAGCACCTGGTCCGGCTCGCTGCAGAACACCTCCCGCCGGTGGCGGACCTCGCCGTCGGTGAAGCGCGTCACCGCCAGGGCGCTGTCCAGGTCCAGCCAGCGGCTGTAGGCGCCGGCCGCCGACAACCCCTTCGTCTCGATGAACAAGTCGCCCGCCGATCCGTAGGGCATCTGCACCATCGGCCGGCCCATCAGCGTCGCCCCCGCCAGCTCGGACGCCTCGTGATAGCGGCCCTCGTCGATCAACGCGCGAACGCGCGGCAGGGCCTCCAGCGCGGCGGGACTGTCCGGCTCGTATGGGCCGCCGCCGAACAGCGTGTCGATGTTGAGTTGCACGCGCTCCTGCGCCGCGCGGCCGAACACCATCGCGCCCAGGCGTCCGCATCCGACCGGCAACGCCTCGATCCACGGCCCGGCCGCCTGCTCGTACCACAGGGACAGGTTCTGGCGCTCGTCGCGATCGACCGCCAGCACCTGCGCCCTGGCCAGACCCGGGAGCGCCAGCGCCAGGCCCGAGGCGGCCAGGAAACGACGGCGGTCCCGGCGCAATGGCTTGATGTCGTCGTTCACCGTCTGCTCCGGCAATGGCACTTCGGCGCCAAGGCGATGGTTCTTCGAAAGGGCCGCCGCTTCGCCACCCGGCTGTCCCGGGCCCACGGGCATGCCGAGGCGTGCGCTTGCAGCATGGCCTGCGGCTTCAGCGCGCGCCAGCCGACAGCAACTGCCGCAGCGAGGCGTCCATGGCGCGCTGCCAGATCGCGTAGCCCTTGTCGCCGGGATGCAGCAGGTCGGGCATCACGTCGCGCGACAAGCGGCCGTCGCGATCCAGGAAGGCCTGGCCGATGTCGACGAAGACGACGTCGCGGCCATCGGCCAGGCCGGAAATGATGGCGTTCACGCGCTCGTTGAGGCGTCGCTGCGCATCGTCCGGCGTCTGGCCGCGCGGGAAGATGGCCAGCAGCAGCACCTTCGTCGACGGCAGGCGCCGGCGGATCTCGTCGACCAGCCGCTTGACGCCCGCCGCCGTCGTCTGCGGGTCCTCGCCGCGATGACCGGTGTTGTTGGTGCCGATCATCAGCACGGCCACCTTCGGCGCGATGCCGTCGATCTCGCCGTGCTGCAGGCGCCACAGCGCGTTCTCGGTGCGATCGCCGCCGAAGCCGAGGTCGAGGGCGTGGTACGGGGCGAAATGTCGCTGCCAGACCGCGCTGCCGCTCTTCTCCCAGCCTTCGGTGATCGAGTCGCCGATGAACACCACCTCGGGCGGCGTGCCCGCGGCGACGAGCCTGCGCTTTTCCTCCAGCTTCTTCTCGTGGCGCGGCAGCCACCAGTCCACCGCCCACGACTCGTCGAGCATGGCGGGCGTGACGGACTCGGTGCGGTAGTCCGGGCACGCCAGGCCTGCGTGGGCCTGCCGCACGAAGTGCACGTTGGCGACGCTGACGCGCCCGTTGCCGTTGCCCTCGAGCGCGAACGGCAGCGTGACGTGCGAGAAGTCGGCGCCGTCACGCGCGAAGCAGCTCATGGCCAGCGCCACGTGGTGCCAGCCCTGGCCGGCCCAGGCGCGCCCCTGCTCGAGCAGGTTGACGCTGCGCCCGCAGCCGTCGCCGCAACCGACCTTGACCTTGACGGCGCCCTGGCCCAGATCGGCGACGTCGAGATCGAACTCCAGCATGCCGTCCTGGAACGCCCGCAGATCGAGCGGCTGCCGGCTTTCGATGCGCAACGTCGACAGCCACAGGTCCTTCCACTCGAAGTGCAGGCGTTCGCGCCGGCCCCCCGCGAGCCCGGCGCTCGCTTGGAGACGGGCCGAGCGCGCGTAGTCCTCCCTGGGCGCCGGCACCTCGACCTTGTCGCCGGTCAGCTCGGCCTCGGCGTCCCAATGACCGACGACGACGCGCCAGGTGTCGGCTGTCGCCGGCAGGACCACGAGATCCGCGCCCCCCTCGGAACGCCGTCCGGAGGCGCAGCCCGCGAGCAGGATGCCAAGCGCCAGCAAGGTGGCCCCGAAATGGAACGGTCGAAGTTTCTGTCTCATGGAAACGTGCGTCGCGCGCCTTCGTGGCGCGTCATTCATGCGCATTGATGGTGCCGCGCACGGTGTGCGCAGGCTACGGCGCTCGCCGCCCCGAGTCATTACGGCGCGCTAACCGGGACGTATCGAATCGTACGACTGGCCCGGGACGAGCATCGGGCCGCCCCGGCGGCCGGGCTGCCACCCTCGCGCCAGGCGACGTGCATGCAAGGCGAGGAACGGCAGCAAGCGGGTGCTGCCGTCCCTGACCGTCACGAGCTCGTCGAGGAAGCGGTGCTCAATTGCTGTACGACAGGCCCCGGCCATTGCCGGCGATGTAGACCCGTCCGTAGGCGTTCTGGTCGGCCGCGATCGCCCCGATGCCGCCGTACTGGTGCGCGTCGTCGTTGAAGCGCGTCCAGGCGGCTCCCCCGTCGTCGGAGCGGTACACGCCCCACACGCCGTTGACCACGCCGACCACGTACACCGCCGCCGAGTACGGCGCGCCGGCCTGGGCCCTGCCCAGCGCCACCGCGGTTGCGCCCTGGACATCGGGCCACGAGTTGCTGCCCCGGATCGAGGCGAACGCGCCGAGCTTGGTCCAGGTCGCACCCGAATTCACCGAGTGGTAGACCGTGTTGCCGTCGGCAAGCCAGACGTCGCCCTCGGCGTTGGGGTTGACGGCCAGCGAGGTGTTGGAGAAGTTGTTGGGGGCCAGGCCGGCCGATACCGAGTTCTGGCTCAGCGCGAAGCTGTGGCCGCCGTCCGTCGACACGTAGACCCTGCCCGCGCCGGCCCACCAGGCGCCGCCCGAGTCGTAGGCGTAGACCTTGTTCGGATTCCTGCGGTCCGCGGCGAGATGGTAGCCGCGGCTGACCCCCGTGGCCACGCTGGGCAGCGTCGGCAGGTTGGTCGACACCCAGCTGGCGCCGTTGTCGGTGGTGTAGGACGGTACCGAGTCCGACGGTGCCCAGACCGCCTTGTTGCGCGCCGTGACTGCGATGCTCGCGGTGTAGATGGTGTTGCTCGTGCCGCCCGGGGCGTTGGCGGCGAACGAGGCCCAGGTCTTGCCGCCGTCGCCCGACCAGAAGCCGAAGCCCGCTCCCGTGCTGTTGATGGAGCCGATGCCGGCGATGTAGAGCGGATCGGACCAGGCCATGTCCGCGGCGTAGCCGTTGCTCCATTGGCTGCTGGGGCCTTCGGTGGGCGTCCTGGCCAGGTCCGTGTGGACCCAGGTGCCGATGTCGCCCGCGCTGTCGACCACGACGTAGGGCGCGCCGGCCGGGGGCGTGACCAGGGCCGCGATGGCGTTTTCCTCGATGCCGTTGACCGCGACGGCCCAGCCGGGCGTGGACGAGGAGGCGTTGCGGGTCTCGACGACGCCGCCGCCGTTGACGTGCAGGATGTGATCGCGGTTGGCCGGGTCGATCTCGACGTCGTCCACCCAGCCGGAGAAGCTCGCGCCCGCGGGCGTGTGGGGCATCGTCGCTTCGATCTCGCGCCAGCTCCTGCCGCCATCGTCGGACAGCTGCACCACTTGCTGGCCGCCGTAGTCGCCCCAGGTGCCGCTGACACCCAGCGCGATGCGGGTGGTCGCGCCGCTGCCCGCGACGGACACGCCGCCGTAGCCTGCGGAGTCGGTGCTGGCCAGCAAGGTCCAGGTCGTGCCGTCGAACTTGTAGAAGCGGCCGGGACCGGTGTCGCCCGGGCCCGCGCCCTTGGTGAACGCCACGTAGAACACGCCGTCGGCGGCCCGAACCATGTGGGGGATGTGGTAGCCGGACACGGGCGTCGCGACCGGCGTCCAGGACGCACCGCCGTTGCCGGACTTGTACAGGTTCGAGCCCAGGCCCGCCACGCCGGCGTAGTCGGGGGCGACGGCGGCATAGAGCGCCTGGGTGGCCGACCCGCTGCCCTTGCTGCCGGTGTCGGCCACCACCAGTTCGACGCCCATCGCGCTGCCGCCCGCCGCGTTGATCTGGTCGGCGCTCATCCGGGCCGCCGACAGCGAGGTCACCTGCGCCCACGTGCGGCCCGAATCGGCGCTCTTCCAGAGACCGGCGGTGCGCGAGCCATAGAACAGGATCGACGGCTTGTTGGGGTCGACGATCATGCGTTCGCCGATGGCGCGCCCGTTGTTGTTCGATCCGGCCGAGAACGGCAGGTCGACGTGCGTCCAGTGGCCACCGCGATCGCTGGAGATGTATAGCCGGGCGGTCGCATCGGCGGAGTCGTACAAGCCCGTGCTCATGTAGACGAGCTGGTCGTCGTTCGGGTCGAGCGCGATGCTCTCCGCGCCCTGGAAGAAGCTCTCGGCCGCGCCGAAGCCGTCGGTGATCGGCAGCCAGGACAGCGTGGCCTGGTTCCAGCGGTAGGCGCCACCGATGTCGGTGCGCGCGTACAGCACGTTGGCGGAGGTCGGGTGGAAGATCAGGCCGGTGACGTAGCCGCCGCCGCCGATCTTCGCGTTGGTCCAGGTGCCCACCTTGATCGAGAACGCCTGCTGGCTCCTGGCACCGCAGGTGTTGGTGTAGGTGGCCGTGGCCGTGCAGGCGGCGAGCGGCGAGATGGCCTGCTCGCGCGAGGCGCCGCCGGCGCCGCATCCCGTCCAGCTCCATGAGCCGCCGCGCGTCGGCTGCGGTCCGAGGACGGCGGCGCTGCCGGTCGCGAGCGTGGCAGTGCTCGTCTGGGTCCATGTGCCGTTGACCTTGATGTACGGCGTGACGGTCGTCGGCGCGCAGGTCTGGGCGATGGTGGGCAGGCCCGTGCCGGCGCCCATGGCCAGCATCAGCGTTGAAAGCCGCAGTCTCATGTTTCTACCTTTCTGCGAAGGGCTCGGCCGGTTGTCTCCTCCGGTCACGAGCAGTTGGAGGGACCGGTATTCAAGTGCTGTTCGACAGGCCTCGTCCGTTGCCGGCCGCGTGGAGGCGCCCGTAGGTGTTCTGGTCCGCGGCCATCGCGCCGATGCCGGCGTATGGGTGCGCGTCGTCGTTGAAGCGCTTCCAGGTGGCGCTCCCGTCGCCTGCGGCGTTCGGATTGATCGCCAACGAGGTGATCCAGGCGTCGTCGGGCGCGAGCGCCGCCAGGAGCAGGCCGGCCGTCCGGAGCTGCATCAGCTTCGGGCTGCGCGCGCCGGTGGACTCGGCGCCGCGTTGGGGGAGGCCGGGGTTCGCGTCCTGGTTCATCGTGTCTTTTCCGGCAAATTCGACGTTGGCGGCGGCCCTGGCTTCATCCATTCGGGGTTCTCTTTTCCTGGAAGGCACATCCATGCCGCCGCAGGGCAGCGCGTCCTGCTTGTCCATCGACGTGGTCTGCGGACGATCGCAACGGCGAACGCCTGGCCTGCGGGCGAGCGGGCGGAGGCGCCCGCCGCCTGCTCGCCCTGTTCAGGCGGTCCAGCCCAGCTCCGAGCCCTCCGCCACCACGGCGCTCGTGCTGCCGCCGACCTCCAGCCGCCAGTCGCGCAACGCACCTTCGGTCACGCGGGCGATGTAGCGGCTGCCTTGCCGCGTCACGGTGCCGCGCGCAGCGACGTGGCCGTCGAGCCCGGCGACGACGAACGGCGCGGTGACGCCGTCGTCGAGCGCGAAGACGCGCAGCGTGGTGCCGCGCGCGAAGTCGTAGTCGGGGCGTTGCGTCTCGGCGCCCCAGGGCAGCACGGTGTTCCCGGGCACGTACACCGGCAGGCTCATGAAGTCGTGCGTCTCGCGGTACCAGCGACCGCCGGTGCGCACCTGGCCGCTCAGCAGGTGCGTCCACGTGCCGTCCGGAAGGTAGACATCCACCTCGCCGCTTTCGTCGAACACCGGCGCCACGAGCAGCGATTCGCCCAGCTGGTATTGGCGATCCAGCGGCGTGCAGGCCGGGTCGCGCGGGTGCTCCATCATCATCGAGCGCATCACCGGCACGCCCGTCTCCGCGGCCTGGATCGCCTTCGCGTACAGGTAGGGCATGAGGCGGTGCTTCAGGTGCGTGAACAGGCGCAGGACGTCGCAGCTCTCCTCGTCGACGAGCCAGGGCACGCGGTAGAAGCTGCTGCCGTGCAGGCGGCTGTGCGACGACAGCAGGCCGAACTGGATCCAGCGCTTGTAGACGGCCGGCGGCGGGTTGCCTTCGAAGCCGCCGATGTCGTGGCTCCAGAAGCCGAAGCCGCAGGTGGTCAGCGACAGGCCGCCGCGCAGGCTCTCGGCCATCGATTCGAACGTCGACCAGCAGTCGCCGCCCCAGTGCACCGGGAAGCGCTGGGCCGACGCGTAGGCCGAGCGCGCGAACACGACGGCGTCGCCGTCGCCGCGCACCTCGCGGATGAGGTTGTAGACGGCCTCGTTGTATTGCAGCGGGTAGAGGTTGTGCATCTCCACCGGGTCGGAGCCGTCGTGATACACCACGCCGGTATCCGGGATGCGCTCGCCGAAGTCCGTCTTGAAGCAGTCGGCTCCCATCTCGAGGAGGCGGCGCAAGTGCGCCTGGTACCAGGTGACCGCCCGCGGATTGGTGAAGTCGACGATGGCCATGCCCGGCTGCCACAGGTCGGTCTGCCAGACCCGGCCGTTGCTGCGCTTGATGAAATAGCCCTCGCGCGCGCCCTCGGCGAACAGCGGCGACTTCTGCGCCACGTACGGATTGATCCAGAGGCTGACCTTGAGGCCGCGCGCGCGCAGTCGGGCCAGCATCGCCTTCGGATCAGGGAACTGGCGCGTGTCCCATTCGAAGTCGCACCACTGGAATTCGCGCATCCAGAAGCAGTCGAAGTGGAACACCGACAGCGGCAGCTCGCGGCGCGCCATCTCGTCGATGAACGACGTGGTGGTCGCTTCGTCGTAGTTCGTCGTGAACGACGTCGTCAGCCACAAGCCGAAGGTCCACGCCGGCGGCAGCGCGGGCTTGCCCGTGAGCGCGGTCAGGCGCTGCACCACGTCCTTGGGCGTCGGGCCCTGGATCACGAGGTAGTCCAGGCTCTCGCCCTCGCGGCTGAACTGCACGCGCGCGGTCTTCTCGGACGCGACCTCGAACGACACCGGTCCGGCTTCGTTGACCAGGACGCCGTAGCCGCGGCTGGTCATGTAGAACGGCACGCTCTTGTACGCCTGCTCGCAGGCCGTGCCGCCGTCGCGGTTGCTGTTCTCGACCACCTGGCCGTTCTTGACCCAGGGCGTGAAACGCTCGCCCAGGCCATAGACGGATTCGCCCACCGACAGGCTGAGCGCATCGTGCACGAAGTTGCCCTTGCCGGACCACTGCAGGTAGCCCAGCGCGCGCCAGCCGCTGCGCGTGAGCACGCGATCGCCCTCGCGGAAGACCAGGCCCCAGTCGTCCCCCTTGAGGACGTCGACCGACAGGCCGCCCGAGGTCAGCGTGGCGCGCTCGTCGCCATCCTCGACGACGACGTCGGGCCGGCCGGCGCCGGGCATCGGGATGCCCAGGCGCGGCGCGTCGGACTCGCTGAAGTGCTCCGCCTTCACGCGGATCACGCCGGGCATCGGCGAGCTCAGCGTCAAGGTGAGCGTCGGGCCCTGCAAGGTGTCGCCGCGATGGCGGATCTGGCGCGTGGTCGCCAGCACCACGAGGCGGTCCGGGTGCGCCTCGACCGCGTAGGCCTGGGCCGCGTAGTGTGCGGTGACCCCGGGCTGCAGCAGCCACTGTCCATCCGTGAATTTCATAGGTCGTCGTGCGTTCGGGTTGTTCGAGATTGAAGGAAGTCTAGTTGATTTAACATTAAATCGGAAGCGGTTTGCGAGGCGGGTTCCTCCGTGAATCCCCTGCTAGCGCGAATCGGCCGCGATGGGAGGAGCGCCCGATCGTGGCAGCGGCTCCGCTTCCGGCGGAGGCGCAGCGCAGGCCATCCCCCGAGGCGCCGCAGTGGCCTGGGGCGGCTCGGCGCGTGCGTGCCGGGCGATGTAGTCGGCGTGGTCGGGCATCGCCGCGACGGTGCCGGCGATGGCGCCATGCAGGCGTGCGAAGTGCGCGCGCAGTGCCGGTTCGTCGATGCGGTCGATGAACGGATCCCAGGCCTGCGGCTCGACGCCGAGGCCGTACAGGATGGAGATGAACGACGGCTCGGCGAAGCCGTCGCGATCGATGATCGCCACGCGGCCCGCGGAGCGGAACAGCTCGATCTGGTGGCGCAGCGAGTCGGGGATCGGCATCGCCGCGCAGTGGCGCCAGAACGCGGAGTCGTCGCGCGCGGTGAGCTTGTAGTGCATCACGATGAAGTCGCGGATGCTCTCGTACTGGAACGCGATGCGGCGGTTGTACTCGGCGGCCAGGTGCGGCGCGAAATCGCGGTCGGGGAAGTTCTCGATCAGGCGGCCGACGCCGTCCATGATCAGCTGGATGCTGGTCGATTCGAGCGGCTCCACGAAGCCCGCGGCCAGGCCGAGCGCGACGCAGTTGCGCACCCATGCGCTGCGGCGCCGCCCGGTGGAAAAGCGCAGCAGCCGCGGGTCGCCGAGCGCGGGCGTGTCCAGGCCTTCGAGCAGCACGCGCGCGGCCTCCTCGTCGTTGGTGAAGCGGCTGCAGTAGACGTGGCCGTTGCCGGTGCGGTGCTGCAGCGGGATGCGCCATTGCCAGCCGGCCGCCTTGGCCGTCGACATCGTGTACGGCGTGAGCGCGCCGGCGCGCGCGCTCGGCACCGCGAGGGCGCTGTCGCAGGGCAGCAGGTCGCTCCAGTCCTCGTAGCCTGCGTGCAGCGCGCCCTCGATGAGCAGCCCGCGAAAGCCCGAGCAGTCGATGAACAGGTCGCCGTCGATGCGGCGCCCGTCCGCCAGCTTCAACGCCGCGATGAAGCCGTCGGCGGCGCGCAGTTCCACGTCCACGACCGTGCCCGCGACACGCTGCGCGCCGTTGCGCATTGCATGGTCGCGCAGGTAGGCCGCGTAGAGTCCGGCGTCGAAGTGATACGCATGGGAATACGCATTGGCAGCCGAGGGAACGTCGCCTCGCGGCGGGGTGAACCGGTTGGCCCGCGCCATCGCGGTGGCCGTCGACCATTCCTCGTACGAAGGCATGCCGCCGCCGCGCGCCAGGCGCAGCCAGTGCATGAACGACGAGCGGTTCTCGACGGGCGGTCCGAAGTCACCGAAGCCGTGGAAGAAGCGGTGGCCGAGACGGCCCCAGTCGCGGAACTCGATGCCCAGCTTGAAGGTGGCCTGCGTCCGGCGAACGAAATCGGCCTCGTCGATGCCCAGGCTGCGGTTGTAGGCACGGATCGGGGGCAGCGTGGCCTCGCCCACGCCGATGCTGCCGATCTCGGGCGATTCGACGAGCATGATCTCGCAGGGCGCGCCCGTGCCGCGCCCCAGCATGCGGACGAGCGGCGCCGCGGCCATCCAGCCTGCCGTGCCGCCGCCGACGATCACGATCCTGCGCAACGATTTGTCGCCCACGAGCCCTCTTCACGAATCGCGCTGACACGCGTGTGCGGACCATGCGGCCGAACGGTCCCGGGTCGTCTAGGTGTTTCCACGAGCTTTATTTCGTGCATCGATCAAACTAATAATTTCCGGACGCGGCGCCGAAGGATCCGGCCGGCCACGCGTGACGGACATGCTTTCGCATTCAACTTCGAAGCCTGTCTGATTTAAGGTTAAATCGCATTCCGTTCAACTGGCGTTAATTTAAGGTTAAATCTCTTGGCTCTCCTCGCCGACCTTCCCCGCCTGTGGTTTGCGCCCGGCACGTCACCGCGCCCGCGGCTGGCCCCTGCCCGCTCCGCCGACCCGGATCCGGCCGGGCAGCGATACCTGCTCAAGGGCATCAACCGCATGGCGCTGGTGCGCCAGCTGTGTGCCAGGCCCGGCCTGTCGCGCGCCGATCTCGCCGCCTGCGTGCAACTGACCAAGTCGACCGTCGGGCTCCTGGTGCGCGAGCTCATCGCCGAAGGCTGGCTGCACGAACGGGACAGCGTCGCGACCGGCGACATCGGCCGCCGCCCCACGCCGCTGTTCATCGATCCGACGCGCCTCGTGCTGCTCGGTGCCGAGATCGGCGTCGACTCGACGCGACTCGTGGCGACGTCGCTCGTGGGCGAGGTGCTGGGCCGCCTGCAGACGCCGCATGACGGGCAGCTCGGCGCCGAGGCCTGCATCGGCAAGCTCGCCGCATCGTTGTGCGGCCTGCATCGCCAGCTGGAGGGCAGCGATCGACAGGTGCTGGGGATCGGCATCGGGCTGCCCGGCGGCGTCGACGAGGCGAACGGCTTCCTGCATTTCGCGCCGAACCTCGGCTGGCGCGACGTCGCCCTCGGCGCATTGCTGGAGTCGGCGCTGGCCACCACCGCGCTGGCCGGCGTGCCGCTGTTCCTGCAGAACGAGGCGGACGTCGCGGCCCTCGGCGAACTCGAATTCAACGCCGGCGCCACGACCGATCCCCTGCTTTACGTGAGCATCAACCAGGGCGTGGGCGCCGGCGTCGTCGTCGGCGACCGCCTGCTCATCGGCAGCCGCGGCTTCGCCGGCGAGATCGGCCACACCATCCTCCAGCCCGGCGGACCGGCATGCTCCTGCGGCCGCCGCGGATGCGCCGAGGCGCTGATCGGCATGCGCGCCATGTTGCCGGCGACCGGCAGCCCGCCCCCGGCGGGGCGCGCCGCAACCGTCGCGGGCATCGCGCCGCGGCTGTTCGCGGGCGACGCCGCGACGCTGCGATCCGTCGCCAGCGCTGGTAGCCATCTGGGCACGTTGCTGCAGAACCTGGCGGCCGCCTATGACCCCGCCTGCATCGTGCTCGGTGGTGCCGGCGTGGCGCTCGGCCCCGCCTTCGTCGAACCCGCGCTGCGCACGCTGCGCGAGCACTGCGAGGCGGCGAACCTGCCCGTCCCCCCGGTCCGGCTGGCCCGGCACGGCGTCGACGCCGTGGCCGTGGGGGCCGCGGCGCTCGTGCGCTACCGCGTCACCCGGCCGCTGATCGCCACCACCACCATCAAGGCCGCCGCATGAACACCCTCTTCCAACTGTCCCGGCGAGGAGCCTGCTGATGTTCCTCGGCATCGATCTGGGCACCTCCGAAGTCAAGCTGCTGTTGCTCGACGAGGCAGGAGACATCGTCGGCCACGCAGGGGCGCCGCTGGACGTCGAACGGCGCAAGCCGCTGTGGTCGGAGCAACATCCGGCGCAGTGGTGGCGCGCCACGAACGACGCCGTCGCACGCCTGCGGGCGGCGCATCCCCTGAAATTCATGCGCATACAGGCCATCGGCCTGTCCGGCCAGATGCACGGCGCCGTGCTGCTCGACGCCGACGACGGCGTGATTCGCCCGGCGATCCTCTGGAACGACGGGCGCAGCCACGCCGAATGCGCGGAGCTCACGGCGCGTCTGCCGCGCCTGCACGCGATCGCCGCCAACCTGGCGATGCCGGGATTCACCGCGCCCAAGTTGCTGTGGGTGCGGCGCCACGAGCCCGAGCACTTCGCCCGCGTGCGCAGCGTGCTGCTGCCCAAGGACTGGCTGCGCCTGCAGCTCACCGGCGAGAAGGTGTCCGACCCGTCCGACGCGGCCGGCACGCTGTGGCTCGACGTGGCGCGCCGCGACTGGTCCGACGAGCTGCTCGCCGCCTGCGGCCTCGACCGCAGCCACATGCCGCGCCTGGTCGAGAGCAACGCGCCGTCCGGCGTCCTGCGGCCCGAGCTGGCGCGCGCCTGGGGGCTGGGCCCCGAGGTCGTGGTGGCCGGCGGCGCGGGCGACAACGCGGCAAGCGCCATCGGCGTCGGCGCGACCGAGCCCGGCGACGGCTTCATCTCGCTGGGCACCTCGGGCGTGCTGTTCGTCGTCGACGACCGCCATCGCGCCAACGCCGGCTCCGCCGTGCATGCGTTCTGTCATGCCCTGCCCGGGCGCTGGCACCAGATGAGCGTGATGCTGTCGGCAGCCAGCTGCCTGCGCTGGTTCGTGCACTTCAGCGGCGCGTCCGACGAAGCCGCGCTGCTGGCCGAGTTGGCCGCCCTGCCGGCCGACGCGCTGGCCGAGGCGCCGCTGTTCCTGCCCTACCTGGCGGGCGAGCGCACGCCGCACAACGACCCGTTCGCGCCCGGCGTCTTCTACGGCCTGTCGCACCAGAGCGGCCGCGCCCTCGGCGCGTACGCCGTGCTCGAAGGGGTGGCCTTCGGCCTGGCGGACGGCCTCGCCGCGTTGCGCGCGTCGGGCACCTCGGTGCGGCGCCTCTCGCTGGTGGGCGGCGGCGCGCGCAGCGCGCTGTGGGCGCAACTGATCGCCGACGTGCTGGACGTCGAGATCCTCGTGCATCGCGGCGCCGACGCCGGCGGCGCCCTGGGCGCCGCGCGCCTGGGCTGGATGGCTGCCGGCGCGAGCGTCGCGCAGGCCTGCCCCAAGCCCCCGGTGGCCACCCGCTTCGCGCCCGACGCCGCGCGCCACGCGGTGCTCGCGGCGCGCCTGCAGCGCTTCCGCGAGGTCTACCGGCAACTCAAGCCCCTGTGGGGCCCCGCCGCGGCCTGAGCGCGGCCACGATCACCCTGACCGAGAACCTCAATGACTTCGTATTTCAAGGACATCGCCCCCATCGAGTACCGCGGCCCCGACAGCGACGACGCGCTGGCGTTCCGCCACTACGACAAGGATCGCCTGGTGCTGGGCAAGCGCATGGAGGACCACCTGCGCTTTGCCGTCTGCTACTGGCACACGTTCTGCTGGAACGGGCTCGACCCGTTCGGCGGCGGCACCTTCCAGCGTCCCTGGTTCGAGGGCGGCTCGCCGATGGAGCTCGCGCGCGTCAAGGCCGACGCCGCGTTCGACTTCTTCGCCAAGCTGGGCGCGCCCTACTACTGCTTCCACGACCGCGACGTCGCGCCCGAAGGCGCCACGCCGCGCGAGAGCCGCGACAACTTCCTGCGCATGGTCGACGTGCTCGGCGAGCACCAGCAGCGCACCGGCATGAAGCTGCTGTGGGGCACCGCCAACCTGTTCAGCCATCGCCGCTTCATGTCTGGCGCGGCGACGAACCCCGATCCCGCGATCTTCGCGCTGGCCGCCGCGCAGGTGCGCGACGCCCTCGAGGCCACGCAGCGCCTGGGCGGCGAGAACTACGTGCTGTGGGGCGGCCGCGAGGGCTACGAGACGCTGCTGAACACGCGCGTGGGCCAGGAGCTGGACCAGATGGGCCGCTTCCTCAACCTGGTCGTCGAGCACAAGCACCGGATCGGCTTCAAGGGCACGATCCTCATCGAGCCCAAGCCGCGCGAACCGTCCAAGCACCAGTACGACTTCGACGTCGCCACCGTCTACGGCTTCCTGGTGCGCCACGGCCTGGACAAGGAGGTCAAGGTCAACATCGAGGCCAACCACGCGACGCTGTCCGGCCACAGCTTCGAGCACGAGATCGCCCTGGCCGGCGCGCTCGGCATCCTGGGCAGCATCGACATGAACCGCGGCGACCCGCAGTTGGGCTGGGACACCGACCAGTTCCCGCACAACGTGCCCGACACCGCGCTCGCGCTGTACCACGTCCTGCAGGCCGGCGGCCTGGGCTCCGGCGGCCTGAACTTCGACGCCAAGGTGCGGCGCCAGTCGATCGACGCGGTCGACCTGTTCCACGGGCACGTCGGCGGCATGGACGTCTCAGCGCGCGGCCTGCTGGTGGCCGAACGGATGATCCTCGACGGCCGCCTGAAGGCCGCCGTGGACGCGCGCTACGCGGGCTGGAACACGGCGCACGGCCAGGCCGTGCTCGCCGGCCGCGTGACGCTCGCCGAGCTCGCCGACCAGGTGCTGGCCGCCAACCTCGACGTCTCCCCCGCCTCGGGCCGCCAGGAGGCGCTCGAGAACCTCGTCAACCGCTTCTGCGGCAACTGAGACAGGAGGCCCACGACCCCTCTGGCAGATGCGGTGTGCCCATGTCGAATCCACGCGAGCTCGCCGCGCCGGATCCACGCATGCGGCACATCCCCGGCAAGGCCGTCGCCGCAGCGGCGCCCTGCGTGCGGCCCTGGCGAACGGATGCCCCTCGCCGAACGCACTACTGGTCGAGCATGTTCTCCGGCAGTCTTTGACTGACCCATCGCACCCGCTCATCATCGGCGGGGTTCTATCGTTACCAAAAAGAGTAGAACGACATGAGACAATTCAAGAGGACAGCGCTGTCAATCGCGACCGCGCAAGTAGCCCTGTTGTGGAGTGGTGTGGCGATGGCGCAGTCGGCGAGCCCGCCGGCGGCCCCCGCCAGCGCACCCCCCGCGCAGGAAGAACCCACCCAGGTGGTCGTCACGGGCCAGCGCGCCGCACTGCAATCCGCGCAGAAGATCAAGCAGAACTCGGATGAGATCGTCGACTCGATCGTCGCCGACGACATCGGCAAGCTGCCGGATCGATCGGTCACCGAGGTGCTGCAACGCATCGTGGGCGTCACCATCGACCGCACCATGGCCAAGGGCGACCCCGAGCACTTCTCGGTGGAGGGCTCGGGCGTGAACATCCGCGGCTTGTCGTACGTGCGTTCCGAACTGAACGGGCGCGAGTCGTTCTCCGCCAACGGCGGGCGGGCGCTCAACTTCGAGGACGTGCCGCCTGAACTGATGGCCGGCGTGGACGTCTACAAGAACCCGTCGGCGGAGCAGACCGAAGGCGGCATCGGCGGCCTGGTCAACCTGCGCACCGCCATGCCGTTCGACTTCCCGGGGCGCAAGATCGCCGTGTCGGCCTCGGGCAGCTATTCGACGCTGCGCGCCAAGGGAGCGCCTTCGGCCTCCGGCCTGTTCGCCAACAGCTGGGACACCGATCTGGGCAAGTTCGGCGTGTTGATCGACCTGGCGCACTCGGAAAGCAAGACGCGCACCGATGCCTACCAGGTCGAGCCGTACTACCCGCTCACCGACACCAGCACCGGCGCCTCGGTGTGGATCCCCAAGGGTTCGCAATGGCGCACGCTGACCTTCGACCGCAAGCGCGACGGGGCCTATGCCGCGCTGCAATGGAAGAAGAACAACGTCGAATCGGCCTTGACGTTCTTCAAGTCGAAGTACCAGATGAAGTGGTTCGAGAACGCGCTGTTCGCGCAGTCCAACCCGTACAACATCACGGTGGATCCGGGCGCGACCTACGATGCCAACGGCGCGCTGCTCACGGGCACCCTGCGCGACGACGTCGACAAGGGCATCAACTTCGGCGCGGACACGCGAACGGCCAAGCGCGTCTCGGACACGCAGGACATCTCCTGGAACGTGGCGTGGAAGGCGAACGACCACTGGTCGTTCAAGGGCGACCTGCAATTCGTCAGGGCCGGCACGCACAGCTTCGATTCCACCGTGGCCACCGGCATCCAGATGGCCAAGGAGCAGGTCGACCTGACGGGTTCGACGCCGCGGCTGATCTTCGACGACGCCGACCGTGCAGCGCTGGCCGACCCGGCCAACTATTACTGGGCGTTCACGATGGAGCACAAGGATCGCAGCGACGCGACCGACAAGACGCTCAAGCTCGACGCCAAGTACAGCTTCGAGAGCAACTTCCTGAGCGACCTGCGCTTCGGCGTTCGCCTGACCGACCGCGACGCGACCACGATCAATTCCGTGCCTGGCTACAACTGGGCCGCGATCACGCAGACCTGGCAACAGGGGTGGGACATCAACCACCTGGCCTACCTGAACGACCCGCGCTTCAGCGGCAACACGCATCTGTACGACTTCCCGAACTTCTTCAACGGCAAGGGATCCGTGCCGGCGCTGGTCTTCCCGGACACGTCGACCGCGGCGGGCTACCCGGACAGCTACGCGGCGCTGCACCACTACCACGACATCCTGTGCGCCGAACAGCATGGCGGGGACACCAGCAGCTGCGGCACCTGGAAGCCGGTCTCGTTCGGCACCGACCCCGCCGGCGCCAACCAGCAGGAGGAGCGGACGCAGGCGCTCTACAGCCAGCTGCGCTTCGGCTTCGACGACCTGCCGATGCCGGTCGACGGCAATGTCGGCCTGCGCTTCGTCCGCACGGAAGGCACCGCGCACGGCTACACGGTGTTCTCGTCGACCAACCCGACGATTCCCGCCGGCGGCTCGCAAGGCGGGGTCCCGGTGCCCAGCATCGCGAACTTCTCCAAGGCGCAGGACTTCAAGAACGACTACAACGACTTCCTGCCCAGCCTGAACCTGCGCCTGAAGCCCACCAACGACCTGCAGTTCCGACTGGCGTTCGCCAAGGCGCTGACCCGGCCGGACTTCACCCAGCTGCAGGCCTACACCTCGCTGACCCAGACCACGAGCCAGCACACGGTGGGCTCGCAGGTGATCGTCGATTCCGTCTCCGATACGGGCACGGGCTCGGGCAACCCGATGCTCAAGCCGACGAAGTCGAACCAGCTGGACCTGACCGCGGAATGGTACTTCTCGAAGACCGGCTCCTTCACCGTGGCCGCATTCGACAAGCGTCTCAAGGACGTCATCATCAACCAGGTCTACCAGATCCCGCTGACGGACACGAGCGGGAACACGGTCAACTTCGGCACCACGGCGCCGGTCAATGGCGCCAACGGCACCGCGCGCGGGTTCGAGGTCGCGTTCCAGACCTACTTCGACAAGCTGCCGGGCTGGCTGTCGGGCTTCGGCATGCAGGCCAACTACACGTTCGTGGACAGCCACACGCGCCTGTACAACCCGGTCACCTCGGTCTACTGCAACGGCGGCAACAGCGTCAGCAACGTCAACCTGAACCTGAACGGCTGCGACACGGACGGACGCACCTTCGGCAACCTGCCGCTGGCCAACCTGTCGCGCAACGCGTTCAACCTCGCGTTGATGTATGACGGTGGCCCGATCTCGGCGCGGGTGGCCTACAGCTGGCGCTCGAGGTACCTGCAGGCCGTCAACGTCAACGGCACCAGCGGCTCCGACGGGACGGATACCAACCCGGCCAGCGCCACGGTCGGCCAGCACGTCGTCGGCTGGGGGCTGCCGACGTGGGCGGACGGCTACGGCCAGCTCGACGCCGGCATCTTCTGGAAGGCGCTGGACAACCTGACGCTCGGCCTCGAGGGGACGAACCTGACGGATTCGACCTATCGTCAGCTGATGCAGCAGCACATCGGCATGAAGGGCCGCGCCTGGTTCTCCACCGGGCCGACCTACACGCTGACCGCACGCTACAGCTTCTGACGCTTCGCCCGGACCCATCCGCGCGCCCGGCACCGGGCGCGCGGGAGACGACGGGCCCACTTCCGACAAGGTTCAGTCATGGACAAGAAGATCGGCGGACGCCTCCGGGGCGCGCGCCTGGCGATGTTGCTGCCCGCCACGCTGGCGGCGCAGGTGGCCTGCGCCGCGGGCACGGCACCGCACCTCGAATCGCGCGACGGGCGCACCGCGCTGTTCGTCGACGGCGCGCCCTTCCTCATCCTGGGCGGGCAGGCGAACAACTCCAGCAACTATCCGGCCGTGCTGCCCCAGGTCTGGCCCGCGCTGGACGACATGCACGCCAACACCCTCGAGATCCCCGTCGCCTGGGAGCAGATCGAGCCGGTCGAGGGCCGTTTCGACTTCGGCTACGTCGACACCCTGCTCGCGCAGGCCCGCGAGCACGGCAAGCGCCTGGTGCTGCTCTGGTTCGGCACCTGGAAGAACACGGGCCCGTCGTACGCGCCCGAATGGGTCAAGTTCGACAACAGGCGCTTTCCCCGCATGGTCGACCGCGACGGCAAGGCGAGCTACTGCCTGTCGCCGTTCGGCGAGCAGACGCTCGCGGCGGACCGCAAGGCCTTCGTCGCCCTGATGACCCATCTCGCGCAGGTCGACGGCTCGCGCCACACGGTGATCATGATGCAGGTGGAGAACGAGGTCGGCACCTACGGCCTGGTGCGGGACTTCGGCGCGAAGGCGCAGGCCGCCTTCGAGCGGCCGGTGCCCGCCGAAGTGCTCGCGCGCCAGCCGGCCCCGGTCAAGCGCGCGGCCGCGGGCACCTGGCGCGAGGTCTACGGCGACTATGCCGACGAATACTTCCACGCCTGGGCCATCGCCAGCTACATCGAGCAGGTGGCCGGCGCCGGCCGCAAGGCGCTCGACCTGCCCATGTACGTGAACAACGCACTGCGCGACGCGCTCGAGCCGCTCGCGCCGTGGAAGAGCAACTTCGCCAGCGGCGGACCGACGTACGACGTCATCGGCATCTACAAGGCGGCGGCGCCGCACATCGACATCGTCGGGCCGGACCTGTACAACGCCGCGTCCGCGCAGATCGACGCGACGCTGGCGAAGTTCCAGCGTCACGACAACCCGCTCTGGGTGCCCGAGATGAGCCAGGCCGCCGGTTATGGCCGCATCGTCTACGAGGTGCTGGGCCGCGGTTCGCTGGGCATCGCCCCCTTCGGCATCGACTACACGAACTACAGCAACTTCCCGTTGGGCGCCAAGGAAGCCGGGCGGCCGGCGCTCGTCGAGCCGTTCGCGGCCACGTACGCGGTGTTCGGTTCGATGAACTCGCTGTGGGCCGGATGGGCGCTGGAGGGGCGCACGCACGGCGTGGCCGAGGGTGACGACCGCAAGGACCGGACGATCGCGCTGGGCCCGTGGACCGCCACCGTGTCGTTCCAGGAGTGGCAATTCGGCGAGAAGTCATGGCCCGGCCACCCGACCGAGCTGCCGCCGGGAACCGAGAAGCCGAGTGGCGGCGTCGCGATCGCCCAGATCGGGCCGGATGAATTCGTGATCACGGGACAGCACGCGCGCGTGCGCATCGCCGCGGCCCAGTCGATGTCGCCGGAACATGGCGCGATGTACGCCCGCGTGGAGGAAGGCCGGTTCGATGCGGCCGGCCACTGGGTCATGCAGCGCAACTGGAACGGCGACCAGACGGACTGGGGACTGAACCTGACCGCCACGCCGGTGATCCTCAAGGTCCGCATGGGCCGCTACTGAAGGCGAGCGAATCCGACGTACGGATCCGCGCGCATCCCATCGCCCCCTCTGGAGACAGGAAATGATTGGAAGACGCAGCTTCATCCGGCAGGCCGGCGCACTCGGCCTGCTCGGTGGCGGCCTGCCCATGGCGCTGGGCGCGGCCACGGCGGCCACCGCCGGCGAGGCGCCCTATGAGTGGAAGAGCGTGCCGTTCGGCGGCGGCGGCTTCATCGACGGCTTCGTGTTCCATCCGCGCGAGCGAGGCCTGCTGTACGCGCGCACCGACATCGGCGGCGCCTACCGCTTCGACCCCGGCACGCGCTCGTGGATCCCCTTGCTGGATCAGCTGACGCGGTCGCAGACGGACCTGTCGGGCGTGCTGAGCTTGGCGCTCGATCCGAACGATCCGGACCGGGTGTTCGTGGCCGGCGGCCTCTACCTCGACCCGTCCGCGCGCCGCGGGGCGCTGCTGGCCTCCACGGATCGCGGCGCGACCTGGCAGGTCAACGAGCTGCCGGTCAGGCTGGGCGGCAACTCACCGGGTCGCGGCTCGGGCGAGCGCCTGCAGGTCGACCCGGACAACGGCGAGATCCTCTACCTGGGCACCTCGCAGGACGGCCTGATGGTGAGCGTCGACCGCGGCCGCAGCTTCACGCCCCTCGGCTTCGAGCCGCGCCATGTCTCGCTCGTACTGGTCGCCCCGGGCAGCGGCCGCAAGGGCAAGGGCTCGCAGGTCCTGTGGGTCGGCAGCCACGACAAGCCGGGGCTGCATGTGTCGCACGATGCCGGCCGCACGTTCGAGCGCGTCGCCGCCACGCCGGCGCAGGCGCCGCAGCACGCGGTCTTCGGCAACGACGGCACGCTGTACGTCGCCTTCGCGATCGGCGACGGGCCCGTCGCGTGCAACCCGAGCTACGCCAAGCGCGGCAGCGTGTGGAAGCGCGATCCGTCCGGCAAGTGGACGGACATCACGCCCGAGGACCCGGCGCACGATCCGCACGGCTTCGGCTACTCCGGCATCGACGTCGATCGCCAGGTACCCGGGCGCCTCGTCGTCTCGACCATCGAGCGCTGGAGCAAGGGCGACGACGTGTTCGTGTCGACCGACGACGGCGCGCACTGGACGTCGGTCGGCGCGCATTCGCGCCACGACGCGAGCAGGTACCCCTGGCTCGCCAACTACCTGCGCGGCGAGGACAAGATGGGCCATTGGCTGGCCGACATCAAGCTCGATCCGTTCGACGGCGAGCGCGCGATCTACGGTACCGGGTATGGACTGTGGCTCACGCATAACCTGGGCGCTGCGTACAAGGGCGACAGCGTGCAGTGGGATTTCGCCGTCGCCAACCTCGAGGAGACGGCCACGCTCGAGATCCGCAGCCCGTCGGGCGGCGCGACGCTGCTGGGCGCGATGGGCGACGTCAGCGGCGCGGCGTGGGACGACATCGGGAAGACGCCGCGCAACGGCCTGTTCGCGCCGAGCAACCAGACCAACCGCGCGGTGGACTTCGCCCAGCTGCGCCCCGCCGTGCTCGCGCGCACCGCCGACCAGGCCGAGACCGGCGGCTGGTGGTCCAGCGACGGCTCGGTCACCTGGCGGCCGTTCGGCAAATCGACGCGCACGACCGCGTCGGCCACCGGCGGCTATCTCAACGCCGGGACGATCGCGGTGTCGGCGGGCGGCAGCGCGTTCGTCTGGGCACCGGAGAAGCAGCCGGCGCTGTGCTCGCACGATCATGGCAAGACCTGGGTCGAGGTGGCCGGCTGGCCGCGCGGCGAGGTCGACGCCGTCCCCGTGGCCGATCGCCACGTCGAAGGCGTCTTCTACGCGCACGACCGCGCCGCGGGCGAGATCCTCGT
>JBJMWE010000011.1:0-7612 GCA_045810285.1 Vitreoscilla sp. | reverse complement strand
GGCGCTCGAACTCGATCGCCCGGTGTCGGTCGGCCGCGGCGGTGAGGCGGGCATCTATCTGCTGTACCTGCAGACGCGCTACCAGATCCCCAAGGTGCGGGTCGCGGTGGAATTCCTGGCGGAGCGCTTGACCAGCCTCGCGTGAAATCTAGCCGCGGATGCGTTCAGGAGAGCGGCCGGGCAAGCCAGGCCACGGCGGCGGCGGTCTCCTCGAAGATCTCGATGTCCCAGCCGAGCCCTTTTGCCAGCTCGATGCCGAATGTCAGCACACCGCGTGCGCGCGGCTCGGCGACCACCATCGCATAACGAAGGCTGCGGTCCAGCCCGAACTCCTCGAGATTGAGGTGGAGCCCGCGAACGTAGGTACTCGAGATCTCGCCCACGAGTTCATTGACCACGAGCACGCGACGGATGCCCTTGCGCCGGCACAGCGCGGTTGCCTGGGGCCAGAACTCCCACTGCTGTTCGAGCTTCTCGAAATCGTGGACACGGCGCTCGCCGCTGAAGACCACCGTCAGCGTGTCCTCGGTTTCCGAAGTGGCAAAGGATGATCCGGCCGTGGCAGCCTCCGTGGATGGCCCGCCGCGCGCGGGGCGGCCGATCAGTTTGGCTCATTTCGCCCGCGATGGAAATCGCCGCAGCGACGTCATCCGTGCAGCATGTGGCATTCGCAAGGCCGTTGTCGCACCACTTCACGTCGGTGGCGCGAGGAGGCGGCGCGCCGAGGTCCGCCGGGGAGCACGAGCGGAGAAGAGTCCCCCGGTGCGTCGTGCCCCGCCCCGGGGATGGCAGTGTCATACGGTGGACGGTATATTCCGCGTCCTCCCGACAAGGATTCCGAACCATGGCCAACCAACTCACCGTCACCCCCGCGGGTGGCTATCCGGCGGTCTTCGCGCCGCAGCACCTGGCCTGGGTGCTGCAAGGCCTGCAGTGCGTCGACGGCAGGACGCCGGATGGCGACGGCAACGAGCGCGCGCCGTACCGGATGTCCAGCATCGAGCAATGGGCCGGCGCGGCGGCCATCGAATTCAAGCCCCTGCCCACCGGCGGCCTCGGCGCCCAGGAGGCGATCGCGCTCTCGAAGACGATCGGCAAGGATCGCGGCCTGTACATGATCGGCGGCCGCCTGCTGGAGCGCACGCCGTCGGGCGCGTACGCCAACTACATCACCGACGTCGTCGACGGCGGCAAGGGACTCGGCAAGTTGCCGCTCGGCACCAGCTCGCTCGATCGCCCGCGCGGCTTCGCGGCGCCCTCGCGCGACGACAAGACGCCGGTCTACGACACCAAGTTCAAGCGACTCAACGACGGCGCGACGGCTTCGGGCAAGCCGCTGACCGATGCCGGCAACAACGCCGACATGGCACGCCAGGCGCGCGCGCTGCTCAAGGGCGAGCAGACGATGTCGATCGCCGCGGCCGACGAGCTGCCCGGCACGCTGGGCGCGCTGTTCCTCGCGGAAGTGTCGCGCGAGAAGCGCATGCTGCCGCTGACGCTCATGTTGCTGGACCTGATCGAAGCCAAGGTGCCCGGCTTCACGTGGTCGTCCCTGATGACGGACAAGGGCGAGACGCTGACCGGCGGCGTGCGCCATCCGATGGTGCACTTCGGCGCGCAGGCGCACGCGGCGGGCATGTTCGAGTCGTTCAACGACGTGACCCGGCGCGCGGTCGCCATCCTCGCCGCCTGGCTCGCGGCCAACCCGGCCAAGGTCGCCGGCTGGACCGTCGCGGCCGAGGACGCCGCCACCAAGGGCAAGCTGCCGCAGCAGATCGCGCAGGTCGACAAGTCCATCGGCACCCGGCCGGCCAGCGACACGAGCAAGACGGGCGTGCTGTGGCGCTTCCACACCGACTACATCCTGCCCGCCGTCCAGCGGCGCGCCGCGACGCTGGATTGCATGCTCGCCTGAGCGCGCGCGAACCGCGTCACCGGCCATGCACGATGACCCTCGCGTGTCGTGGGGCGGGTCAGCCGCAGGCGCAGCCCGCCGATCGCCGGCATTCCGGGCTCGGTGATCCGCAGCGAATGTCCAGGGAGGCGCGGGCCTGCTGGTCTGCGGGCCTGCGAACGGCGGGTTACGCCTGCGGCTAACCCGCCCTACGTCGCGCGCTGGAGGCGGTAGTCGACCTCGACGTCGTCCTTCATGCCTTTGCGCGTCCAGCCCTGCGCGGCGTAGAAGCGGTCGGCGCGCGTGTGGGCGGCGGTGCCCAGGCGGATCTCGTCGAAGCCGATCTCGAACAGCCAGTCCACGGCCAGCCGCAGCAGGCGCTTGCCGGCGCCCAGGCCTTCGCGCGGCGGATCGACGAACAGCGCCCAGATCGAGCCGTCGGTGCGGTCGGCATACGAGAAGCCGACGACCTCGCCCTCGCGCTCGGCGACCCAGCCGCGGCCCAGCGCATCGAGGTAATCGCGATACATCTGCTCGGTGATGCGCGCCGGGTTCGACAGCGCGTTCTCGCGCACCGCCAGGCGGATGCGCGACATCGCGGGGATGTCGGCGACGGTCGCGCGACGCAGCGAGAGCACCGTCATGACCCAACCGCCGCGCTGCGGACTGCGGCGAGAAAGCCCTTCGGTGCGCTCATGCCCGCCCCTTCGCCGGGGCGGCCGTCGACCCGCGCACCACCACTTCGTGCGGGAACACGCGCACCGGCGGCGCCTCGCCCGGCTTGGCGGCGCCGGCCAGCAGCATGCCGACGGCGGCCATCGCCATCTCGGCCAGCGGCTGGCGCACGGTGGTCAGCTCGGGCCAGACGAGCGAGGCCGCGCGCGAATCGTCGAAGCCGACGATGGCGACGTCGTGCGGCACGGCGATGCCCAGGCGCTGCGCCGCGGTGAGCGCGCCGAGCGCCATGTCGTCGTTGGCCGCGAAGATCGCCGTCGGCGGCTTCGCGCTGGCGAACAGCGCCTGCGCGGCGGCGACGCCGGCCTCGAACTGGAAGTTGCCCGGCACGACCAGGCGGCGGTCGACGGGGATGCGATGCGCCTTCAGCGCGCGCTCGTAGCCCGCGCGCCGGCGTTCGCTGGCGGACTGGTTGCCCTCGATGAACGCGATGTCCTTGTGGCCGAGGCTGATCAGCAGGTTGGTCAGTTCCTCGGCGGCCAGCACGTCGTCCATGCGCACGGCGGCCATGCCGTGGCCCTCGGTGCCCGGCGAGATCAGCACGCAGGGGGTGCGATTGGTGCGCAGCAACTCCAGGATCTCGGGGTCGTCGCACAGCGGCGGCGTCAGGATCATGCCGTCGGGGCGCAGCGCCGCGAGCATCGATTCGATCTGCACGTGCATGTGGCCGTCGTCCTTGCGCAGCGATTCCACCACCAGGTGGCGGCCCGCCTCGCGGCAGCCGAGCGTGGCGCCCTGCTGCACGCCGGCGACGAAGGCGGCGCTCGGGTCGTAGTACAGCAGGCCGATCAGGAAGGACTTCGCGCCGGCGAGGCTGCGCGCGGACAACTGCGGCCGGTAGTTCAGCGCGGCGACGGCCTCCTGCACGCGGGCCCGCGTGTCCGCGTGCACGGTGGGCTCCTTGTTCATCACCCGCGAGACGGTCTTGATCGACACGCCCGCGTGACGGGCCACGTCGATGATGGTGGGGGCTGCGCCCGCTCGCTTGTTCACTGTGTCGCCACTTTCGGAATCGTTGCCGTCGGCGGCCAGGGATCGTGTCGACCCGGTGCGAAACGCCTCGTGTTCGCCAGTCTAATGTTTCCCGTTTGAAAATCCGGCGGGAACCATGGGATTTGCCCTGCCCGCCCGGCGAGCAGGGGCGCAGCATGGCGCCACCGTTGGAAATCCGCCGCACGAGACAAAACGAAACACGGCGATACGGCGTTGAAAGCAAGCGCGGCGTCCGGCGGAGCGTAATGAGGGCGTGGCGCAACGACAAAGGTCGCCACGTCACCCCAAACCGAAGGAAAGATCATGAACAAGACCTGGCTGAAGCGCACCCTGCTGGGTGTGGCCGTCTCGACCGCCCTCCTGGGCAGCGTCGCCGCGTTCTCGCAAGGCACCGGCTTCCACCACGGCCCGCCGACGCCCGAGCAGATCGCCCAGCACGAGCAGCACATGCTCGATCACGTGGGCAAGAAGCTCAACCTCGACGCCGGACAGGCCGCCAAGCTCAAGGCGCTGGCCGACCTGGCGATCGCCGACCACGCGCCGCCGGCCGCCGGCGCCGATCCGCACGCGAAGATGGCCGCCCTCATCTCCGGCGCGAAGTTCGACCGCAGCGGCGCCCAGGCGCTGGCCAACCAGCACGTGGCCAGGATGCAGGCCGACGCCCCGGGCCTGATCAACGCGTTCGGCGACTTCTACGACAGCCTGAACACCACGCAGCAGGCGCAGGTGCGCGAGCTGGCGGCCCGTCATCACGGCATGTTCATGTTCGGCATGGGCGGCTTCGGCGGCCACGAGGGCCACCACGGGCATGACGGCCACGACGGCGCGTCGGGCGCGTCGGGCAACTGACCACCCCGGCGGCACGCGCGTCGTTCCGCCCCCGGACGAGGCAGCGGCCAACCGGCCCTGCCTCGTCGCCGTTTCCGCCCTACCATCGCCGCATGCGCCGCCTCCTGATGATCGACGACGACGCGCTGCTCGCCGCGCCGCTCGCCACCTACTTCCGCCGCTTCGACTACGCGCTGGACAGCGCCACCACGCCCAGCGAGGGCCTGGCGCGGCTGCGCGCGACGCCCTACGACGCGGCCATCCTCGACGTGATGCTGCCCGAGATGGACGGCTTCGAGCTGTGCCGCACCATCCGGCGCGAGTCCGACATCCCGATCGTGATGCTCACCGCGCGCGGCGACGTGATGGACCGCATCGTGGGCCTGGAGATCGGCGCCGACGACTACATCCCCAAGCCGTTCGAGCCACGCGAGCTGCTCACGCGCATCCAGACCATCCTGCGCCGCGCCCGCGCGCCGGCCGCCGCGCCACAGGGCAAGCTCGTGTTCGATGGCCTCGAGATCGACCTCGAGCGGCGCAAGGTGCTGCGCCAGGGCGAGCCCGTCGAGCTCACCGGCACGGAGTTCGAGCTGCTGGCGATGCTGGCCCGGTCGCCGCAGAAGGTGTTCCACCGTGACGAGATCCTGAACCGGCTGCGCGGCCAGGACGCCGACCTGTACACGCGCGCCGTCGACATCCTCGTGAGCCGGCTGCGCAGGAAGCTCGAGCCGCTGGACTGCATCAAGACGCTGCGCAACGCGGGCTACGCGTTCGCGGGCGGGCACGCATGAGTGCACGCATGACCGCCCGCACGCCCGCTCCGAAGCGCGCTCGCGCCGCAGCCGACAGGCGGAGGGTCGTCCGGTGAGCGCGCCTGGCCGCCAGGAGGGCGAAGGCGTCGCACCGCCGCCCCCCGCCGCCGCCTTGCGCTGGCGCGTGCGCTTCCCCTCGCTCGGCGCGCGGCTGGTGGGCTTGTTCCTGGTGCTCGCGCTGGCCGTGGGCGTCACCTTCATGATGGGCATCCACGCGCAGCAGCGCGCCGGCTGGCACGAGTACGTGCGGCCGCTGGTGATGAACTACACCGACACGCTGGTGGCCGAGATCGGCTCGCCGCCGGACGTCGACCGCGCCCGCCTGCTGGCCCAGCGCCTGCCGCTGCGCATCCGCATCGAGGGCCCGGGCATCAACTGGGATTCCGCCGATGAACCCGCCCCGCCGCCTCCACCGCCCCTGGAGGGCGGGCTGCAGCGGCCGCCGCGCCACCCGGTGGTCACGCTGCCCAACGGCGACCCGCTGCCGCTGGTGGTGCCCGAGCCGCGTCCGCCGCGCGGCGAACACGGCGAGCGTGGGGAGCACCCGCTGCCGTCGGGGGCGCCGCATCCCGGGCTGCGCGGCGCGCCGTACCACCTCGCGCTCGGCACCGACATCGACCCCAGCCTGTGGCGCGTGGTGCGCCGCCTGCCGGACGGCCACCGCATCGTCTTCAGCCTGGCCGACATGTCGCACGAGCAGCGCGTGGAGCACATCGGCTGGGCCACGCTGGCCGTGCTGCTGCTGTTCACCGCGCTGGCCTACGCCTGGGTGCGCCACATGCTGAGCCCGCTGGCCACGCTGCGCGCCGGCGCGGTGCGCTTCGGCCAGGGTGACTTCTCGCAGCCCATCGTGCCGCGCAACCGCGACGAGCTGGGCGACCTCGCCGAGCAGATCAACGCGATGGCCGCGCGCCTGCACCACATGCTCGATGCCAAGCGCCAACTGCTGCTGGCCATCAGCCACGAGCTGCGCTCTCCGCTGGCGCGCGCCCGCATGAACGCCGAGCTCGTCGACGAGAGCACCGAGCGCAGCGCGCTGCTGCGCGATCTCGGCGAGATGCGCGACCTCATCACCGACCTGCTGGAGAGCGAACGCCTGGCCGACGTGCAGGCCGGCGGCCACGCCGCGCTGCACACGGAGCCGACGGACCTGTCCGAACTCGCCCGCGAGCAGTGCGAAGCACAGGCCGCCGCCGGCACCCTGGCGCTGGCGCTCGACGACGACCTGCCGGCCTTGCCGCTGGATCGTGCCCGCGTGCGGCTGCTGCTGCGCAACCTGGTCGACAACGCGTTGCGCCACGGCGCGGAGGCGGAGCGCGCACCCCAGGTCGCGACCCTTCGGACGCCGCGGTCGGTGCGCCTGGTGGTGCGCGACTTCGGCCCCGGCATGGAAGACAGCCAGCTCCAGCACGCCGCCGAGGCGTTCTACCGCGCCGATGCGGCGCGCCTGCGCAGTACCGGCGGTGTCGGACTGGGCCTGTACCTGTGCCGCCTCGTGGCCGAGGCCCACGGCGGCAGCCTCGCCCTGCGCAACGCCCAGCCGGGCCTCGAGATCACGGTCGAGCTTCCGCTGCCGGCCGCCTGACCGCGGTGCCAGGCAACCCGGTGCGGGTCCTGATTCATGCGGGCGCGCGCCTTGCCTTGCCAGGAGGAAGCGGCCGCCCGGCCGCCGGGAGACTTCCATGAGCCCGACCCGCATCCTGACGACCGCCGCGCTGCTGGCGCTCGGGGCCGCCGCCCATGCTGCGGACGCCAGCGCCGATGCCGCGAGTACGCCGCAGCACAAGGCCACGCTCGCCACCCGGGCCGACAGGCGACTGCGGCAGGCCGACGTCCCGTCCGTGAAGCGCGATCCAGAAGGCAGCCTCGCGGCCCGCGCCGACGCCGACCTCGCGTCCCGCGCGGCCGATGACCAGCGCCCGCGCCTGCACGTCGAGCGCCAGAACCTGAAGGGCCCGGCGGCCGCCAAGGCGATCGCGCAGCAGGCGAATCCGAACACGATCGACCACGACACCGCCTACGGCGACAAGGACCACACCCGGCAGGTGACCAACCTCAAGGTGACGTTGAAGAAGAAGCCCGCGCCCGTGCATTGAGCGCGCGCATCCCGCCGGTCGTGGCGTACGATCCGGCGTGCCCCGCGCGATCGCGGGCCCGTCGAAAGGCGTCGCGCCGCCGTCACGCGCAGGGCTGGCGAGCCGTCTCCGGTGCGCCGACCCGGGTTCGTCGCTTGCTCACGGGAGCCGTCGCGTCCGCGTCCGGGCGCCCCTGCGCCTGCGCGCGAAGGAACCGTCCCATGAAGTTGCCTCGCAACACCGCCGCTTTCGCCAATCCGTTCCTGCCGTGGAGC
>JBJMWE010000010.1:0-10289 GCA_045810285.1 Vitreoscilla sp. | reverse complement strand
GCGGCGTCAGGCTGGCCGAGCCGGCCAGCGCCGTGTAGTCGGCACGGGTCATCGTGCGCGACGCGGCGACGCGGGCGATCAGGTCCTTGCTCAGCTCGAAGCGGAAGTTCGCGCTGGGCAGCGGATCCGTGTACGCGTGCGTCACGTTCTGCGGCAGCCACCAGCCCCAGGCGGAGTCGATCGCGCCCGCGTTCGGACGCGGCGAGTTGGGATCGCCGCTGCCCGCGGTGTAGAACAGCACGGCTTCGGTGGTGCGCACGAGGCGCAGACCGAGATTGCCCGACCACTTGTTGCCTTCGAAGTTGGCCATGACGTAGCCAGCCGTCGTGGTTTCATGCACCGAGTAGTCGAAGCCCGGGTAGTTGCGGCTGCCCGGCGAGTTGAACGTGCCGTCGCCCAGGTTCTGGTATTGCGCGTCGAACGCGGCCAGCTGCGCCGGCGTGAAGTACCAGATGTTGGCGGGGATGCTGCCGCCCAGGCTCGAACCGAAGTTGTTCGGGTAGTTGGAGGGGGGCGTCGGCCAGGTGGCCGGATCCCAGCCGCCCTTGGCGCCCGCGTTGACGGTGCCCAGCGAATCGCGCTTGTGCTGGTTGGTGCGCGCGCCGAACTTGATCGACGCGAGGATGCCAGCATCGGCCGAGTACTCGCCGTCGACCTGCTGCCACGCCTCGCTGTCCTTCACCTTGACATTGTTCGCGCCGAAGATCCAGTCCAGGCCGTAGTGCGCGGCCGTCGGAGCGGCCGACACGTTCAGGGGGGAGAACGAGAAGTTCGGCGCATTGTTGATGCCGTTGAGCGCGTACGAACCGCCGGTGCCGGTCACGTCGGCTTCGAGCACGTCCTGGCGCGGGGTCACGCCCAGGCCCTTGGAGACGCCGACCTTGGTCGTGAGCTTCAGGGCGTCGCTGATGCGGAAATCGCCGTCCAGGTCGAGGTACTGCGTCGTTGCGCCTTCACCCGGACGCGAGATCTGGTCATAGATGCCGGTCTGGACAGGCACGTTGGCCTGGCCGCTCGACGGATCGGTCATCGTCGGCGAGAAGCTCGCCGAGACCAGCGTGCCGTTCTGCACGACGTAGCCCGGCAGCGGCGATTCGCCCACGCACTTGACGGCCGGTTGACCGCTGGTCGCCGTGTTATTGCCGGCGGCGTCCGAGCACACGGTGTTGCCCTGGTTGAGCGAGTGCGTGTTCCAGAGCAGGAAGTTGCGGTTGATGTTGGACGCCTGGAGCTTCGAGTAGAAGCCGTTCAGATCCAGGCTGACGTTGTTGTTCGGCTTGAACTGGAAGTCCAGCAGGCCGCCCTTGCGGGTGCGTTCCTGCTCGAAGAACGCTGCGCCGATGGAGGTGGGATACCAGACATTGGCCAGATCCGGGTGCGCCAGGGCGACCGTGCTGCCGGCCTTCACCTGCTCGTAGCCCAGTTCTTCCACGCCGTCGCGGCGCAGATGGCGCTTCTCGAAGAACACCTGGCCCAGCACGCCGAAGGTGCCCGCCTCGTTGCGGAAGTTCATCAGCACGTTGGCCTGAGGATCCGTCTTCTTGGGCAGGTCGGCATAGACGCCGCCCAGCGAGACGGCCATCGAGAACGGCTTCTTGAACTCGAGCGGCTTGCGGGTGATGATGTCCACCGAGCCGACCACGCCGCCTTCGACGAGGTCCGCCTCGGAGGACTTGTGGACGACCACGCTGCCGACGACTTCGGAGGGCAGCAGGGTGTAGGAGACGCTGCGGCCGACGGCGCCGGTCGACGTCTGGTCGAGGGCGAACCAGTCGCCGGAGGCGACGTTGTGGCCGTTGACGAGCGTCTGCGTGTAGCTGGGGTTCGTGCCGCGCATCGACACGCGGTCGCTTTCGTCGAAGCCGCCTTCGTTGGCGCCGGCCGAGCTGATCGTCACGCCGGGGAGGCGCTGCAGCGAGTCGGCCACGTTCTTGTCCGGCAGCTTGCCCACGTCTTCGGCGGTGATGACCTCGACGTGCGTCTCGGCGTTGCGCTTCTGGTTCAGGGACTGCTGCATCGAAGCCCGGATGCCGGTGACCTCGACGGTCTGCACTGCTTCCTTTTCCCTGGCCGCGGAAGCGGCCGGGGCGGGAGCCGCAGCAGACTGCGCGTACGCCGGCGCGGCGAGCGCTCCAGCAAGCGCAACTGCGGTGGCGGCAGCAATGGGCGTGAGTTTGGTCTTCATGGGGCTCCTCTTTTCGGGTGGCAGCATTTCTTCGGGAACGCGGCCGGTTGGGTTTGGGTCGTGCCGTCTCTCCATGACTCAGACGGTGCACCCTCGGGCTAGAAACCTGGTATGCGACAAGGTAGTACCACTGTACAACCAGTCTAGACCAGCCCTCTATGCGTTTACCCTCATATTGCGTTTCGGCAACACCTCATTTACCCGTGGAAGCGCCATCAATTCACGGTCCGCGCGCTCTCGCCTGCGTGGTTCGCTCGGCGGCCCCGAATGACTCTTCTTTGGTGCCTGAGTGGTATGCTAGTGAGACTGCGGCTCGCGGCTGCCCCGGCTTACCCTGCCGATGGCGGGCGGAGCGTCCGCAGCCCCCGACAACACGAACAAGGGCACGCACATGAGCGCGCTGGCACAACTCCTCAACACGCTGGACCCCGACGGCAGTCAGCCGCTATACCAACAGCTGCAGCGCGCATTGCGCGAAGCCATCGAGAAGCGCGTGCTCGGCCCGGACGACGCGCTCCCGTCGGAGCGCCAGCTGGCCGCCGATCTCGGCGTGTCGCGCATCACGGTGCGCAAGGCCATCCAGGGCCTGGCCGACGAGGGCTTCCTCGATCAGCGTCAGGGCTCGGGCAACTTCGTGTCCACGCGCATCGACAAGAACTTCGCCAAGCTCACGTCGTTCTCGGAAGACATGCGGGCTCGCGGCCGTACGCCGCGCAGCGAATGGATCAAGCGCTCCAGCGGCACCGTCACGCCCGAAGAGGCGATGAAGCTCGCGCTGAGCCCGGGCTCGCTGGTCTATCGCTTCCACCGCCTGCGCTACGCCGACGACGCACCGATGGCGCTCGAGTACGCCACGTTGTCGGCCGCGGCGTTGCCCTCGCTGGAGGCGGTCGACAACTCGCTGTACGACGCGCTCGAGCGCGCCGGCAACCGTCCCGTGCGCGCGCTGCAGCGCCTGCGCGCGCTGCTGCTCAACGAGGAGCAGGCGCGCCTGCTGGACGCCGATGTCGGCGACGCCGGGCTGCTGGTCGAGCGCCTGGGCTACCTGCGCGACGGCCGCGCGATCGAGCTGTCGCAGTCGATCTACCGCGGCGACACCTACGACTTCGTCGCGGAGCTCAACGCCTCCTGAACACCGCCGGGCACGCGATCTGCCCGGCCTGGCGCCCACTCCTGCATGCCGGGCCACCCGCGCGCGGGCGTTTTTTCGCCCCCCAGGTCGGCGTTTGCGCCCGGTTCCGCGTTTTGGGGACAATGGCAGACTTTTCTGCTTGCACCCGGGGCGCCGCCCGCGTGCATCCACGACTTTCCTTTTCCGCGTTCGGCGCAGCGTTTCCCTGGGACAGACATGAGAGCCTCCACCTCGCGCGCCGTGATGGCGCTGACCCTTGCCGCCGGCTTGGCCGCCACGCTGCCGGCCGTCGCTGCCGACGCGGCCGCAGCCGCCTCCTCGGCCGCCTCGCAGCCGGAAAACTATGTGCGTCCCGCATTCGCCGCCTCGTTCAACGCAGCGCAGGACGCGCTGAAGAACGGCAACGGCACCGCCGCGCTGGCCAAGCTGAAGGAAGTCGAGACCATCCCTGACCTGTCGCCCTACGAGAAGTACCTGCTGCTGCGCCTGCGCGGGCCGGCCGAGTACTCGATCAACGACACCGCCGCGGCCGCCGCGGACTACGACGCGATCCTGGCCAACCGCATGCTGCCCGCCGAGGACCGCCCGGCCATGCTCAAGGCGCTCGCCAGCATCTACTACGGCAGCGAGCAGTACCCGAAGGCCGCTGTCGCCCTCCAGCGCTATTTCGACGCCGGCGGCAACGACGCGCAGCTGAAGGAACTGCTGCCGCAGGCGCAGTACGCCGCCAAGGACTACGCCAACGCCGCCAAGGGCTTCCGCGCCGAGGTCGACGCCGCGTACGCCGCCGGCCACGTGCCCAGCGAGAAGCTGCTGCGCCTCGAATACAGCGCCTACGTGGGCCTGAAGGACGAGGCGGGCATCGTGTCGGCGATGGAGCACCTGGCGGTGAACTACTCCAAGCCCGACTACTGGCGCGACCTGATCCCGCGCGTCCGCGAGGTCGACAACTTCTCCGAGCGCCTGGTGCTCGACTACTACCGCCTCAAGACCCAGGTGTTCGGCCAGGTCGACGACCGCGAACGCCTGAACTACGCCGCCATCGCGGCGCGCGCCGGCTACCCGGGCGAAGCCAAGAAGGTGCTGGACGCCGCGGCGGCCGGCAAGCCCTTCGCCGGCAACGACCTGGCGGACGCCAACCGCCTGCGCCCGGAAGTCACGCGCGCCGCCGCCGCCGACGCCGCGCAGCAGGCCGCCAACGAGACGGCCGCGCGCAATGCCAAGGACGGCAACGCGCTGGTGACGCAGGGCCTGCTCGAGGCCGCCACCGACAACCCGGCCAAGGGCGCTACGCTGATCGAGCAGGGCATCGCCAAGGGCGGCCTGAAGCAGCCCGAGGACGCCAAGCTGCACCTGGGCTACGCGCAGGTGCGCGCCGGCCGCGACGCCGACGCGATGAAGACGTTCCAGTCCGTCAAGGGCCCGAACGGCCTGACCGAGCTGGCGCACCTGTGGGTGCTGTACCTGCAGTCCAGGCAGGCCCCCGCCGCGGCACCGGCCGCCGCCGCGTCGCGCTGACCGCGCCGCGCCGCATCGACGAGGCCCCGCGAAGCGGGGCCTTTTCCTTCGTGCGATGTCCGTGGCGCGGGTGGGGCGGGTAGGGCGGGTAGGGCGGGTTAGCCGCAGGCGTAACCCGCCGTGCGCCCGCGCGCTACGATCTCACGTTGCATTGCCGAATCGCCGAAACCGGACGGGGTCCGCACGCTCCCGAACGGCGGGTCACGCCTGCGGCTAACCCGCCCTACGCTGGAGCATGGCCTCGCCCGCGCTGTCGAACAGCCGGCTGCGCGCCAGGTCGGGGTGCAGCGCGACGCGGCTGCCGGCGGCCAGCGGCGCGGCGTGGCCGGGCAGCCGCACGATCACCGGCGCGGCTTGGCCGGCGCAGCGCACGTGCACCAGCGTGGCATCGCCCAGGCGCTCGACGAGGTCGACCTGGCCTTCGAGCGCGCCCGTGCCGACGTCCGCCAGCGTCACCTGGTCGGGTCGGAAGCCCAGCGTCGCGGCGCTGCCCGGCGCGGCTCCGGCGGCGGCCGCGAGCGCGAACTCGCCGCTGCCGTCGACGGCCCGCACGCGCAGGCCACCGGGGTCGTTGGCACTGACGGTCACCGGCACCAGGTTCATCTTCGGCGAGCCCAGGAAGCCGGCCACGAACAGGTTGGCGGGCTCGTCGTACAGCGCCATCGGCTCGCCGACCTGCGCGATGCGGCCGGCGTTGAAGACGGCGATGCGCTGGCCCAGCGTCATCGCCTCGACCTGGTCGTGCGTCACGTAGATCATCGTCGTGCCCAGTTCGCGATGCAGGCGCGCGAGCTCGGTGCGCATCTGCACTCGCAGCGCGGCATCGAGGTTGGACAGCGGCTCGTCGAACAGGAACACCTTGGGCTGGCGCACGATGGCGCGGCCGATCGCCACGCGCTGGCGCTGGCCGCCCGAGAGCGCCTTGGGCTTGCGATCGAGCAGCGCGCCGATCTGCAGGATCTCCGCGGCACGGCCGACGGCGGCGGCGATCTCGGCCTTGCTGCGGCCGGCCATCTTCAGCGCGAAGCCCATGTTCTCGCCGACCGTCATGTGCGGGTACAGCGCGTAGCTCTGGAACACCATGGCCACGCCGCGGTCCGACGGCGACACGTCGTTGACGCAGCGATCGCCGATGGCGAGCTCGCCGTCGGTGATCTCCTCGAGCCCCGCGATCATGCGCAGCAGCGTCGACTTGCCGCAGCCCGAGGGCCCGACGAACACCATGAACTCGCCGTCGTGCACCTCGAGATCCACGCCCTTGATCACCTCGGCGCCGCCGTCGTAGGTCTTGCGGATCTGCTTGAGCGTGAGGCTGGCCATGGTGCGGGTTCCTTGGGTTCTCAGATGTCGCAGCGCTGCTGCAGCGGTGGGTTGGGGGCCGGCACGGTGTCCGTGCGGCTCGTGTGGCGCTCGCGCAGTGCGCGCACCTGGGCGTCGATGTCGGCCGGGCTCAGCAGCTGGTCGGCGGCGTGGAACACCCAGTCGATGTCCTCGTCGTAGACGCGCGGCGCGCCGCCGGTGGGCAGCTTGCCGCCGACGGCGAACCACAGGTTGAACGAGATCGTCATGAACGAGACCGGCACGTTGCGGCCTTCGTGCACGGCGAACGGGCGGCCGTCGACGAACTCGCGCACCTCGTTCCGGGTGACCTGCATCACCAGCGTGTGCCAGCCGTCGAACGAGCCGAATTCCTCGTGCGCGGAGTTGTGCGATTCCCACGGGTCGATCTGCACCGTCTGCCACGACACGCCGTACAGCCGCGTCTTGTCGCTGCCCCAGCCGCCATTGGGCAGGTACTCCCAATCGAGCTCGCTGAAGTCGGGATCGAACGCGTGCGCGAGCGGCGCGACGGCGTAGAACGACTGCACCGCGAAGTCGCCGTCGACGCCGGCGCTCGGCGCATCCGTGAAGCGGATGCGCGCCGCGTAGGTGCCGCGCAGGTACTTGCGCTGGTGGCACAGCTGCGCCTGCACGGTGCCCGGGCCGGTGCCGTCAGTGCGCGAGCTCATGCGCAGCACGCGGTTGCCGGCCTGCAGCGGATCGTCCTGCAGCGAGATCGCATCGACCGAGAAACGGCCGCCGGGCAGGCCGGGATGGCCGGTGCCGTCGCGCAGCTGCCAGCCGGCGGCGGTCATGTCGGCGGGCTTGGCGTAGGTGAAGTCGTCGAAGAACAGCGGCGTCGATACGTTGGCGCGCAGCCCATCGGCAGCGCAGCCCGCGAACATGGCGACGACCGCGAGCGCGGCGGTCGCTCGAGCCAATGCGCTCTGCGCGATCGGCGGACGCATCACGGCTCGATCGGCTGCGGCGCGGGTTCGGCGTCCGTCGTCGTCGACAACGGCACAAAGCGCAGGAGCACCAGCACGGGGATGGCGCACAGCAGGCCCCAGATGAAGAAGTTGCGATAGCCGAGCGCGGTCTCGATAGGGCCGCTGAGGATGCGGAACAGGCTCATGCCCAGCCCCATCACGCCCGAGCCGATCGCGTAGTGCGCCGTCCGGAAATTACCTGGCGCGACCACCTGCATCAGATAGAGGATCACGCCGACGAAGCCGAAGCCGTAGCCGAACATCTCCAGGCTCAGGGCCGAGGCGATGACCACGAAGTTGGTCGGCTGCACGGCGCTGAGGAAGACGAATGCCACCGACGGCAGGTTCATCGCCAGGATTAGCCAGAGCATGGCGCGCCGCAAGCCGAGCCACGCCGAGAAATAGCCACCGACCATGCTGCCGCCGATGAAGGCGATGGTGCCCCACGTGCCGTAGGCCCAGCCCACCTGTCCGGTGGACAGGGCCAGGCCGCCCGTTTCGCGCGACGCGCGCAGGAAGATGGGGCCGATGGTCTGAACCTGGCCTTCGCTGGCGCGGAACAGGATGATGAAGACGATGGCGAGCCAGATGCCTGGCTTCTTCAGGAATTCGAGGAGCACATGGCCGAGCGTGCCCGCGATCTCGGAGAACGACTGCCGCGGCTTGTCGCTCACCAGGTCGCGCGGCAACGCGAAGACGTGGTACAGACCCAAGGCCAGCAGCACCGCGCCTGCGATTCCGAAGATGATCGTCCACGCTTGCGAGAAGCCGGACGACTTCTCGAGTTGGTCGGCGAGGATCAGGAGCACCCCGGACGACGCATAGCGCGCTACGTTGAAGAAAGCGCCCTGCCAGCCCGAATATTCGGCCTGCTCGCGGTTGTTCAGCTGGGCCATGTACAAGCCGTCCGACGAGACGTCGTGCGTGGCCGAGAACAGGGACACGGCCACCAGGGCCACTACCGCCATCGAAAAGAAGGAGTGCAACTGCAGCGACGCGGCAACGCCTGCCAGCCCGATCGCACCCAGGCATTGACACGCGACCACGACGCCCTTCTGGCTGGGCGCCAGCTCCAGGAACGGGCTCCACACCCACTTGAAGCCCCAGGCGAAGGTCATGATGCCCAGCCACAACGTCATCTGGTCGGTCGGCACCTTGCCCGTGATGAACATCTGCTGCGCGAGCAGGTTCACGGCGAAGAACGGCAGCCCCTGCGCGAAGTACAGCGACGGCACCCAGCTCAGCGGATGGCGCTTGCGTGGCGTGGTGGCGGCAACGTCCGGCGGAGTCGACATCAGGGCGGTCTTGGTGGTCACTGGCGGTACTTTCCGGGCGGCGATGGCGCGCGATAGGTCACGGGTCGACTGGGGCGTCGTGCGGCAGTGTGCCCGCGTTCAGACAGGACGAGGAGAGAGGTTCACCGGAGACTTCGCGGTGGCCTGCGCGCGGCCTTCCAGCCACGCGCGCACGGCCTCGATCGCGCCGTCGCAGTAGCCCCAGGTGACAAGCGAGGGCGCGGCGATGTCGAACAGCTGGAACGGATTCCACAGCGCCACGTGCAGGTCGGGGCGTGCGTCGGCCGCCGCAGCGCCGAAGCGCGTGCGATGGTTGGACACGAGGATGTTGAAGCGGCCATCGCGCGGGAAGCTGGCGGCGTCGATCGCGCGCAGGTCGGGCACCTTCACGAGCGCCACGTCGGGAAAGCCGGCGAAGATCTCCATCACGCGCGCCGCCGGCAGGCCTGCCTCGGAGACGCCGTCGCACGCCACCGAATCCTGCGTGACGACGCGCAGCGGCGTGCCCGGCGCGGGCGGCCGCGCGGGCTTGCCGGCGCCCTCGAACGCGGTCAGGCCGCGCGCCCAGGCGGCGCGCATCGCGGCGTCGTCGGCGGCGCGTTGCGCGGCGTCGTAGGCACGCGGCGACACGGGATAGGCCTGCGCGAGGGCGACCAGGCGTGCCTCGGATCTCTTCACGTCGGCGGGCAGCAGGTGGCCCTCGGCCAGCGCCTGCTCGATGGCCTTGACGGTGGCGCCCTGTTCCTCGAGCGTGCCCTGCGCGAGCGGCATGTCGGCGCCGGCCTGCAGCGCCATCACGGCGCCGACGGCGTGGCCGTACTTGTCGTGCACGGCCTTCATCATCAGCGCGTCGGTGATGACGACGCCGTCGTAGCCGAGGTTCTCGCGCAGCAGGCCGGTGAGCACGGGCCGCGACAGCGTCGCCGGATGCTCCGGGTCGATCTGCGGATAGACGATGTGGGCCGTCATCACCGACGGTGCGGCGGGCGTCGCGCCGCGCGCATGCGCCAGCGCCCGGAACGGCTTGAGCTCCAGCGCCTCGAGCTGCGCGACCGACTTGTCGACGACGGGCAGCGCGTGGTGCGAATCGGTGGCGGTGTCGCCGTGGCCGGGGAAGTGCTTCACGCAACAGGCCACGCCTTCGCGCAGCGAGCCGCGCATCCAGGCGGCGGCCAGGCGCGCGACCTCGTCCGGATCCTCGCCGAAGCTGCGCTCCGCGATCACCGGGTTGCCGGGGTTGTTGTTGACGTCCAGGACGGGCGCGAAGTTCCAGTTGATGCCCAGGCTGCGCAGGCCGCGCGCGACCACCGCGCCGACTTCCTCGCACAGCGCCTCGTCGCCGATCGCGCCGAGCGCCATCGCGGCGGGCGCCTGCGGCAGGAACGTCGCGCGGATCGTGGAGCCGCCTTCCTGGTCGATGCCGATCAGGGCGTTCGGGCCCATCACCTCGCGCAGATCGGCCGTGAGCTGGCGGATCTCGTCCTCGGTGCCGAGGTTGCGGCGGAACAGGCAGATCGCGCGCACGTGGTGGCGGCGCAGGAACTCCGCGCTCGCCGCGTCGAGCGCGGTGCCCGGGATGTCGACCATCACGAGATGGCCTGGCTGGAAGGTGGTGGTCATGGAGCCGGGCGGGTCAACGAAGGTGAAGGGCGGCGAGCGCGCGGCCGCTCCGGAGCGAGCCGCCCAGCCCCCTCCGGGGGGCGACGAGCGCAGCGAGTGGGGGTTGTCAATGCGTCAGCGTTACCTTGTTCAGGTGGCGCGGCTTGTCCGGATCGAGCCCCTTGGCGCGGGCCAGCGCCTCGACGGCCAGGTAGTAGCTCTGGATCGCCGACACCGGGTCGAGATCCTCG
>JBJMWE010000009.1:0-10878 GCA_045810285.1 Vitreoscilla sp. | reverse complement strand
GCCGTGCCCGCCACCGCGAAGTTCGAGGCGCCCACGGCGCGACCGACGGCCGCCGACCCGGCGCTCGAGGCCCGCATGCTGGCCATCACCGGCGAGCTGCGCTGCCTCATCTGCCAGAACCAGACGATCGCCGATTCGCACGCCGACCTCGCCGTCGACCTGCGCCAGGAAGTGCGCGAGCTGCTGCAGAAGGGCATGACGCCCGACCAGGTCCGCAAGTACATGACCGACCGCTACGGCGACTTCGTGCTCTACCGCCCGCCGCTCAAGGCCAGCACCGTGGCGCTGTGGCTGGGCCCGGCGGTGCTCTTGGCCATCGCGCTGCTGGCGCTGGTCGTGGTGATCCGCAAGCGCGCGCGGCTGGCCGACGACCAATTCGAACCCGAGCCGATGCTCGACGACGGCCTCGAGCCCATCGACGCGCCGGCCCGACCTGGAACCCCCGCATGACCCTGTTCGTGATCCTGTCGCTGCTGCTGGGCGCAGTCTCGCTGGCGATCCTGGCCTGGCGCGGGCCGGCCGTCGCCCATGTCACCGACCCCGCCGCCGCGGCCACCGCCGTGATGCGGCCCACGCGCGGCCTGGTCGTCGGCCTGGGCGTGCTGATCGCGGTCGTCACGATCGGCGGCTATGCCTGGATCGGCTCGCCGCGACTGCTGCCGCTCACGCCCGACGCCCCACCCGGCCCCGGCCCGGCGATGGACGCCCAGGCCGACACGCTGCAGGCGCGCGCCGAGGCGCATCCGGACGACCCCGAGGGCTGGCTGCGGGCAGCCCGGATGCACGCGATGCTCAACCACGGTGCCACGGCCGTCGCCGATTACCGCAAGGTCGCCGCGCTGCGCCCGGCGGACCCGAACGTGCTGGCCGACCTGGCCGACATGCTGGCCGCCACCGGCAACGGCAGCCTCGAGGGCGAACCGATCCAGCTGGTCGACCGTGCGCTCGCCATCGACCCGAATCACGTGAAGGCGCTGGCACTCAAGGGCAGCTACGCCATGACGCAGCGCGACTTCCGCACGGCGCTCGGCGCGTGGAACCAGGCGCTGAAGGTGGCGCAGCCGGGCGACCCGATCGCCCAGTTCCTGCGCCAGCAGATGGACGGGATGCGCGAGATGGCGCAACGCGCGGCGGCCGCGGCGTCGGCCACCGGCAGGTAGGCGCCGGGCGCGCACACGCGCAGGCGGCGCGGCGTTGCTGCGGCGCCGCGTCGCTTCGCGCAGGATGACGGCTTGGCATGCTTTGCATCGCGGCTTGGCAGGCTTCGCATCGCGGAGCGCCCCGCCGGTCATCCTGCGCGAAGTCGCAGGATCCACGCGAGCAGACCAGGCCCTGAACGACGGCGCCTTGGCGAAGGTGGATCCTGCGACTCCGCTTCGCTTCGCGCAGGATGACGGCTTGGCGGGCTTTCGCATCGCGGCTTGGCGGGCTTTGCCGCAGGATGACGGCTTGGCACGCTTCGCATCGCGGCTTGGCAGGCTTCGCATCGCGGCTTGGCGGGCTTTGCCGCAGGATGACGGCTTGGCACGCTTTGCATCGCGGCTTGGCAGGCTTCGCATCGCGGAGCGCCCCCGCCTGTCATCCTGCGCGAAGTCGCAGGATCCACGCGAGCAGACCCGGCCCTGAACAGCGGCGCCTTGGCGGAGGTGGATCCTGCGACTCCGCTCCGCTTCGCGCAGGATGACGGCTTGGCCGGCTTCGCATCGCGGCTTGGCTGGCTTCGCCGCAGGATGACGGCTTGGCACGTTTTGCATCGCGGCTTGGCGGACTTCGCATCGCGGCTTGGTAGCCTTCGCATCACGGCTTGGCCGGCTTCGCCGCAGGATGACGGCTTGGCACGCTTCGCATCACGCGTCACGGCAGCACGGCATGCGCGGAAGTCGTTCGCCACTGCATCGCTGCACATCAAATGGGATTTGTGCACAAATGCACGACTTCTCCGCCCGGGAGTTGCGTTTGTACACATCTGAGGCCCGGACCCTCCTAACAGAACACTCAGTTACCGATTACCCGGCACGCGATACAGCGTGACCAAAAATACGGAACTTTTTAACGCTTGATCGAACCGCTTCACTGCGAAGATGCGCCCAAAGCGGAAAACCTTGCAAACGGTGTGCCCGCCAGCGCAGTCCCGCCCGGGGCTGCATCACCGACCAGACAACAAGGATCTCGCCGATCCCAGGGTTCCCCAGGCCATGCCGCTTCGGGGAGACGACCAATGACCAGCCTCCACTCGCCCGCCATCGCCAGCGCCAGGCCGACGACCCCTCCCACGGGGTTCGGCGCGGGCTGGTATCGCCGCGAGGAAGCGATCATGGGCACGTCGATCGAGGTCGAGCTGCACGCCCGCGACCGCGCCGAGGCGGAGTCGGCCATCGGCGCCGTCATGGCCGAGATGCACCGCATCGACGCCACGATGAGCCCGCACAAGGTCACGTCGGAGCTCTCGATCCTGAACGCGCACGCGGCCGACAACCCCATCACCGTCAGCGAGGGCCTGTTCGGCCTGCTGGCGCGCGCGCTGGCGTTCTCCGAGCTGTCCGGCGGGGCGTTCGACATCACCTTCGCCAGCGTCGGCCGCCTGTACGACTACCGCGCAGGCGTGGCCCCCGACGCCGCGGCGCTGGCCGCCGCACTGCCGCTGATCGACTGGCGCCACGTGCTGCTGGATCCGGCCGACCGCAGCGTGCGCTTCGCGCGCCAGGGCGTGCGCATCGACCTCGGCGGCTTCGCCAAGGGCCACGCCGTGGACAACGCCATCGCCATGCTGCGCCGCATGGGCATCCGCCACGCGATGGTGGCCGCCGGCGGCGACAGCCACGTCATGGGTGCGCGCGGCGACCGCCCCTGGACGGTGGCCATCCGCGATCCGCGCCAGGAAGGCGCCGTCGTCGCCGTGCTGCCGCTGGAAGACGTCTCCATCTCGACCTCGGGCGACTACGAGCGCTTCTTCGAGCGCGACGGCGTCCGCTGCCACCACCTGCTCGACCCGCGCACCGGCCGTTCGCCGAGCGCGGTGCGCAGCGTCACCGTCATCGCCGACGACGGCCTGACCACCGAAGCCTTCTCCAAGACGGTGTTCGTGCTGGGCGTCGAACAAGGACTGCGCTTCGTCGAGGCCCACGCCGGCGTCGACGCGGTGATCGTGGACGCCCAAGGCGCGCTGCACTACTCCGCGGGCCTCCAAGGCTGAAGAACCCAGGCTGACAAGACAAGAACTGCAAGGAAAGAGGCACACCATGAAAATGCCGGTCCCGTTTCAATCCCGCACCCTGCTCGGCTGCGCCAGCGCCCTCGCGGGCGTCGGCCTGCTGACGCTCGCGGCCTGCGGAGGCGGCTCCAAGTCGGATTCCGACACCGTCACGGTGCAGGGCGACGTGCCCATCGCGTACGCCAAGCGCGTCAACACGATCGGCCTGAACCCCACCAACGGCGCGCCCACCGCGCCCGGCGGCGACCTGATGATCCGCGAGAAGTCCTCGCCCAGCGCTCCCGAGCACAACATCACGGCGCAGTTCACGATGGGCAAGGGCGACGCCGCCACGCCCGAGGTGTCCTGGGACGGCAAGAAGATCCTGTTCTCGATGCGCTGCCCGGCCGACAACGCCGTGAAGATCGGCGACGTCGCGGCCTGCACCGGCCACTGGAACGTGTGGGAATACGACATGACCACCGGCGGGCTGACCGGCGGCACGTTCCGTCGCATCACCTCGTCCACCGCCGACGACGACATCCACCCGGTGTACCTGCCGGCCGGCCAGGGCATCGTGTTCTCGTCGAACCGCCAGACCGAGTCCAAGGTCAACCAGGCACTCGGCCACACCTACTACGCGCTCGACGAGTATGAGCGCGAGCGCGTGTTCAACCTGCACACGATGGGGATGGACGGCAGCAACGTCACCCAGATCTCGTTCAACCAGAGCCACGACCGCAACCCGACGATCCGTCCCAACGGCCAGATCATGTTCTCGCGCTGGGACCACGTCGGCGGCCGCAACCACTTCAAGGTGTTCACGGTCAACCCGGACGGCACCGACATGTTCGTGCTGTACGGCGCGCACAGCGAGGGCAACAGCTTCCTGCACCCGCGCGACATGGACCCGAAGGGCAAGTACGCCGGCTTCCTCACGTCCGACCTGATGCCGCTGCAGCGCACGCACGAAGGCGGCGCGCTGATGGTGATCGACGCGGCCAACTATTCGGAGCAGAACACGCCGGCCAAGAAGTCCGTCGCCGCCGTCGGCGGCCAGCGGCAGGCCACGCAGCAGGCGGTCAACCTCGATCGCGGCGTCTCGATGTACGGCCGCTTCACGGGCCCGTACCCCCTGTGGGACGGCACCGACCGCGTGCTGGTGTCGTACCGCCCGTGCGAGGTCACGAAGAGCGGCACCGTGGTGCCCTGCTCCACCCTGAGCGCCGATGAACTGGCCAAGCTGTCCGACATGGACCGCCCACTGGCCGAGACCGAGGCCGACGCGGTGCAGGACAACGTCCCGCCGCCGTACGCCGTCTACATGTTCAACCCCGCCAACCAGTCGATGCTGCCCGTGGCCGCGCCGCCGGCCGGCTTCATGTACGTCGACGCCGTCGCCATCCAGCCGCGCTCCGAGCCCACCACCGTGGCCGCCGCGCCGCTGGACCAGACGCTCGCGTCGCAGCACATGGGCACCCTCGACGTGCGCAGCGTCTACGACACCGACAGCCTCGGCCGCATGGGCGAAGGCATGCTGACCGCCGTCGACGCCAACGCCGGCTGCACGGGTCCGCTGATCCCGCAGACCGCGCCGGTGGACGTCAGCGACACGCGCACCAGCGTGGCCGACATCAACAAGATGAAGGATCCGGCCAACGCCGCCTACAACTGCGCCCCGGCCCGCTTCATCCGCGCCGTGCGCGCCGTGGCGCCGCCGACCAGCATGATGAAGATGCGCAGCTCGCTGGGCGAGACGGACTTCGAGGCCCAGCAGGTGCTCGGCTACGCGCCGATCGAACCGGATGGCTCGTTCAAGCTGAACGTGCCGGCCGACACGCCGATCGCGCTCGCGGTGGTCGACTCGCAAGGCCGCGCGTTCCAGACGCACACGAACTGGATCCAGGTTCGCCCGGGTGAACGCCGCACCTGCGACGGTTGCCACAGCCCGCGCCGCGGCGCCCCGATCAACTCCGGCGTCGAGGTCAACACGGTGCCCGCGGCCATCCTCGCGGCCATGGCCAACGCCCACAAGTCCGGCGAGACGATGGCCGACACCCGCGTGCGCCTCGACCCGACGGCCGCGCAGCTCAAGGCCGACATGGTGTCCACCGACATCTGGGCCGACACCACGCAGGCCGGCGTCACCGCCCGCCCGGCGGTCGCGCTGCGCTACACCGGCAACGCGAGCGCCACGGACGACCTGGTCACCCCGGTGCCCACGAACGGCGTCATCAACTACCCGACGCACATCCAGCCCCTGTGGACGCGTGATCGCGGCGCCAACACCTGCACGTCGTGCCACAACGTGTCGGCCCACATCGACCTGAGCGCCACCATCGGCGGCGACGGCCGCGTGGTGTCCTACGACCGCCTGATGATCGGCGACCCGCTGCTCGACGCCTCGGGCCGCCCGGTGATCACCTTCGACGACGGCGTGCCGATGCTCGAGCACCAACCGGCGCTCGTGAACACCGCCGCCAGCGAAGGCGAGGCGATGGGCCTGGCGCGCAAGAGCCGCCTGATGGAGATCCTGTCCGGCCAGTCGCTGATGTCCGACGCCAACGCGAAGGCGGTGCACCCGAACCCGCCCGCCACCGCGCCGGATCACTCCAAGATGCTCAATGCGGCCGAAAAGCGCCTGGTCGCCGAGTGGATCGACACCGGCGGCAAGTACTACAACGACCCGTTCGACCCGACCAGCGGCACCCGCATGGTGCCGACGCTGGACGAGGACTCGTTCGTCGCCTCGGTCTACCCGATCATCGAGAACACCTGCGCCGGCTGCCACCAGGCCCGCGGTTCGGACAACACGCCCACCGGCGCCACGTCGTTCACCAACAACCGCTACGTGCTGACCGGCGATCCGGACGGCGACTGGGGCGTCACGATGACCATGGTCAACGACGTCTGCCATCCGCCCACCAGCTACCTGCTGGCGCGCCCCTCGACGATCCCGCACCCGTCCGCGGCGACCACCCAGACCGCTGCGGTACTGCCCGCGAACGGCGCGAACTATGCGACCATCGCCAACTGGATCGCGGCGGGTTGCATGAACCCATGAAGATGCAGATCTCGAAGACGACACATTCTCGAAGCGCCCGCGGCGGCGCCCTCAAGGGCGCTGTCCTCGGCGCCATCGCGGCGGCCGGCCTCGTCGCCGGCTGCGGCGGCGGCGGCGACCCGCTCACCAACCCCGGCAACGTCAGGAACCCCTCGACGACCGGCGGCGCCACGCTCGCCTTTCCGTATTTCGAGAAGTGCATCTTCCCGATCTTCCTGAAGGAGCTGCCGATCACGCAGAATGGCGTCACCTCGACGAACACCTGCGCGGGCGCCGGCTGCCATGACAGCAATACGGGGACCGGCGGCGCCTTGCGCGTGATCGCCGCGGCCACGCCCATCGCCGATGCGGACATCGCCGCCGCGGCGACGGACGCCACCACGGCCACCACGATCCGCGCATCCGACATGTACAAGAACTTCTATTCGGCGCAGGGCACCACCGTGTTCGGCAGCCCGATCCAGAGCCGCCTGTTCGACAAGCCGCTGCTGCTGAACGTGCTGCACGGCGGCGGCCGCATCTTCACCAGCCAGGACGATGCGAATGCCAAGCTGATCGCCTACTGGATCAGCCATCCGGTGCCCGCGGGCCAGGACGAATTCAGCACCACCAGCTACAGCATGTTCACCCCCGCTGATCCGGCCGCGGGTACGTGCAACACCCAATGAACGGCGGGCGCGCCGTCCTGAGCCGCTCCACGCCGCTGCACCGCGTCGTGGCGTTGCTGGCCATCGCGCTCGCGTGCGCCGGCGCGCGCGCCGCCGACGCAGCCGCGCCGGCGGCCCTGCCCGCCGATGCCGCCTCCGCCCCGGCAGCCGGCATCGCCGCCTCCGCCCCGGCCGACGCCGCTTCCGCGGCCCCGGCCGACGACCGTCCCCGCACCGCCACCGTGCCGGTGCCGGGCTCGACGCAATCCGTGGAGATCTCCGCGCCCGTGACCACCGGCTCGCCACCCACCGTGCCCGTGGCCGACAGCGTGCCCGGCGGCGACAAGCGCGAGCGCATGCAGGTCACCGACCCGTACATCGAGCTGCACACCTTCGCCGGCCGCGGCTATCCGGTCTTCTACGTGGCCGCGCGCGGCGAATGGATCTCCATCGAGCTGCGCCACACCGACTGGTACAAGGTGCGCACCGCCACCGGCAAGGTGGGCTGGGTGACGCGCCGGCAGCTGCAGTCCACGCTGGCCGAGAACGGCGAGCCCAACGACTTCGGCGACGTCCGCTACGACGACTACCTGCGGCGCCGCGTGGAGCTGGGCGCCGGCTACGGCCGCTTCCACCGCGAGTCGATGATCAAGTTCTGGATCTCGTACCGCATCTCGGACACCCTCAGCTTCGAATCGACGCTGGGCCAGGTGCAGGGCGTGTTCTCCGGCACGACGCTGTGGCACGTCAACCTGCAGGCCGAGCCCTGGTCCGACCAGCGCTTCTCGCCGTTCCTGGGCATCGGCATCGGCCGGTTCAACAACATCCCGAACCAGAGCCTGGTCGCCTTCCAGAGCACCAACGCGCGCATGGCCGACGCCATCATCGGCGCGCGCTACCACCTCACCGACCGCTTCATGATCCGGGCCGACTACGCGATCTACACCGCGTTCGTCTCCGACCAGCGCTCGCTCGAGTACCGCGCGGCCACCGCCGGCCTCTCCTTCTTCTTCTGAAGCGCCCCCCATGACCGCCAAGAGCCGAACCATCGCCGCCAAGCGGCCGTCTCCCACCGTCCTGGCCGTTCGAGCCGGCGCGCTCACGCTGCTCGCGGGTGCCGCGCTGGCTCTGCTGGCCCACGGCAACGCCCGCGCCGCCGACGCCCCGGCCGCCGACACCGCCGACCAGGTGATCGTGCCGCAGGTCGAGCGTCGCGAGGTGCACAAGCCGAAGTACCCGTCCAACGACTTCGAGCTGGGCCTGTTCGGCGGCACGTACACGGTGCAGAACTTCGGCACGCACTTCGTCTGGGGCGCGCGCCTGGGCTACGACATCACGGAAGACTTCTTCGTCGAGGCCACCTACGGCCGCACCAAGGCCAGCGACGCCGAGTTCCGCCAGATCCTGCCGGGCGGCATCTTCACGGCCGAACAGCAGAAGCTGCAGTACTACGACCTGTCGCTGGGGTGGAACTTCCTGCCGGGCGAGATCTTCATCGGCAAGAACTGGGCGAAGGCCTCGACGATGTATGCGATCGGCGGCCTGGGCAGCACCAAGTTCGACTCGCAGCGCATGCAGACCTGGAACTTCGGCCTCGGCGCCAAGCTGTTCCTGGCCGACTGGGTGGCGCTGCGGGCCGACGTCCGAGACCGCATCTACACGCTCGACCTGCTCGGCAAGCGATCCTCCACGCAGAACCCCGAGGTGACCCTCGGCTTCGCGTTCTTCTTCTGACAAATGAGGCCCCGACCCCGCTTGACCCGGTGACACCCGACGTCGATATCCCCCTCGACACCCCCGTCCCCAACCCTCAAGCAGGTGAATCCGACATGCGCATGATCCGCCCCCTCGCCACCGTCGCCGCCGTCCTCGCGCTCGCGCTGGCCGCCGCCGCGCCGGCCCACGCCGTCGCCCCCGCCGCCAACGCCGTCGCGCCCGACTTCACGCTGCGCGGCGCCGATGGCCGCAACGTCCGCCTGGACGAACTGCGCGGCCAGGTCGTGCTGGTGAACTTCTGGGCCACCTGGTGCGGCCCGTGCCGCGAGGAGATGCCGCGCCTGGAGACGCTGTACGAGAAGTACCACAAGTCGGGCTTCGTGCTGCTGGGCGTCAACGTCGACGACGATCCGCACGCCGCGATGGCCGTCGCCCAGAAGCTCAACGTCAGCTTCCCCGTGCTGCTGGACACCGAGAAGAAGGTGAGCAAGCTGTACGACCTGAACACGATGCCGTCGACCGTGGTGATCGACCGCGACGGCAAGATGCGCTTCCTGCACCGCGGCTACCGCGCGGGCACCGAGGCCGACTACGAACAGCAGATCCGCGGGTTGCTGAAGGAATGACGATGGTCCGTGTCCGCCCCGTCCTGGCTTTCCTGATGGCCGCCGGCGTGCTCGCGAGCGCGGCCGGTTGCGCGTTCAAGCCGATCGAGCCCTGGGTCAAGCCGTACGAGCGCGAGCGCCTGGCCGACCCGGTGATGAAGGCCTCGCTCAACCAGCTGCCGGGGCGCCAGCAGGACCACGTGTACGTCGTGCGCGAAGGCTCGCGCGGCGCCACCGGCGTGCAGGGAGGCGGCTGTGGCTGCAATTAAGCGCGCCGCCAAGGTCGCCGGCCTGGCCGCGGGTGCGGTGGCCGCCGGCTCGGTGCAGGCGGTCGACCTGCCCGAGGATCGCGCCGAGACGATGTACCACCTGTACGACGGCGGCGGCGTCATCGCGCAGGGGCCGGCCGTGCTGGTGCGCAAGAGCATGCTCGACCGCGTGTCGCTGTCGGGCAGCTGGTATGTCGATGCGGTCAGCAACGCGTCGATCGACGTCGTCACGACGGCCAGCAAGTTCAAGGAAGTGCGCAACCAGGGCGAGGTGGGCCTGGACTACGTGGTGCGCGATTCGCTGATCCACGTGTCCGGCTCGCGCAGCGTCGAGCCCGACTACCAGGCCAGCACGCTCAGCGTGGACCTGTCGCAGGACGTCTTCGGCGGCATGACCACCGTGCTGCTGGGCTACAGCCACGCGGACGACAAGGTGGGCCAGCACGGCACGCCGGGCTGGGTCGGCACGGCGCATCACTGGCAGTACCGCCTGGGCCTCACGCAGATCCTGAGCTCGCGCTGGACGGCCAGCGCGAACCTCGAGTCGATCAACGACGACGGCTACCTGCAGAGCCCGTACCGCCTGGCGCGGGTGTTCGGCAGCTACATCCACGAGAACGCGCCGACCACGCGCGAGAGCAAGGCGCTCAAGCTGTCGACCACCGGCGACATCACGCCCGAGGGCGCGAACAACCGCCGGTCGTTCCGGGCCGACTACCGCTACTACTGGGACAACTGGGGCATCCGCGGACACACGCTGGAGCTCGCGTACAACCGCAACCTCGCGCCCGGCTGGCTGCTCGAGAGCACCCTGCGCTACTACCGCCAGAACCACGCGCTGTTCTACAGCGACAACTCGCCGGTGCAGACCCTGTACGTGTCGCGCAACCGCGAGCTCGCGACGATGCACGACTTCGGCCCCGGCGTGACCGTCTCGTACACGCTGCGCAGCCTGGCGGGCAAGTACGACGTCAAGCTGAGCGGCACGTACCAGTTCATCGATTTCCACTATGCCGACTACACGAAGCCGGACACCGGCAAGCCGTACTCGTACCACGCGAGCGTGTTCAACACGGTCCTGTCGGCCACGTTCTAAGAAAAGACAAGAGAGATCAGCATGCTGAAACTGACTCGCACGGCGTTGATCGCCTTCGGACTGTGCGCCGCCTCGGCGCTCGCGCCCGTCCTCGCGGCCGACGCGCCCGCCGGCGCGGCCTCGGCGCCGCTGCCGGCCGCGGTCCGTGCGCGAGTAGCGGCACAGACCGGGGTCGCCGTGGTAGAGAGCTATGGGATGACCGAGGCGGCGAGCCAGATCACTGCCACCCCGCTGAGCGGGGGTCATCCGGCCGGATCGGTCGGTCGTCCGGTGGGGGTGGAACTGGAGGTG
>JBJMWE010000008.1:0-27258 GCA_045810285.1 Vitreoscilla sp. | reverse complement strand
TCGCTGCTGTACGCCAGCTTCACCTTCATCTTCTTCGCGCTGGAGGCCGCCGTGATGGCCTACGCGCTCGACCTCGCGTTCGACATCCCGCCCGCCTGGGGCTACCTGCTGTGCGCCCTGGTGGTGCTGCCGCTGGTCACGCACGGCGTCACGGCGATCGGGCGCCTGCAGGTGTGGACGCAGCCGCTGTGGCTGGCGATGCTGGTGCTGCCCTACGTGTTCGTGTTCCGCGCGCATCCGCACGCGCTGGCGGGCTTGTGGACCTACGCCGGCGAGGACGGCCGCGGCGGCACGTTCGACGTGCTGAAGTTCGGCGGCGCGATGACGGTGGGCATCGCGCTGATGACGCAGATGGGCGAGCAGGCCGACTACCTGCGCTTCATGCCGGCACGCACCGCCGCCAACCGCCGCCGCTGGTGGCTGGGCGTGGCCATCGGCGGCCCGGGCTGGGTGCTGCCCGGCGTGCTCAAGATGCTGGGCGGCGCGCTGCTGGCCTGGCTGGCCATCGGGCAGGCGGTGCCGCTCGATCGCGCGGTCGACCCCAACCAGATGTACCTGGCCGCCTGGGACACCGTCTTCAGCCGGCCCGGCATGGCCGTCGCCGCGACGGCGGCGTTCGTCGTGCTGTCGCAGCTCAAGATCAACGTCACCAACGCCTACGCCGGCTCGCTGGCCTGGTCGAACTTCTTCGCGCGGCTGACGCACAGCCACCCGGGGCGCGTGGTGTGGGTGGCGTTCAACACGGCCATCGCGCTGATGCTGATGGAACTGGACGTCTTCACCGTGCTGGGCAAGGTGCTGGGCCTGTACGCCAACCTCGCCATCTCGTGGCTGATGGCCGTGGTGGCCGACCTCGTCGTCAACAAGCCGCTGGGCCTGTCGCCGCCCGGCATCGAGTTCCGGCGCGCCTACCTGTACGACGTCAACCCGGTGGGCGTGGGCGCGATGGGCGCGGCCTCCGTGCTGAGCGTGGCGGCGCACCTGGGTGCGTTCGGCGCGCTCGCCCAGGCCTTCTCGGCGCTGATCGCCCTGGTGACGGCCTTCGTCGCGTCGCCGCTGATCGCCTGGGGGACGCGGGGCCGCTACTACATCGCGAGGCGGGACGCGGAAGCGACCGTGCGCTTGTTCTCCGCCGGCGAGGCGAGCGGCGCGGCGCCGCGCTTCCGCGCGCTGCGCTGCACGATCTGCGAGCGCGAGTACGAAGGCCCCGACATGGCGCATTGCCCCGCCTACCAGGGCCCGATCTGCTCGCTGTGCTGCTCGCTCGACGCGCGCTGCGGCGACCTGTGCAAGCCCGACGCGCGCCTGGCCACGCAGGCGCGCGCGGCCGTCCACGCGCTGCTGCCGCGGCGCCTGTGGCCGGCGGTCGACGGCGGGCTCGGCGCCTGGCTGGCGTTGATGATGCCGGTGACGCTGCTGCTGGCCGGCGTCTGCGCGTTGCTGTACCACCAGGAGCTGCGCGCGCTGGGGGACGCGTCCGCGGCGGCCGCGCCGGCGCTGCGCCAGGCCTGCGTCGGCGCCTTCGCGCTGCTGCTGCTGGCGGGCGGGGTCGTCGGCTGGTGGGCGGTGCTCACGCGCCAGAGCCGGCGCGTGGCGCAGGAGGAGAGCAACCGCCAGACGCAGGCGCTCGGCGAGCAGACGGTGCGCCTGGTGCACGAGATCGCGTCGCACCACCGCACCGATGCGGAGCTGCAGAAGGCCAAGGCCGCCGCCGACGCCGCCAACCAGGCCAAGAGCCGCTACATCTCGACGCTGAGCCACGAGCTGCGCACGCCGCTCAACAGCGTGATCGGCTACGCCCAGTTGCTGGACGACGACCCGGCGCTGCCGGCGCACCGGCGCCAGGCGGTGAGCGTCATCCGGCGCGGGGGCGAGCACCTGCTGTCGCTGATCGAGGGCACGCTGGACCTCGCGCGCATCGAGAGCGGCAAGGTGTCGCTGGCCACCACGACGGTGGCGTTCCCCGACGCGATGGAGCAGCTCGCCGACCTGTTCGAGCTGCAGGCGGCCGCCAAGGGCCTGCGCTTCGTGCGCGAGTTCGACGCCGCGCTGCCGCAATGGGTGCGCGCCGACGTGCGCCGGCTGCGCCAGATCCTGATCAACGTCGTCGGCAACGCGGTCAAGTTCACCGCGCGCGGCGAGGTCATGCTGCGCATCCGCCACGCCCGCGAGATGGGCTGCTTCGAGATCGAGGACACCGGCCCGGGTATCGCGCCCGCCGACCTCGAGCGCGTGTTCGAGCCGTTCGCGCGCGGCAGCCTGCCCGCTGGCGCGGTCGACGGCGGCACCGGCCTGGGATTGACCATCGCCAAGATGCTCACCGACCTGATGGGCGGCGAGATGACCGTGCGCAGCACGCCCGGCGTGGGCACGTGCTTTCGCATCGTGCTGTTCCTCGCCGAGCAGCGCGCCGGCGCGCCCGCGGCCATGCCTGCGCGCCGCTCGGGCTACGCCGGCGCGCGCCGCCGCGTGCTGGTCGTCGACAACGAGGACGTCGACCGCGACCTGATCCGCCAGTTGCTGGAGCCCCTCGGCTTCGCGGTGCTGCAGGCGGCCTCGGGCGAGGAGGCGCTGCGCTTGCTGCGCGGCCTGCCGGAAGACACGGCGCCCGACGCGATCCTGATGGACCTCGCGATGCCCGGCATCGACGGCTGGGAGACGATCCGCCAGCTGCGCGCGCAGGGGCTGTCCGCCGCGCCGGTGGCCATCGTGTCGGCCAATGCGTTCGACCGCCGGCTGGACAACGACCTGGACATCGGCGCCGACGACTACGTGCTCAAGCCGGTGCGCGGCGAGGAACTGCTGGACTGGCTGGGACGCGCGCTGGCGCTCGAGTGGCGCAGCGCGCCCTCGGCGCCGGCGCGGCAGCCCGTACCGACGCCCGCGGTCGAGGCGGCATTGCCCGCGCTCGCATCGCTGCGCGCGCTCGCCGAGCAGGTGCGCGTGGGCTACCCGCGCGGCATCCATCGCTGGCTCGACCACATCGACGACACGGAGCCCGCCTGCGCCGATTTCACGCACCGGCTGCGCGCCCTGGCCGGCCGCTTCCAGCTGGACGCGATGGCCGCCGACCTCGCGCAGGCGCTGCGCGCGCGGGAGCTGCCCCATGGCTGAATGGCAGGACGTGTCCGCGGGACTCGACGTCGCGGCGGCGGGCGCAGGCCGCGTGCTGATCGTCGACGACGTGCCCGACAACCTGGCCGTGCTGCACGACGCGCTCGACGAATCCGGCTACACGGTGCTCGTGGCCACCGACGGCCCGAGCGCGATCGCGCGCGCCGCGCAGGCGTTGCCCGACATCGTGCTGCTGGACGCGATGATGCCCGGCATGGACGGCTTCGAGGTGGCGCGCCGACTGAAGGCCGGCGCGGCGACGGCGACGATCCCGATCGTGTTCATGACGGCGCTGACCGACACCGAGCACGTGCTCGCGGCGTTCGCGGCGGGCGGCGTGGACTACGTCTCCAAGCCGGTGCGCCCGCGCGAGGTGGTGGCACGCATCGCCGCGCACCTGCAGAGCGCGCGCCACGCCCGCCAGGCGCGCAACGCGCTCGACGCCTTCGGCCACGCGTCGATCGCGTTGCGGCCCGCCGACGGCCGCGTGCTGTGGCAGACGCCGCTGGCGCGCGACCTGATGAAGCGCCACTTCGGCGCCGGTGCCGCCGCGGCGCCGATTCCCGGCGCTGCTGCCGGCGTCGCCGCGCCCCTGCACGCGCCGGCGGGCCTGTGCGACTGGGTGCGCCTGCGCGTCGCGCGCGAGGGCGCGGGCACGGACGAGGTCCCGCAGACCTGGACCTGCGTCACCGGCACGCACCGCCTGCACTGCAGCCTGCACCCGGCCAGCGCGGAGGACGAGTGGCTGCTGGTGCTCACCGAGAGCAGCAACGGCGCGGCCATCGAAGCCCTGTCGCTGCAGTTCCGGCTGACGGCGCGCGAGGCGGAGGTGCTGTACTGGGTCGCGCAGGGCAAGACCAACCGCGACATCGGCGACATCCTCGGCACGCGCCCCAAGACCATCACCAAGCACCTGGAGCACGTGTTCGAGAAGCTGGGCGTGGAGACGCGCACGGCCGCCGCTTCGCGCGTGCTCGGGACCTTGCCGGCTTTGATGCGACGGTAGCGGCAGGCCGGCGCCGCGCCATCGCGTCGCCTTGCCGCCTCCCGCGTTCGTGGGGCCCTGCCGCAACCTCCGCGTGCCGACAATGAGCGACGCACGAACACATCTTCAGGGAGAGTCCGCATGAACAGCATGAATCCGTTCCAGGCGTTCGCCAATGCCATCCCCGCGTTCTCGCAGCCGATCCTTCCGGGCTGGACGCTCAACATCGACAGCAACAACTCGTCGTCGCCGCGCACGGAAGGCCTGGTCGTCTCCCGGTTCAGCTACGGCCGGCAGCTGGGCCAGATCAACGACGCGCTCGGCGCGATCATCGCGGCGCTGCCCGAGGCGTTGCAGGCCGCGCCGGAGATCCGGCGCTTCGTCGACATGAAGGCGCGCATCGATGCGCTCAAGGACGAGACGCTGGAAGACCGCGCCACGGCGCTGGCCGCGGAACTCGCCAGGCTCAAGCGCTCCAAGGCGCCGGCCGACCGCGAGGCCTTCGACCGCATCGCCGCCACGCTGCGAACCGCCGTGTAGGGCGGGTTAGCCGCAGGCGTAACCCGCCGTTCGTTGGCGCGCTGCAAGATTTGAATTCGAATGCAGGGCCCCGATCAGCCCGCCGGCGAACGGCGGGTTACGCCTGCGGCTAACCCGCCCTACGAGGCATCACCGGCGCACGTCGTCAGCGCCACGACCCTTGCCGGCTGGCCTGGAAATCGAGGAACCGGATCGCCGAATCGCGCACGCCGGCGGCCGCCCTCGGGTGCGAGCTGACCGCCGTCAGGCGGCGCAGCCAGGCGCCGCGCTCGTCGCGCGGCAGCTTCGAGTTCAGCAGCCGGTTGGCCATCCACGCGCCGAGCTCCGTGGGCTGGCGTTCCAGCGACGCGGCGAGCTGGTCGGCATACCCGGGCTGGCATTCGAGCGCGGCCACCAGCGGGCCGGGGGTGCCGAAGTCGACCTGCGGATGCCGCTCCATCAGCGCGAGCAGCGCCGGCGCCACGCGCTCGCAGCCAGGCAGTGCGCCGAAGCCTTCGAGCAGCTCGTTGAGCCGATGGACGTTGTCCGCGCCGTCGCCGGTGGGCGCAAAGGCCTGCAGCTCGCGGAGGAGGTCGTCGACGGATCGGGTCATGGCAGTCGGGAGGCCGGAATCGGAGGACCCGAGCGTAGCCATTTGCGCGCCGGGCGCACCCGGGGTGCGACATACCAACTCCGCCCGAGTGGATAGCGGCGCCCCGCGGCGCGCGCGGGCGCTTTCTGCTACGCGAACGCGCCGCAGGGTACGGCATGTGTCGTATATCGCCGGATGGTCGCGCTGCCTATTCTCCGGTCATCGTCCCCCGGTTGCTGGGGATGTCTTCAGGAGCCTCACGAGCATGACCACCTCCCGCCGCAGCTTCGGCCTGACCCTCGGTGCACTGGCCGCACTCGCCTCCTTGACCGGCATGACGCCGGCGTTCGCCGCCGACACGATCAAGGTCGGCATCCTGCACTCGCTGTCCGGAACGATGGCGATCTCCGAGACGGTGCTCAAGGACACCGCGCTGATGACGATCGCCGAGATCAACGCCAAGGGCGGCGTCCTCGGCAAGCAGCTCGAGCCGGTGGTGGTCGATCCGGCCTCGAACTGGCCGCTGTTCGCCGAGAAGGCGCGCCAGCTGGTCACGCAGGACAAGGTGGCCGTGGTGTTCGGCTGCTGGACGAGCGTTTCGCGCAAGTCGGTGCTGCCGGTGTTCGAGGAGACGAACAGCCTGCTGTTCTACCCCGTGCAGTACGAAGGCGAGGAGCTGAGCAAGAACGTGTTCTACACGGGCGCGGCGCCGAACCAGCAGGCCATTCCCGCCGTCGAATACCTGATGTCCAAGGACGGTGGCGCGGCCAGGCGCTTCGTGCTGCTGGGCACCGACTACGTCTACCCGCGCACGACCAACAAGATCCTGCGCGCCTTCCTGCATGCCAAGGGCGTGAAGGACGAGGACATCATGGAGGAGTACACGCCGTTCGGCCACGCCGACTACCAGTCCATCATCGCCAAGATCAAGAAGTTCTCGAGCGAGGGCAAGAAGACGGCCGTGGTGTCGACCATCAACGGCGACTCGAACGTGCCGTTCTACAAGGAACTCGGCAACCAGGGCCTGAAGGCGACGGACGTGCCGGTGGTGGCGTTCTCGGTCGGCGAGGAGGAGCTGCGCGGCATCGACACCAAGCCGCTGGTGGGCCACCTGGCCGCGTGGAACTACTTCATGTCGATCAAGAACCCGACCAACACGGCGTTCATCAAGGAATGGTCGGACTACGCGAAGAAGGCCAACCTCGCCAGCAAGGACAAGCCGCTGACCAACGACCCGATGGAAGCCACCTACATCGGCATCCACATGTGGGCGCAGGCGGTGGAGAAGGCCAAGTCCACGGACACCGACAAGGTGATCGCCGCGATGGCGGGACAGACCTTCAAGGCGCCGGGCGGCTTCGTCTCGACGATGGATCCGAAGAACCACCACCTGCACAAGCCGGTGTTCATCGGCGAGATCAAGCCGGACGGCCAGTTCAACGTCGTGTGGAAGACGCCCGGGCCGATCAAGGCGCAGCCTTGGAGCCCGTACATCCCCGAAGACAAGGGCAAGAAGGACGAACCAGAGAAGAAGTGAGCCCCACGGTCGCTCGCGCTCCCTGCCCCCGAGGGGCCGGCCGCGAGCAGACCGGCGGAGCCGGCTCTGCCGCTCCCTCGAGTCTCGCTTGAGATGGGTGAGCGGCAGCGCCGGATGCGTGAGGCGCTTCGCGTTTCGTCAGTTGCTTTGATTGCCCCGTCCATGCACTTTTCCCTGGCTCCAATGCGGTGTTGTCTTGCGCTTCTTGTCGCGGTCGCGAGCGTGCCCGCGTGGGCGCTCGATGCGGCGCAGGCGCGGGCGATGGCGGTCGGGGAGGGGGATGCGCGCATCGCGGCGCTGCAGGAGGCCGTCACGCGCGACGATCCGGGCGTGGCGAGCTTCGCGCAGGCGCTGCTGGACGATGCAGTGAAGACGACGGCGACGGGCGTGTTCATCGTGCGCGACGACAAGGCCGTCGATGCCGTCAGCGGCCAGCCCGCGAAGCTGCCCGAGGACGCCGAGGACGTCAGCAACAACAACCGCATGCGCGGTGCGCTGGAGGCGGTGCTGAGCGGGCTGCGGCTGCTTTCGCCCGAGCTGCCGGTGCGGCGTGCCGCGGTGGACGCGCTCGCCAAGGGCGATGTCGATCCCGCGATGCTGCCCCTGGTCGACAAGGCCTTCGCGCGCGAGACCGACGCCACGCTCAAGTCGCGTCTCGGGCGCCTGAAGGCCGCGGCGCAGGTCGCGGCGCCCGATCGCGCGCAGCGCCTGGAGGCCATCCAGGCGCTGTCGCACAGCGGCGAGCCCGCCGTGCGCGCGCTGCTGCAGGCGCGCCTGGCGCCCGATGCCGAGGCCGATCCCGAGCTGCGCACCGTGCTCACGCAGGCCGTGGCGCAGGTCGACGGCCGGCTGGCCTGGGGCGAGCGCCTGGGCGTGCTGTTCACCGGCGCCAGCCTCGGCTCGATCCTGCTGCTGGTCGCCCTTGGCCTGGCGATCACCTATGGCCTGATGGGCGTGATCAACATGGCGCACGGCGAGCTGATGATGATCGGCGCGTACACGACCTGGGGCGTGCAGAACCTGTTCCGCCATTACGCGCCGGGCTGGTTCGACGCCTACGTGCTGCTGGCGATTCCCGCGTCCTTCCTCGTGTCGGCGGCAGTCGGGGCGGTGCTGGAGCGCGGCGTGATCCGCTTCCTCTACGGCCGGCCGCTGGAGACGCTGCTGGCGACCTGGGGCATCAGCCTCGTGCTGATGCAGGCCGTGCGCTCGCTGTTCGGCGCGCAGAACGTGGAGGTGGAGAACCCGTCGTGGATGTCGGGCGGCGTGGCCGTCGCGAGCAACCTCGTGCTGCCGTGGAACCGGCTCGCCATCATCGCGTTCGCGGCGATCGTGCTGCTGGCCACCTGGCTGCTGATCAACCGCACGCGGCTGGGCCTGTTCGTGCGCGGCGTCACGCAGAACCGCCGCATGGCCTCGTGCACGGGCATCGACACGGTGCGCGTCGACACGCTCGCCTTCGCGCTGGGCGCAGGCATCGCGGGCATGGCCGGATGCGCGCTGAGCCAGGTGGGCAACGTCGGCCCCGATCTCGGCCAGAGCTACATCGTCGACTCGTTCATGGTGGTGGTGCTGGGCGGCGTCGGCCAGATCGCCGGCACCGTGCTCGCCGCGCTCGGCCTGGGCCTGATGAACAAGGTGCTCGAGGGCGTGGCCGGCGCCGTGCTCGCCAAGATCTTCGTGCTGGTGTTCATCGTCGTGTTCATCCAGAAGCGCCCGCAGGGCCTGTTCGCCCTCAAGGGCCGGAGCGCCGAATCGTGAGCCCGGACGCTGCCGTGCAACTCCTTCCCAAATCGCGCCGCGGCCTGCTGCTGGGCGTGCGCGGCTGGAGCGTCGTCGTCGGGGCGGTGGCGCTCGTCGCCGTGGTCGTGCCGCTGCTGAACCTGGCGGTGCCCGCGGGCAATCCGCTGCATCTCGGCGACTGGGGCGTCGCGCTGGTGGCCAAGATCATGTGCTACGCGATGTGCGCGCTCGCGATGGACCTGGTCTGGGGCTACACCGGCATCCTGTCGCTGGGCCACGGGCTGTACTTCGCGCTCGGCGGCTACGCGATGGGCATGTACCTGATGCGCCAGATCGGCCACGACGGCAACTACCGCAGCGACCTGCCCGACTTCATGGTGTTCCTGGACTGGAAGGCGCTGCCCTGGACGTGGGGCGGCAGCGCCTCGTTCGTGTTCCAGATGGTCCTGGTGCTGGCGGTGCCCGGCGCGCTGGCCGCCGTGTTCGGCTGGTTCGCGTTCCGCTCGCGCATCAAGGGCGTGTACTTCTCGATCATCACGCAGGCGCTGACCTATGCCGGCATGCTGCTGTTCTTCCGCAACGAGACGGGCTTCGGCGGCAACAACGGCTTCACGGACTTCAAGCGCATCCTGGGCGCGCCCATCGCGGCGCCGTCCACGCGCATGCTGCTTTTCGTGATCACGGGCCTCGCGCTGGTCGGCTTCTACCTGCTGGCGCGCGCCGTCGTGAACAGCAAGTTCGGCCGCGTGCTGCAGGCCATCCGCGACGCCGAGACGCGCGTGATGTTCACCGGCTACGACCCGCTGAAGTACAAGCTGTCGATCTGGGTGCTGTCGGCCGTGATGTGCGGCATCGCCGGCGCGCTCTACGTGCCGCAGGTGGGCATCATCAACCCGAGCGAGATGTCGCCGGCGGCGTCCATCGAGATGGCGATCTGGGCCGCGGTCGGCGGGCGCGGCACGCTGGTGGGCCCGATCGTCGGCGCGTTCTTCGTCAACGGCGCCAAGAGCTGGTTCACGCAGGCGTTCCCGGAGTTCTGGCTGTACTTCCTGGGCGCGCTGTTCATCGCGGTGACGCTGTTCCTGCCGCGCGGCATCATGGGCCTGGCGGATCGCTTCAGGAAGAACAGGGCGGAGGTGCGCGAATGACGCCGGACCTGCAGGACGCCGGCGCGGCGCTGCTCGAGCGGCACCGCCTGTCGACGCCGGCGGCGCCGGCCGGGGGCGCCAGCTTCGGCCGCCTGGTGCATGCGCTGCAGCCCGACTTCGCGCACGGCGTCGCGCTCTACCTCGACGAGATCAGCGTCAGCTTCGACGGCTTCAAGGCGCTGAACGCGCTGTCCCTGGCGATCGACGTGGGCGAGCTGCGCTGCATCATCGGCCCCAACGGCGCGGGCAAGACGACGATGATGGACGTCATCACCGGCAAGACGCGGCCCGATAGCGGGCACGCGCACTTCGGCTCCAACATCGACCTGCTGCGCCTGCGCGAGCCGCAGATCGTCAAGGCCGGCATCTGCCGCAAGTTCCAGAAGCCGACGGTCTACGAAGAGCTGTCGGTGTTCGAGAACCTGGAACTGGCGCTGGTGGACGACCGCGGCGTGCCGGCGGCCCTGTTCGCGAAGCTGTCGGCGGCGCAGCGCGAACGCATCGCCGAGATCCTGCAGCTGGTGCACCTGCTGCCCGAGGCGGCGCGCACGGCGGGCCTGCTGTCGCACGGCCAGAAGCAGTGGCTGGAGATCGGCATGCTGCTGGCGCAGGCGCCCACGCTGCTGCTGCTGGACGAACCCGTGGCCGGCATGACGGACGAGGAGACCGAGCGCACGGCGGAGCTGTTCCTGTCGCTGGCCGGCAAGCACTCGCTGGTGGTGGTGGAGCACGACATGAAGTTCGTCGACATGCTCACGCAGGGCCATCGCAAGGTGACGGTGCTGCACGAGGGCTCGGTGCTCGCGGAAGGCACGCTGGCCGAGGTGCAGGCGAACGCGCAGGTCATCGACGTCTACCTCGGCCGATAGGACCCAAGCATGCTGCAGGTCGAAGGATTGAACCAGTACTACGGCGGCTCGCACATCCTGCGCGACGTCGCGCTGCAGGCGCGCGTGGGCGAGGTCACCGTCGTGCTCGGGCGCAACGGCGTGGGCAAGACGACGCTGCTCAAGAGCCTGATGGGCGTGGTGCCCGCGCGCACCGGCCGCATTCGCCTCGACGACACCGATCTGTCCGGCAAGGCGCCCTACGAGCGCGTACGCCGCGGCGTCGGCTACGTCCCGCAGGGCCGCGAGATCTTCGGCCGCCTGACCGTGATGGACAACCTGCGCATGGGCCTGGCCTCGATGCCCGCGGGCAGCGACGTGCCCGCCGAGCTGTTCGAGCTGTTTCCGGTGCTGGCGCAGATGAAGCACCGCCGCGGCGGCGACCTGTCCGGCGGCCAGCAGCAGCAGCTCGCGATCGCGCGCGCCCTCGCGCCGGGGCCGCGCCTGCTGTTGCTGGACGAGCCCACCGAGGGCATCCAGCCGTCGGTCATCAAGGACATCGGCCGCGTGATCCGCCAGCTGGCGGATCGCAGGACGATGGCCATCGTGCTGGTGGAGCAGTACTACGACTTCGCCGCGGAACTGGCCGACGCCTACGTCGTGATGGAGCGCGGCGAGATCGTGGCCCGCGGCGCCGGCGCGGCGATGGCGTCGGACGGGGTGCGGGCGCTGGTGTCGGTCTGACGCGGCGTCGCGAGGCGTCTGGACATCCCGCGCGACATTGAGGGCAGGGAGCCTGACCTCGGCCCTGCTCGCGATCGGGGTCAGGCCTGTCCCTTGTCCGCGGCCACGCCGTCTCGCTTTCGCAGGCTTGCGTGCGCGGACGCGGGAAAGGCCAGACGCCTCGGGCTGCCCGCCACGCGGATGCCCGCGGCTCCGGGGGCGTCGTGGCGGGTCATGTGCGCCACACGCGGGGTGTGCAGGCGTCGCGGCCCCACGCGAGCGGGCGCCAGGCGCGCCACGTGCGCGTGAGCAGGTCCATCACCGGCTCCACGCGCGGCGCGAGCACGCGCAGGGTGACGACGTCGGGTTGGGGGGCCGTCGCGCCGGCGCTGGCGGCGAGCGGGTGGGCGGCGGCGATCTCGCGGGCCGTCTCCAGCAACTGTTCGCGGCGCTCGTCGGCCAGGGGAGAGCCGGCGGCGAACCACAGCGTGCCCAGCGCGCGGTGGCCGGCCCAGCCACAGGGGCCGTCCAGCAGGGCGGTGTCGGCGGCGGCGGTGCGGCCGCGTTCCCACCAGCGCGGGCCGACCCGGATGTCGTGGTGGTAGTCGCCGGTGGCGAACGGCGCGTCGGCGGCGGGCAGGCCCAGCGCGAGCACGTCCCAGCCGAACATCTCGGCGCCGGGTTCGAGCTCGAAGCGCAGGCGGTTGTCGGCGCGTGCGCCGGAGTGGACCAGTGTCTCCAGCGGCAGCCACTCGAGGCGTCCGCCGGCGGCCACGCGGGCGTGGACGGTCTGCAGCGCGCGTTCGCCGCCACTGCGGTAGAAGCGCGTCGCCCCAGGCGTCGTCACCAGCGCGTGGGCGCCGGCGGCGAGCGCGAGGTCGACCTCGAGGGTGTCGCCGCCGACGATCCCGCCCGGCGGATGCACCAGCACCGAGTGGCAGACCTGCGGGCCTTCGGGGAACAGGCTCTTGAGGATGCGCAGCGGGCCGTCGTGGCGGAAGTCCAGGCGGGTGCCGCCGGTGGCCGGGTCGGTGCGGTAGTCCAGGTTCAGGCGGGCATGCCAGGCCATCGGGCAAGGGAGCGGAAGCAAAGGTTGGAAGGGTAGCGCACGAGGCGCATGCAAGATCCGCGCTGGATCGCGGGACGGACGCCCGTCATTCACCAAACTTTACGCGGCGCGCAAGCCCGGTTGACCACGGCCGGGCAGGATCGCCTGCAATGAAGCGTTATGCCCGGACTCCCGCCGCCGCCTGGCCAGCCGCCATGGCGTGCCGCGCGTCTGCGATCGCCCGGGCCGCGCCCGGCGTGCGGCCTCCGGCCGTCGCCCGATGCATCCCCGGATCCCGTCCCCCACGCGGCGCCCGCTGCCCTCGACCGACGACCCCATGACATCCTTCGACGCTATCGGTTACGCTCCCACCGCGCAGGGCGTCCGCCCTGCCGCCTCCACCTCGCGGAACGCCCACGCCTCCATGACCAATCCGCACCTCCTGCTGATCGACGACGACGCGCGCCTGACGCGCATGGTCGGCGAGTACCTGCGCTCGCAGGGCTTCGACGTCGACACCGCCGGCACCCTGGCCGACGGCCGCATGCGCCTGGCCTCGGGTTCGTACGACGCGCTCGTGCTCGACCTGATGCTGCCCGACGGCGACGGCCTCGACTTCACGCGCGAACTGCGCGGCCAGCCGGCCACGCGCCGCCTGCCGCTGATGATGCTCACCGCGCGCGGCGAGCCCACCGACCGCATCGTGGGCCTCGAGCTCGGCGCCGACGACTACCTGCCCAAGCCCTTCGAGCCGCGCGAGCTGCTGGCGCGCGTCAAGGCGCTGCTGCGGCGCGCCAGCCCCGAGCCGGTCAACGAGGAAGTGCTGCGCTTCGGCAAGCTGGAGATCGACCTCGGCGCCCACGAGGCGCGCCTGGACGGCACGCGCTGCGACCTCACCAGCCACCAGTTCGACCTGCTGGTGGTGCTGGCGCGCAGTCCCGGCCGCGTGCTGAGCCGCGACCAGATCATGGACGCCCTCAAGGGCCATCCGCTGGAAGCCTTCGACCGCTCCATCGACGTGCACATCTCGCGCATCCGCAGTGTCATCGAGGAAGACCCGAAGAATCCGAAGCGCGTGCTGACGGTGCGCGGGTCCGGCTACCTGTTCGCGCGCAAACAGGATGCTTGACGACCCCCACGCTCCCGCTGTTCGCTGCCCCTGGAGGGGGAGTTCGGGTCGGCGCGGGTGGTGACCCTCGCTTCCCAAGGGCTTGGGTGGTGCGCTGACTCGAATGCGCGTCCTCCCGAGCCGGCTACCTCAGCGTCGGCCGTGCCGGCGCTGTTTTCGTTTCAAGCTCGCTGAAGGTTCGTCTTGCGTTCGCTCTACCTGCGCATCTGGCTGACCGTGATCGTGACGCTGGCGCTGTTCGCCGGCGCCTCGGGCTGGCTGGTCCAGCGCCACCTCGACCAGGAGCACGCGCGCAACCAGGCGGCGCTGACCGAGCGCATCGCGGCCTGGGGCGACCTGATCCAGCGCTCGCTCCCCGCCGCCGCCGCGCCGCCCGACGTGCAGGCCGAGGCGCTGCGCGACTGGTCGCAGCGGCTGCGCGTGCCGATGGCGCTGGAAGACGAGCAGGGCCATCGCATCGCGGCCTCGGACTCGTTCGTCCGGCGCGAGGCCGACAAGGCGCTGATGCACGTGGCGATCTACCAGATCAAGCTGGACGACGGCCGGTCGCTGTACGTGATGCGGCCCAACATGCTCAAGCCGCCTGTCGGCAACGACTCGTCGATGCCGCCGGACGAGGACATCGGCAACTTCGGCGCGGAGCACCACCCGCAGGCGAACGAGAGCCGGGGGCCGCCGCCGTTCCTGTTCGCGGGCGTCGTGCCGCGCGGGGTGTCGCCGGGCCTGAGCCTGCTGGCGCTGGTGGTGGTGCTGTTCATGGCCATCGCGATCGGCGCCTATCCCTTCGTGCGCCGGCTCACGCGCCGTCTCGAGGCGCTCAAGCGCGGCGTCGTGGCCTTCGGCCAGGGCAAGCTCGATCGCCGCGTCGAGGTCGAGGGCCGCGACGAGGTGGCCACGCTGGCCACCAGCTTCAACCTGGCGGCCGAACGCATCGAGGCGCTGGTGCGCTCCAACAAGAGCCTGCTCGCCAACGCCAGCCACGAACTGCGCTCGCCGCTGGCGCGCCTGAAGATGGCCACGTCGCTGATGGGCGACCCGTCGGTCTCCGAGCGCGAACGCGAGCACCTGCGCGCCGAGATCAACACCGACATCGCCGAGCTCGACGGCCTCGTCGACGAGGTGCTGCTGGCCAGCCGCCTCGAGGCCGCGTCCGAGCCGACGAACCTCGAAAGCGTCGACCTGCTGGCGCTGGCGGTGGAGGAGGGCGCGCGCGTCGACGCCGACGTCGAGGGCGCGCCGGCCAGTGTCAAGGGCGAGGAGCGCCTGCTGCGGCGCGCGCTGCGCAACCTGCTGGAGAACGCGCGGCGCTACGGCGGCGGCGAGATCCGCGTCGATCTCGAGGACCAGGCTGCGGCGGGCATCGAGATCCGCGTGTCGGACAACGGCCCCGGCGTGCCCGAGGCCTTCCGCGAGCGCATCTTCGAGCCGTTCTTCCGCCTGCCGGGCCACGCGGAACGCGCGGGCGGCGTCGGCCTGGGGCTGGCCCTCGTGCGCCAGATCGTCGAGCGCCACCACGGCCGCATCCGTTGCGTGCAGCCGCCCGACGGCGGTGGCTGCTTCGTGATCAACCTGCCGGCGTCGATCGCGGGCTAGGCGCAAAGGCGAGTCGTACCGGGCGGTACGGCGAGGCTTTGCAACGACGCTTCGGCTCGTTTGCAGCCGTATCGCGCGTGCGAACTTCCGGGACAGCACACCAGGCGTCAGCGCGACAGGACGCGCGCGACCGCGACTTGCGGACGCGCGATGTTTCCTGGCAGGCACCACATCACTGGTCAACCTGCGCGAAGCGGAGGCATTCGCAGGAGCCACGCCCGGGACCACGCCTCGGCGAGCGTGGATCCTGCGACTTCGCGCAGGCTGACGGGCCATGTGGAATTCCGGACAACGACATCAGCTCCGCGATGCCCCGTGCTCCATGGCCGGCGCGCCAGCGTCGGCTGGTCGCGCTGGTCTCAGGCCTTGGCCCGGGACGCCGCGTCCAGCTGCGCCGGATCGGGGTGATCCTCGCCGCTGGCCCGGTGCGCCCGTTCCGCGTACTTGTTGAAGCGCCAGGCCTTGGCATCGAGCGTGATGCGGCGCCAGACGGCGCGCTTCTGGCCGGGCGACATCGCCGTCCAGTGCTGCACCTCGTCGAACGTGCGGCCGCAGCCCTTGCATTCCTGGTCGCCCTGCGACGTCGAGCAGATCGCGATGCATGGCGCGTCCGGCGTGGACGCATACCACTCCAGCCACGCCTCGCGGGCCACCGCGGGCAGCGTGAACTCGTCGGCCTCGTGCTCGCGGTAATAGACCATCAGCGCGTAGACCTCGGCCAGCGCCAGCACCTCGGGGCACGCGGTGATGCCGTCCGGCGACGGGAACTGCGCGCGCCACCAGTTGATGGCGGACTCGATGTCGGTGATGTGGATGCCGGCCATGGGCAGGGTCAGGGTGGGTGCGTCGGCGGCGGCGTTCAATACGAGAGCCCCATGACGTCGCGGACGTCCTTCATCGTCTGGCGCGCGACGGTGCGCGCGCGCTCGGTGCCCATCTCGACGATCCAGTGCACCTGCTTCGGGTTGGCCAGGTACTGCTCCGCGCGCTCGCGCCACGGCTGCTGCTCGCGCAGGATGGCGTCGATGACGGGCTGCTTGCAGTCGAGGCAGCCGATGCCGGCGGTGGTGCAACCATCGTGCGCCCATTGCTGCGTGCCGGCGTCGGACCAGACCTTGTGGAACTGCCACACCGGGCAGCGCGCCGGGTCGCCCGCGTCGCTGCGCCGCACGCGCTGCGGGTCGGTGGGCATCTTGCGGATCTTGGCCTCGACCTGGGCGGGTTCCTCGCGCATCTCGATCGTGTTGCCGTAGCTCTTGCTCATCTTCTGGCCATCGAGCCCCGGCAGCTTCGTGACTTCGGTGTGCAGCGCCTGCGGCTCGTGCAGCACGGTGCGACCCGTGCCCTTGAGGTGGCCCAGCAGCACGTCGCCATCCTCCGCGCTGAAGCCGTGGTGCCCGGCCAGGGCCTGGCGGACCAGGGCCTCGCCGTTGCCCAGCGCGTCGCCGTCGCCGTCCTGGCCGAACTGGCGGCGCTGGCGTTCGATCAGCGCCTGCTGCTCGGGCGGCAGCTTGGCGAGCGCGGCGGCCACGTCGGCCTGGAAGCGCGGCGAGCGGCCGTACAGGTGGTTGAAGCGGCGCGCCACCTCGCGCGTGAGCTCGACGTGCGAATCCTGGTCCTCGCCCACCGGCACGTACGCCGCCTTGTAGATCAGGATGTCGGCCGCCTGCAGCAGCGGGTAGCCGAGGAAGCCGTAGGTGGCCAGGTCGCGGTCGGACAGGTGCTGGATCTGGTCCTTGTACGTCGGCACGCGCTCCAGCCAGCCCAGCGGCGTGCCCATCGCCAGCAGCGTGAACAGCTCGGCGTGCTCGGGCAGGCGGCTCTGGATGAAGATCGTGCACAGGTCGGGGTCGAGGCCGGCGGCGATCCAGTCGATCACCATGTCGTAGACGTTGCGCTCGATGACGTCGCGGTCCTGGTAGTGCGTGGTGAGCGCATGCCAGTCGGCCACGAAGAAGAAGCTGTCGTAGTCGCGCTGCAGGCGCACCCAGTTCTTGAGGGCGCCGTGGTAGTGGCCGAGGTGCAGGGCGCCGGTGGGGCGCATGCCGGACAGGACGCGGGCTCGCATGGGGTCTCTCGAAATGGGCGCTCGGGGAGGGCGATTGTAGTGACGACCACATCCGACGAGCGTCGTCGAAGGGAGGCCGGCGCGGCCGCCGCCCCGTACTCGGCGCGGGAAGGGCACCAGGTTCGCGGGTTCTCCCTTAGAATGACGGGCCATGAAAAAAATAGCGGTCCTGATTTCAGGTCAGGGCTCGAACCTGGGCGCGATCGTGCGCGCGTCCGAGGCGCAGGACTGGCCGGGCCGCGTGGTCGCGGTCATCAGCAATCGCGCCGACGCGCGCGGCCTGCAGTTCGCCCGGGAACACGGCATCGCCACCGCGGTGCTGGACCACAAGGCCTATGCCGACCGCCCGGCCTTCGACGCCGCCCTGGCCGTTGCCATCGACCGCTTCGATCCCGACCTGGTCGTGCTGGCCGGCTTCATGCGCATCCTCACGCCGGAATTCGTGGCGCGCTACGAAGGCCGCATGCTCAACGTGCACCCGTCGCTGCTGCCCGCGTTCTCCGGCCTGCACACGCACCGGCGGGCGATCGAGGAAGGCTGCAAGGTGCACGGCGCGACGGTGCACTTCGTCAGCGCCGAGCTGGATCATGGCCCGATCGTCGCCCAGGCCGTCGTGCCCGTGCTCCCGTACGACGACGAGGCGATGCTCGCCGCGCGGGTGCTCGCGGCCGAGCACGTGCTCTATCCGCGCGCCGTCCGCTGGTTCGTGGAAGGCGCGCTCGAACTGAAGGACGGCCGCGTGACGCACCGCGGCCGCGCGCCGCAAGGCTGGCTGGCCGAACCGGCCGCCGGACAAGCCGTGAGCGAGCCCGATACCGCTGCTCACCGCGCCTAGTTTTTCCCCCGCGCGGGCGCACGAGCGACCGCGCGCGACGTTTTCCCCCGCTCCAGCGGCGCACGGTGCGCCGTCCGGGCTTCATTTCAGCGACAGCCGCGAAAGACCACCGCCATGCATCCGAACGCCCTCCTCGACACCGCCACCGAACTGCTGCGCGAGGTCGGCAAGCTCGACATGCCGGCCGACGTCATCGTCTCGAACTTCTTCCGCAAGCACCGCGAGCTCGGCCCGCGCGAGCGCCACGCCCTGGCCGAGACGGCCTATGCCGTGCTGCGCCAGCGCCTGCTCTTCCAGCACCTGGCGCAGAGCGGCAGCGGCGCGCTCGAGCGCCGGCTGGCGATCCTGGCCTGGCAGGGCAACGAGTCGCTGATCCGCGGTGCGCTGGGGTCGCACGAGCAGCAATGGCTGCGCCAGGTGCAGTCGATCGACCGCGGCACGTTCTCCGAGAAGCTGCGCCACAACATGCCCGACTGGCTGGCCGGTGCCCTGAAGAACGAGCTCGACGACGAGGCTTTCTGGAGCTTCGTGGCCGCCATGTCGGGCAGCGCACCACTGGACCTGCGCGTCAACATGCTCAAGTCCAACCGCGACAAGGCCCAGGCCCAGTTGCGCGAGGCCGAGATCGAGTCCACGCCCACGCCTTTTTCCCCGTGGGGCCTGCGCGTGCAGGGCAAGCCCGCCCTGCAGAAGAGCGACGTCTTCCTGCGCGGCGACATCGAGGTGCAGGACGAGGGCAGCCAGCTGCTGGCCGCGCTCGTCGCGCCCAAGCGCGGCGAGATGGTCGTCGACTTCTGCGCCGGCGCCGGCGGCAAGACGCTGGCCCTCGGCGCGGCGATGCGCTCCACCGGCCGCCTGTACGCATTCGACGTCAACGGCCATCGGCTCGACAAGCTCAAGCCGCGCCTGGCGCGCAGCGGCCTGTCCAACGTGCATCCGGCCCAGCTGACCAACGAGCGCGACGACCGCATCAAGCGCCTGGCCGGCAAGATCGACCGCGTGCTGGTGGACGCGCCGTGCTCGGGCCTGGGCACCCTGCGCCGCAACCCCGACCTGAAGTGGCGCCTGTCGTCCAAGGCGATCGACGAACTGGTCGAGCTGCAGGGCAAGATCCTCGAGAGCGCCTGCCGCCTGCTCAAGCCGGGCGGCCGCCTGGTCTACGCCACCTGCAGCCCGCTGCGGCGCGAGGACGAGGGCATCGCCGAGGCGTTCTCGGCCGCACACCCGGAATTCAAGCTGCTGGACGCCGGCGAGCTGCTGGCGGCGGCCGGCGTGGAGGGTGCGGAAGAACTCAATGCGGGCGGTTACATGCGCAGCTGGCCGCACGCGCATTCGATGGACGGCTTCTTTGCCGCGGCGTGGCAGAAAGCCTGAGGGGAATTCTCGACAATTCCAAAAATCTGCACGGTCGGTCTGCCGTCGAGCAGAACTTCCCGCCTTGACGCGCGTCAAATCCGGGTGCCAAAGCACGGAAAGAACCCGTGCGGCGGCCCAATTTAGGTGACCGCGCAAGGGCGTGGCCCCTACAATCCGTCACCGCCCCTCGTTTGGGGGGCCTCTACAGGCAGGCAATGGAAGCGATCCAGACTTTTGTGAACGTGTTCGTGGACTTCGTCGGCAACGGGCTGCTGCACGCCACCTGGTGGCAGATGGTGGTCTACACGCTCGTGATGACGCACATCACGATCGCGGCCGTCACGATCTTCCTGCACCGCTGCCAGGCGCACCGCGCCCTGGACCTGGGCCCGATCCCGTCCCACTTCTTCCGCCTCTGGCTGTGGCTGACCACCGGCATGGTCACCAAGGAATGGGCCGCCATCCACCGCAAGCACCACGCCAAGTGCGAGACGGTCGACGACCCGCACAGCCCGGTCACCCGCGGCATCAAGACGGTGCTGCTGACCGGCGCCGAGCTGTATCGCGCCGAATCGAAGAACCTGGAAACCATCAAGAAGTTCGGCCACGGCACGCCGGACGACTGGATCGAGCGCAACCTCTACAGCCGCTTCCAGTGGCAGGGCGTGGCGATCATGATGATCATCAACCTGGCGCTCTTCGGTGCCCTCGGCGCCACGATCTGGGCCGTCCAGATGCTCTGGATCCCCATCACCGCTGCCGGCATCATCAACGGCATCGGCCACTACTGGGGCTACCGCAACTTCGAAGCCGCCGACGCGTCGCGCAACGTGATGCCCTGGGGCATCATCATCGGCGGCGAAGAGCTGCACAACAACCACCACACGTACCCGACGTCGGCCAAGCTGTCGGTCAAGCCGTTCGAGTTCGACATCGCCTGGGGCTACATCCGCGCGATGGAGATGATCGGCTGGGCCAAGGTGCGCAAGGTCGCGCCGCAGATGAAGACGGGCGACGTGCGGGCTGTCGCCGACAGCGAGACGCTGGAAGCCATCATCGCCAACCGCTACGAAGTGATGGCCAAGTACGCCCGCGAACTGCGCCGCGCCTGCGCCGCCGAAGCGGCCGCGCTCAAGGCCAAGGGGGCCGAGCAGTCGGCCCAACTGGCCAACATGCGCGTCGCGCGCCGCTGGCTGCACCGCGACGTCGAGAAGATCCCCGGCCACCTGCAGGCCCAGGTCGCCGACGCGGCCGCCACGTCCGAGAAGCTCGGCAAGCTGGTGGCGATGCGCGAGGAACTGCGCGCGCTGTGGACGCGCACGAACGTGTCCGCCGAACAGGCCGTCGCCGACCTGCAGGCCTGGTGCAAGCAGGCCGAGGAATCCGGCATTGAGGCGCTGCGCGAGTTCTCGCTCAAGCTGCGCGCCGCCAAGGCCGCCTGAGCCTCGCCGCCCCCGCTCCCAAAGCCCGCTTCGGCGGGCTTTGTCGTTCCTGGGCCCGGCGTCCATGTCGATCGCCGCCGACGCGACGCAGGTCGCTGACGTGCAGCGCGTCGTGGTGGTGGCCCATCGCACCAACGCGTAGGGCGGGTTAGCCGCAGGCGTAACCCGCCGTTCGCCGGCCGTCTACAGACGTGGTATTGAACGTCGCGGACGGAGCAGCACGTCGCCGAACGGCGGGTTACGCCTGCGGCTAACCCGCCCTACGACCGGACGACCGGACGCCAGGACGCTCGACACGGGCGGGACCTCGGCATATCATTAGTCTTCGTTTGCGAAGAAGGCTGAATTCATCACAGCCGTGCGCGCTTCGCCGACCCTTCGCGCATCATTGCGATAGCGGTTCGGCGATCGGAACACCTATCCGGCGTCTCCGGACCGATCGCGGGCCCACGTTTACCGGTGTGAGGCCCGCGCATCGGGCCGTTCCGCGTCAGTCACAGCTGACTTCCTCGCAGTTTCACCCAGTCAGCCAGAGTCCGGTCCATGCGCTTCGATCTCGTCACGCTCAATCTCGTTCTCGCCATCGCCGAGACACGCAGCATCACGCGAGGGGCCGAACGCGAGCACCTGGCGCTGGCGGCCGCCAGCAAGCGGCTGTCCGATCTCGAGGCCCGCCTCGGCGTCGGCCTGTTCGACCGCCGCGCACGCGGCGTCGATCTCACGGAGGCGGGGCGCGCGCTGGTGCGCCACATCCGCACGCTCAACGCTTCGCTGCACGCGCTCGAGAGCGAGGTCGTCGAGTTCTCGCGCGGCATCAAGGGACACCTGCGCGTCGTCGCCAACGCCGGCGCGATCTCCGAATGCCTGCCGGCCGATCTGGCGGCCTTCGCGCGCGCGCACCCGGGCATCCGCGTGAGCCTGGAGGACCAGACGAGCGCCGACGTGATGCAGGCCGTGGCCGAAGGCCGCGCCGACGTGGGCATCTTCGTCGGCCCCAGCACCGACGCCCGCCTGACCGCCCGTCACTACAATACCGGCACCCTGGCCGCCATCGTGCCGGCCGACCACATCCTGGCCCGCCGCGACGCGGTGCCGTTCGACGCGCTGCTGGATTTCGACATCGTCGGGCTGCACGTGGGCGCGTCGGCGCACGAGCTGATGCTCAAGTCCGCGCTCGAGCGCGGCCGCACGCTCAACGCGCGCCTGCAGGTGCGCGGGTTCGACGCCATCGCGCAACTCGTGGCCGCAGGCCTGGGCGTCGCGGTGCTGCCGGCCGACACCGCCAACCGCTTCTCCAAGCTGTTCGACATCAAGGTGCTGGCCCTCGAGGAACCGTGGGCCCGCCGCGACTACCTGCTCGCCACCCGCGTGAGCGATTCGCTGCCGGCCGCCGTGCAGCGCTTCGTCGACGCGCTGTGTCCGCCCTCGGCCTCCGCGCCCGCGAGCGCACCCGCCGCGCCGCGCGCGCGCGAGGCCGCCGCCACCTGAAAGGACGTTCTCATGAATCACTCCGTGCAAACTTCGTCGCGGGCCGTGCGCCGGGCCGCCCCAAGGAGGCCCGCGGTCCCCTCGGGGGACGGAGCGCCGTACCCGGCGCGGGAGGGGCTCCAATGACTCGTACCCTCTACGACAAGCTCTGGGACGACCACGTCCTGCACACCGAGGACGACGGCACCTCGCTGCTGTACATCGACCGCCACCTGCTGCACGAGGTCACCAGCCCGCAGGCGTTCGAGGGGCTGGAGCTGGCCGACCGCAAGGTGTGGCGCCTGTCGGCCAATCTCGCGGTCAGCGACCACAACGTGCCCACCACCGATCGCAGCCAGGGCATCGTCGACCCGACGTCGCGCCTGCAGGTCGACACGCTGGACAAGAACTGCGACAGGCAAGGCATCACGCAGTTCAAGATGAACGACAAGCGCCAGGGCATCGTCCACGTGATCGGGCCGGAGCAGGGCGCCACGCTGCCCGGCATGACGGTGGTCTGCGGCGACAGCCACACCTCCACGCACGGCGCGTTCGGCGCGCTGGCGCACGGCATCGGCACCAGCGAGGTGGAGCACGTGCTCGCCACGCAGACGCTGCTCGCGAGGAAGGCCAGGAACATGCTGGTGCGCGTCGAGGGCAGCCTCGCCCGCGGCTGCAGCGCCAAGGACATCGTGCTCGCGATCATCGGCCGCATCGGCACGGCCGGCGGCACCGGCTACACCATCGAGTTCGGCGGCGCGGCCATCCGCGCGCTGTCGATGGAAGGCCGCATGACGGTGTGCAACATGGCCATCGAGGCGGGCGCGCGCGCCGGCCTCGTGGCCGTCGACGACACCACGCTGGCCTACGTCAAGGGCCGCCCGTTCTCGCCGGCGGGCGTGGAGTGGGAACAAGCGGTGGCGAGCTGGCGCCACCTGCATTCGGACGCGGGCGCGCACTTCGATCGCGTCGTCGACGTCGACGCATCGGCGATCCGCCCGCAGGTCACCTGGGGCACGTCGCCGGAGATGGTGCTGTCCATCGACGATCGCGTGCCCGACCCCGAGCGCGAGAAGGACGACGTCAAGCGCGGCGCGATGGAGCGCGCGCTGACCTACATGGCGCTGGAGCCGAACAAGGCGATCGCCGACATCCGCATCGACAAGGTCTTCATCGGCTCGTGCACCAACAGCCGCATCGAGGACCTGCGCGAAGCCGCCGCCGTGGTGCGCCGCGTGGGCGGGCGCATCGCCGAGAACGTGCGGCTCGCGCTCGTGGTGCCCGGCTCGGGCCTCGTGAAGGAGCAGGCCGAGCGCGAGGGCCTGGACAAGGTCTTCACCAGCGCCGGCTTCGAATGGCGCGAGCCGGGCTGCTCGATGTGCCTGGCGATGAACGCCGACCGCCTCGAGCCCGGCGAGCGCTGCGCGTCCACCAGCAACCGCAACTTCGAGGGCCGGCAGGGCGCCGGCGGCCGCACGCACCTGGTGAGCCCGGCGATGGCCGCGGCCGCGGCGCTGCACGGCCACTTCGTCGACGCACGCCGCTTCATTTGAAGCTCGTTTGAATCCGGATCACAGCATGCAAGCCTTCACGTTGCACACGGGCCTCGTCGCCCCGATGGATCGCGAGAACGTCGACACCGACGCGATCATCCCCAAGCAGTTCCTCAAGTCGATCCAGCGCACGGGCTTCGGCCCCAACCTGTTCGACGAGTGGCGCTACAAGGACCCGGGCTACCCCGGCCAGGATCCGGCCTCGCGCGTGCCCAACCCCGACTTCGTGCTGAACCAGCCGCGCTACCAGGGCGCCTCCGTGCTGCTGGCGCGCCGCAACTTCGGCTGCGGCTCCAGCCGCGAGCACGCGCCGTGGGCGCTCGACCAGTACGGCTTCCGTGCCGTCATCGCGCCCAGCTTCGCCGACATCTTCTTCACCAACTGCTTCAAGAGCGGCCTGCTGCCCATCGTGCTGCCCGAGGACGCGGTGGCAACGCTGTTCGACGAGGTCAACGCCTTCGTCGGCTACGAGCTCACCATCGACCTGCCGCGCCAGGTGGTGGCCAAGCCCGATGGCGCCGAGATTCCGTTCGACGTGCAGGCCTTCCGCAAGTACTGCCTCGTCAACGGCTTCGACGACATCGGCCTGACGCTGCGCCACTCCGACAAGATCCGCGGCTACGAGGCCGAGCGGCTCGCGAAGATGCCGTGGCTGGCCAACCGCCTCGTCGGCTGAAGCGACCGGGCGCCATGGCCTGGCCGCGCGCGCTGCAACTGCGACGCCATTTCCAGCGCGTCGTGCTGTCGCGTCCGTGGCTCACGTTCGTCGTGCTGGGGCTGGCGTTCTCCTGCTTCGGCATGGTGACGCTGAACCTGGTGCACCTGCTGCGCGCGAACGCGGAACTGATCCTCGACAACGGGGTCATGGCACTGGCCGACGGCGGCGCGCTGCAGCTGGTCGAGCTCGTGGCCAACGGTTATGGCGCGATGTTCGCGTACGTCGTCATGAAGACCTGCGAGCACGCGCTGTCGCACTGGCTCGCCGACACCTCCGCGTTCGCGCCGTCCCGCCAGGACGACGCCGGCGCGCCTCCCGACTCCAACAAGACACACTGACATGAAGATCGCAATCCTGCCGGGTGACGGCATCGGCCACGAGATCATCGCGGAGGCCGTCAAGGTGCTGGCCGCGCTCGACCTGCCGCTCGAGACCGAGTTCGCCGACGTCGGCGGCACCGCCTACGCCAACCACGGCCACCCGCTGCCCGAATCGACGCTGAACCTGGCCAAGGCCGCCGACGCGGTGCTGTTCGGCGCGGTCGGCGACTGGAAGTACGACAAGCTCGAGCGCCACCTGCGCCCCGAGCAGGCGATCCTGGGCCTGCGCAGGCACCTGCAGCTGTTCGCCAACCTGCGCCCGGCGATCTGCCATCCGCAGCTGACGCATGCGTCCAGCCTGAAGCCGGAGCTGGTGTCGGGCCTCGACATCCTGATCATCCGCGAGCTCACCGGCGACATCTATTTCGGCCAGCCGCGCGGCCGCCGCACCGCGGTCGACGGCCACTTCCCCGGCGCCGACGAAGCGTTCGACACGATGCGCTACAGCCGCCCCGAGATCGAGCGCATCGCGCACGTCGCGTTCCAGGCGGCGCGCAAGCGGGGCAAGCGCGTGACCAGCGTCGACAAGGCCAACGTGCTGGAGACCTTCCAGTTCTGGCGCGACGTCGTCACCGAGGTGCACGCCCACTACCCGGACGTCGAGCTCGACCACATGTACGTCGACAACGCCGCGATGCAGCTCGTGAAGGCGCCCAAGAAGCTCGACGTGGTCGTCACCGGCAACATGTTCGGCGACATCCTGTCGGACGAGGCCGCGATGCTCACCGGCTCGATCGGCATGCTGCCCTCGGCGTCGCTCGACGCGAACAACAAGGGCCTGTACGAGCCCAGCCACGGCAGCGCGCCGGACATCGCGGGCAAGGGGATCGCCAATCCTTTGGCTACAATATTGTCTGCCGCCATGATGCTCCGCTACACCCTCCAGCAAGCCGACGCCGCCGACCGCATCGAGTCCGCGGTGAGCTCGGTGCTGGAATCGGGCCTGCGCACCATCGACATCGCGTCGGCGGGCATGCGCACGGTCGGCACGCGCGAGATGGGCGACGCGGTCGTTGCCGCCATTCGCGCGACCTCGACCACCACCATTACCAAAACCACGAGCTGACGCTCCGACTCGCTTCGCCCCTGCTTCCCCCAAGATGAACCCAGGCGACGTGAGTCGCGGGGCGGGAAGCAGGACAGGCGAAGCTCCGGCGACGGGGCTGGTGATCGACAACGTTCAATATGCGTGCGAGGCACGCGACAAGGCGAACGACATGGCATTGGTAGGACTCGTAGGCTGGCGCGGCATGGTTGGCTCCGTGCTGATGGAGCGGATGCAGGCCGAAGGCGACTTCGCGCTCATCGAACCCGTCTTCTTCTCGACCAGCGCAGTGGGCGGCAAGGCCCCGGCGCAGGCGAAGAACGAGACGACGTTGAAGGACGCCTTCGACGTCGACGCGCTCAAGCGCTGCGACATCGTCATCACCTGCCAGGGCGGCGACTACACCACCGAGGTGTTCCCCAAGCTGCGCGCCGCGGGCTGGAACGGCCACTGGATCGACGCCGCGTCCTCGCTGCGCATGGCCGACGACGCCGTCATCGTGCTCGACCCGGTCAACATGCCCGTGATCAAGGCTGCGCTCGCCAAGGGCGGCCGCAACTGGATCGGCGGCAACTGCACCGTCAGCTGCATGCTGATGGGCGTGGGCGCGCTGTTCAAGGCCGGGCTCGTCGAGTGGATGAGCACGCAGACCTACCAGGCGGCGTCGGGCGGCGGCGCGCAGCACATGCGCGAGCTGCTCACGCAGTACGGCACGCTCAACGCGTCGGTTCGCTCGCTGCTGGACGACCCGAAGAGCGCCATCCTCGAGATCGACCGCCAGGTGATCGCCAAGCAACGCGCGCTCTCGGGCGCCGAGACGGCCAATTTCGGCGTGCCGCTGGGCGGCTCCCTCATCCCCTGGATCGACCGCGACCTCGGCGACGGCCAGTCGAAGGAAGAGTGGAAGGGCATGGCCGAGACCAACAAGATCCTCGGCCAGGGATCCGGCTTCGGAACGCCCGCGATCCCGGTGGACGGCTTCTGCGTGCGCGTGGGCGCCATGCGCTGCCACAGCCAGGCGCTCACCTTCAAGCTGCGCCGGGACGTGCCCCTGGCCGACATCGAGGCGATGATCGCCGCCGACAACGAGTGGGTGAAGGTGGTGCCCAACAACCGCGAAACGACCGTCCGCGACCTGACGCCCGTGGCCGTCACCGGCACCATGACGATTCCCGTCGGGCGCCTGCGCAAACTCGCCATGGGCCCCGAATATCTCGGCGCGTTCACAATTGGTGACCAATTGTTGTGGGGCGCCGCGGAACCCCTGCGCCGCATGCTGCGAATCCTGCTCGAGGATTGATACCGGGGTATTTCCGGGCTTACTTCGCGTTCGAAGTGGCGCGCAGGCGGGCAAAATGCGCGCCTGCGCTCGGAGAACTCCGCGAGCGCGGTGCGACAATATTCGTACTGCGCAATGCGTCACGGACAGCGCGGCC
>JBJMWE010000007.1:0-15112 GCA_045810285.1 Vitreoscilla sp. | reverse complement strand
TACCAGACGAACAGCAGGAACGTGGACACGCTGACGATGCCCGTGATCAGCGGCAAGGTGACGTTGCGGCGCGCGATCCGGTTGAACTGTTCGGCGTCGATGGCGGCGTTCTTGGGCATGGGTGTCCTGGCGGCGGGTCGGTCGGGCGAGCGCGATCATAGAGGCAGGCCAGGCCGCGCCCGGCGGGGATTGCCCAGGTCGGCGCAGGGCCGCTGGCGGCGCCGTGGCGCCTGCTCGACCATTCGAGCGACATGGCAATTCACATGCCCGGCCATCCTGCCGCGGAGGCCCGCGTGCTGGAGCGCCAGCTCGATGCCCTGCCCCAGGCCTTCCGCAGCGTGTTCGTGCTGCGCGCGGTGGAGGAACTGAGCGTCGAGGAAACGGCCCAGGTGCTGGGCATCCCCGAGGCCACCGTGCGCACGCGCCACTTCCGGGCCCGCAGCCTGCTGCGCGAGGCGCTGGCGCAGGAGATGGACCTGGCCGAGCGCGATCTCTACGAATTCGGCGGCGCGCATTGCGACCGCGTCGTGGCGACGGTGCTGGCGGCCCTGCGCGCGAATCCTTGACGCCGTCGGTCGGCCGCGGGAGAGGGCCGATCGCGCGCGCCTCGCGCACGACGCGCGCGAGGCCTACAGGAACAGTTCCTGCAGGTCGTTGAGGAAGTCGAAGCCGCGCTCCGTCGGCCTGATCCATTCCGCGCCCGGCGCGCCGGTGCATTCGACCAGCCCCTTGCGCTGCGCCTCGTCCAGCGGCTTCGCGATGGCCGAGGACGGCAGCCCGCAGCGCTCGGTGAACAGCGCCAGCGCGAACCCGTCGCGCAACCGCAGCGCGTTGAGCATGAATTCGAACGGCAGCTGGGCGCGCGCGACGTCGGATTCGTTGGACACGCCCTGCCCCGCGAGGGTGCGCTCCATGTACATGTTCGGCTCGCGCCAGCGCACCTGGCGCATGACGCGGTGCGCGAACGACAGCTTGCCGTGCGCGCCGGCGCCCAGGCCCAGGTAGTCGCCGAACTGCCAGTAGTTGACGTTGTGGCGGCAGCGATGGCCGGCCTTCGCGTAGGCCGAGACCTCGTAGCGCTCGAAGCCGCCCGACGCGGTGCGCTCGGTGACGCGGTCGAGCATGTCGTACGCGGTGTCGTCGTCGGGCAGGTTCGCCGGCGGGCGCTGCGCGAAGACGGTGTTGGGCTCGAGCGTGAGGTGGTACAGCGACAGGTGCGGTGCGCCGAGCGCGAACGCGAGGTCGAGGTCGGCGTCGAGATGGGCCAGCGTCTGGCCGGGCAGCGCGTACATCAGGTCGAGGTTGAAGGTCTCGAAGCTGCGTGCCGCCTCCTCGGCCGCCGCGCGCGCCTGCGCCGCGTCATGCACGCGCCCGAGCACGCGCAGCCGGTCGTCGTCGAAGGTCTGCACGCCGATCGACAGGCGGTTCACGCCGGCCTGCGCGAAGGCGCGGAAGCGCTCCTTCTCGAAGGTGCCGGGGTTGGCCTCCATCGTGATCTCGCAGTCGGCGGCGAGCGGCAGCAGCATGCGCAGGTCGGACACCAGCCGCGCGATGCCGTCCGGCGAGAACAGCGACGGCGTGCCGCCGCCGATGAAGATCGTGTGGATGGTGCGGCCCCACACGAGGGGCAGCGAGCGCTCGAGGTCCGCGCGCACGGCGTCCAGGTAGCGCTGCTCGGGCAGGTCCTTCGGCGTGGCGCCGGCGGTGTGGAACTCGTGCGAGTTGAAGTCGCAGTACGGGCACTTCTTCAGGCACCAGGGCAGGTGCACGTACACCGACAGCGGCGGCGGCGCGGGCAGGCTCAGCGTGCCGGAGCGGTGGTACCACTGCGGGTCGCGGACCGGTGCGCCTGCGAGCGACGCGTCGTTCGTGGAACCCTCGCCGGATTCGCCGCCGGCGGCGTTGACGGGGTGGAGGCGGATGATGCTCATGGCTCAACCTCGGCAGCGCACCGCCGGCAGCAGATCGACGCGGGCATGGCGATTCAGACGGAAGCCGGCGAGAGATGCCACGCCTGCTGCATCAGCTGCCGCATCTGCCCCGCCGCGATCGCCCGGTGGCTGTGCGCGTTCTTCACCTCCCTGGCCAGCGACGCCACGGTCGCGCCGAAGGCCGGGATGAACATCAGCGGGTCGTAGCCGAAGCCGCCCGTGCCTTCGCGCTCGCGCAGGATCTCGCCGTTCCAGCGGCCCACGGCCACCAGCGGCGACGGGTCGTCGGCCGAACGGATCGCCACCAGCGTGCAGGCGAAGTTGGCGCGGCGATCGGCGACGTCGCGCAGCTTCTCGAGCAGCAGCGCGTTGTTGGCCTCGTCCTGCGTCTGGCGCACGACCTCGCGAGCCAGCGTGGCACCGGCGCTCGCGACGACGGTCGCGTAGTTGGCGGAGATCACGCCCGGCATGCCGCCCAGCGCATCGACGCACAGGCCCGAGTCGTCGGCGATCGCCGGCAGGCCCGTGGCCGCCGACGCGTGGCGCGCCTTGGCCAGCGCGTTCTCGATGAACGTGACGTGCGGCTCCTCGGCCTCGCTCACGCCCAGCTCGCCCTGGCGCACGAGCTCGATGCCCAGGCCGTCGAACAGCGCCTGCAGTTCGGCCAGCTTCTTGGCGTTGTTGGAGGCGAGGACGAGCTTCATGGTCAGGCCTGGCCGAGGGCCGCCTTCTGTGCGGCGATCAGCTGGCGGATGCCGGCGTCGGCGAGGTCCAGCAGCTGGTTCATCTCGGCGCGCGAGAACGCGGCGCCTTCGGCGGTGCCCTGCACCTCGATGAAGTGGCCGGCGCCGGTCATGACGACGTTCATGTCGGTGTCGCAGGCCGAGTCCTCGATGTATTCGAGGTCGAGCAGCGGCGTGCCCTCGACGATGCCCACGGACACCGCCGCCACGAAGCCGTCGAGCGGCGAGTGTTCCAGCTTGCCGGCGGCCAGCAGCCTGGCGACGGCGTCGTGCGCGGCGACGCACGCGCCGGTGATGGCCGCGGTGCGCGTGCCGCCGTCGGCCTGCAGCACGTCGCAGTCCAGCGTGATGGTGCGCTCGCCGAGCTTCTTCATGTCGAACACGGCGCGCAGCGAACGGCCGATCAGGCGCTGGATCTCCTGCGTGCGGCCGCTCTGCTTGCCCTTGGCCGCCTCGCGGTCGGAGCGCGTGTGCGTGGCGCGCGGCAGCATGCCGTATTCGGCCGTCACCCAGCCTTCGCCTTTGCCCTTGAGGAACGGCGGCACGCGATCCTCGACGGACGCCGTGCACAGCACGCGGGTGCCGCCGAACTCCACCAGCACGGAGCCTTCGGCATGCACGGTGAAGTCGCGCGTGAGCTTGACCGGGCGCAGCTGGTTGGCGGCGCGGCCCTGGGTGCGGGAGAACGTCATGGTGATCCTGGAATTGTGAATGCGGGGGGTGCGAGGGATCTGGCCTATCCGATGTCCGCGCCGGAATGCCCAGCGAAGAGCCGATCCTGGACGCGGACAGCGGTCAGGCCTGAGCCCGGCTTCAGCGGGGGATCGGGGTCAGGCCTGTCCTCGGATTCGCGCTGGACGCGACAGCCTGCTGTCGACGGCTCGGCGCGAATCCGAGGAAAGGCCAGACCCCGCCGGTGGCCTCAGGTCTTTCGTGGACCGGAGCGCTGGATGGCTTCGTTGATCTCGCGGATCGAGCGCTCGATCTCGTCGTCGTCGATGTCCGGCAGGAACGAATCGCCGCTCATGCTGGCCTGGATGGTGGACGCGAACACGTCCTCGCCCAGCGTGCGGGTGGACACGTTGCCGCCGGCCTCGTCGTCCTCGGTCTGTTCCCACTCGACGGCCAGCGCGGTGACGTTGTCGCTCTTCTCGCCGGCGTTGCGCAGCGCCTGCTCGACGATCTCGGGCACCGAGTCGTGGATCGGGTACTCGGACAGCATCTTGACGATGTCCTGGTCCTCCACGCTGCTCCACAGGCCGTCGGAGCACAGCAGCACGCGGTCGCCGGTGCGCAGCACCATCGGGCCCGCGCTGTCGATCACCGGCTTGCCGGGGCTGCCCAGGCAGGTGAACAGCACGTTGCGGTTGACCTTCTCGTCCAGCGGCACCACGTGCGACAGCGCCTCGCGCAGCTCGGAATACGAGTGGTCGCGCGTCCGGGCGATGAGGCGGTCGCCGCGCACGATGTACAGGCGCGAGTCGCCGCAGTGGGCCCAGTAGATGTTGCCGCCCTGGATGACGCAGGCCACGATGGTGGTGCGCGGCGTGTCGGTCAGGCCGCGGTCGGTGGCGTAGCGCAGCAGCTGGTGGTGGCCGGCGAGGATGGCGTCCTGCAGGAAACGCTGCGGATCCTTCAGCTCGGTCTTGGCTTCCCTCTGGAAGGTGGCCGCGATCGTCTGCAGCGCGAGCTGCGACGCGACCTCGCCTTCCGGATGCCCGCCCATGCCGTCCGCCAGCGCGAACAGGCCCGAATCCCGCGTGTAGCAATAGCCCATGCGGTCTTCGTTCTTTTCCCGGCCGCCCTTGCGGCTCACCTGATACGTTCCAAACCGCATTCGAGTTACTCCTGCCCCTCGGCCGCCGCGTGCGGCGTCCACTCCCCCGACGGGAGGCGGGCCTTCTTGGGACGGCCCGGCGTACGGCCCGTCATGTTGCTGACGACGGACATCGCATCGATTCGGGGCGAGGGCATCAAGGGTGTGCTCCGGACTTCAGGTTCTCGATCTGCAGCTTGAGCCGCTCCGAGAAGCTGAGCGTGGTGTAGCGGCGTTCGATCTCGCGCGACAGTTCCTTCTGCAGCGCGAACACGCTCTGCGGCCGCGACAGCGGGTCGAGCGCCATGCACCATTCGATCACTTCGATGAGGTTGTCGGAATAGACGTTACGCAGCCGCGACAGCGACAGGGGCAATCGATCCTTGTCGATGCGCTGCGGTGCGTCGTTGGGCGGATAGCCCTGCATGCAGGCGTACAGGCAGGCGCCGATCGCGTAGATGTCCGTCCACGGGCCCAGCGAGCCGTCGCGGCGGTACATCTCGGGCGCGGCGAAGCCGGGCGTGTACATCGGCCGGATGAACTGGCCTTCCTTGCTCAGCACTTCGCGCGCGGCGCCGAAATCGAGCAGCACGGCGCGGTTGTCGTTGGTGATGAAGATATTGGCCGGCTTGATGTCCAGGTGCAGCATCTTGTGCTGGTGGACGATTCGCAACCCGCGCAGGATCTCGTCGAACAACGAGCGGATGGTGGATTCGCGCAGGACCTTTTCGCGCTTCAGGTCGCGGGCGGTGACGATGAAATCCTGCATGGTGTCACCCTGCAGGTAATTCATCACCATGTAGACGGTTTCATTCTCGCGAAAGAAATTCAGCACCGAGACCACGCTGGCATGCGAGATCTGCGCGAGCGAGCGGCCCTCTTCGAAGAAACTCTTGAGGCCGAGGCGGTACAGTGGCTGCTTTTCCGGCTTGACGCGCGGAATCAATTCACCCGGCGACCGATCGGCCAGCGACGCGGGAAGATATTCCTTCAGCGCGACGAGATGACGTGTTTCATCTTCGGCCAGGTAGACGATGCCGAAACCGCCGGCGGCGATCTTCTTGACGATCTGGTAGCCGCCGACCACAGTCCCCGAAGGCAGCGGGGCGGGTTTTGGCTTTGACATAATCTCTTTTTGCAACCTGGCACTCGCGACATGGCAGTTTACAGCATGACCGGCTTCGGCAGCGCCTCGGCGACCGCGGCCACCGCCGCTTCTTCCGCAGGCACGGCCGCCCCGGAACCCGCGGCGGTCACCGTCGAACTTCGATCGGTGAACAGCCGGTTCCTCGACATCTCGTTCCGCATGCCCGACGAGCTGCGTCAGCACGAAGGCGCGTTGCGCGACCTGATCACGGCCGGGTGCCGGCGCGGCAAGGTCGACGTGCGCGTCAGCGCGGCCAAGGGCAGCGGCGACGACTGGCCCCAGCCCAGCGCCGACCAGCTCGACCGATTGTCACGCCTCGAGGCCAGCGTGACCGCCACGCTGCCGAAGGCACAGGCGCTGAGCGTGAACGAAGTCCTGCATTGGTGCCGCTCGGCGCCTGCGGCACCGGGCCGGGTCGACGAGGCGCTGCTCGACGCCGGCCGCCGGGCTGTCGCCGCGCTGAAGGAAGCCCGGGCGCGCGAGGGCGAGAAGCTGGTGGCGATCCTGATGGAGCGCATCGTGCGCCTGCGCGAGCTGGCGACCCAGGCCGAGCCGCTGGTGCCCGCCGTGGTCGAGCGCCAGCAGCAGCGCTTCCTCGAACGCTGGGCCGAGGCCCTGAAGGCGACGAACGCGCTCGACGCCGCCACGGCGTCCAGCATCCCCACCGAGGCCCTGCGCGAGCGCGCGATGAACGAGGCCGCCACCTTCGCGCTGCGCATCGACGTCGCCGAGGAGCTGTCGCGGCTGCGTGCGCACCTCGAGGAGATCGCCCGCCTGCTCCAGGCCGGCGGCGAGCTCGGCAAGCGGCTGGATTTCCTGATCCAGGAACTGCATCGCGAGGCCAACACGCTCGGCTCGAAGTCCGCGGCGCTCGAGCTGACGGGCGTCTCCGTGGAGATGAAGGTGCTGATCGAGCAGATGCGCGAACAGGTGCAGAACGTCGAGTGATGTTTCGCGGGGTCATCGCCGGGCCGCGCGGAATCGACGCGCGATCCCGTGCGCGGCGAGTGGGCGGTCCAGCCACGCCGTCAGGCCCAGCGCGGTGAGCGCCAGCCCCGCAGATACCAAGGGCAACCACGCCACCGCCATGCCCTGCCGCAGCGCCTCGCCACCCAGCCAGGCCGCGCCTGCGTTGCCCAGATTGAATGCGGCGATGTTCATCGTCGAGGCGAATGCCGGCGCTTCGGACGCCTCCCTGAGCACGCGGCTTTGCAGGCCGGGAGCGGTCGCGAAGGCGGCTGCGCCCCACAGCAGGAGGCAGGCCACGACGAGCGGCCGGGAATGCAGCACGAGATGCAGCGCGATCTCGGCCGCCACCAGCGCCGCGAGGATGGCGAGCATCGAGCCCGCCGGCCACCGGTCGGCCGCCCAGCCGCCGAGCAGGTTGCCCAGCGTCAGCCCGAGGCCGAAGAGCAGCAGGAGCCCGTTGACCTGCGAGGGGCTGAAGCCGCTGGCCGATTGCAGCAGCGGCGACAGGAACGTCAGGGTCGCGAAGATGCCCCCGAAGCCCAGCGCGGTCAGCGCCAGCGCGCCGACCAGCCGTGGCCGCCGCAGCAGGTCCCATCCTGGCCAGCCGTCCGACGCCTTCTGCGACGGCAGTGATCGCGGCACCAATGTCGACAACGCGCACAGCGCGAGTACGCCCAGTCCGGTGACGGACCAGAAGGTGGCGCGCCACCCCGCGTGCTCTCCGATCCAGGTGCCGGCCGGCACGCCCAACACGTTGGCAAGCGTGAGTCCGCTGAACATCAGTGCAATCGCCGCGGACCGTCGGTGCGCGGGCACCAGCGAGGCGGCCACGGTCGCGCCCAGGCCGAAGAAGGCGCCGTGCGTCAGCGAGGCGACGATGCGTCCGGCCATCAGCCACCCATAGCCGGGCGCCATCGCGCACAGGGCGTTGCCGACGATGAACAGCAGCATCAGCCCGGCCAACGCCTTGTACGGCGATGCCCTGGCCGTGAGCGCCGCCAGCGGCGGCGCGCCGAGAGCCACGCCCAGCGCGTAGCCGGTGACCAGCAATCCGGCCTGGGGCAGGCTGGTGCCCGTGTCCGCCGCCACGGAGGGCAGCAGGCCGACGATGACGAACTCCGTCGTGCCGATGGCGAATGCCGAGAGCGCCAGCGCGAGGAGCGGCAGCGCGGAGGCAACGCTCGCGGGCGCCGCGTCCGACCGACGGCGGCTCATGGCTGCACCTGCGCCGACGCCGTGGCGCCCAGGAGCGTGCGGATGTCGATCGATTCGGCCATGCGCCGGTAACCCGCATCACCGGGGTGCAGATGGTCGCCGGAGTCCAGCGCGGGATCCAGCCGCGCGGGATCGGCAGGGTCGCGCAGCACGCGATCGAAATCGGCGATGCCGTCGAACACGTCCGCATGGCGGATCCAGTCGTTCAGCGCCTGGCGCATCGCGTCCTTGTCGGGGCTGTAGTGACCTTCCAGCGGCGTTCCCTGCAACGCCTGCTTGAACGGCGGCACGGTGCCCACCAGCACGCGCACGCCGCGCGCATGCGCCTGCGCGACGAACTGCTGGAATGCGCTCGTCAGCTCCGCCAGCGTCACCGGCGCTTCGGCGGGCGCGAACGGGCTGCCGGGGAAGCCGATGTCGTTGGTGCCCAGCAGCACGATGACCGCCCGCACGCCGGGCCGGCCCAGGACGTCGCGATCGAGTCGCGCCAGCGCGCCGTCGCCCCAGCCGCCACGCAGCAGCCGATTGCCGGCGATGCCGGCGTTGAGCACGGCGACACCGTGCGGTGCGAGCCGCCGCGCCAGGTGGTCCGGCCATCGCTGGTCGCCGCCCATGCTGGAGCCGTTGCCGTCGGTGAGGGAGTCGCCAATGGCCACCACCGACGCGGGAGGGTGCGCAGCAGCGACCCACAGCTCGGCGACGAACGCGCGGGCAGTGTAGGTCTCCAGCGGATTCGTGTTGCGGCGGCCCACCGTGTTGCCGTGCCACAGCAGCGTGTTTTCCTGTGCATCCCAGTGGAGGCCGGCGAGCTTCGCGGTGCGCGGCAGGTAGACGTCCACGTCCAGCCTGTCACCGGCGCGGATGGGCAGGTCGACCGCGTCGCTGACGACCTTCGCGCCGGGCGGGACGACGACGTCGTCTCGACCCTGGAAGCGCACGGGCGCCGCGGGGCCGTCGCCACGTGCGACGCGCACGGCGATCGCGCCCAGCGTCAGCGGCGCCGTTCCGTATTCGTTGCTGAAGACGAGGCGCAGGCGCGGGCCGCCCAGGCTGGTGCGAACGACCTGGCGCAGGGTGGCGTCATGGAACTCGACAGGCAGGCCCATCGGGAGCACGGCGTGGTCGGCGAACAGGGGTTGGGCGGGCGAGATCCAGGTCGGTTGCCAATGCATGGGGGCCGGGGCCGCAGCAGCGGTGCTCGCGACGAGCATGGCCGTCAGCGAGGGTGCGAGGAGAGTGCGAAGCGTTTTCATGGCCCCACTCTCGTCAATTCCATCCGCATTGGGAAGACGGCAAAATGGAAGCCAAACCATTCGAAAATGGAATGACATGGACCGGCTTCGCGCCATGAACGCCTTCGTACGGGCCGCCGATCTGGGCGGCCTGTCGGCGGCGGCACGCTCGCTCTCGACCACGCAGTCCACGGTCAGCAAGCTGGTGGCCTCGCTCGAGATGTCGCTCGGCGTGCGGCTGCTGGAGCGCGGGCCGTCGCGCGTCGTCCTCACCGACGAAGGACTGCGCTTCCTGGAGAGCGCGCGGCGCCTGCTCGAGGACTACGAGGAGGCAGTCGCGGAACTCGACGAACGCACCGTCCGGCCGAGCGGCCGGGTGCGCATCTCGGCGCCGATGGCGCTCGGCGAGCTGAAGCTCCATCCGCTGATGCTGCGCGCGCTGCAGACGTACCCGGACTTGCAGGTCGACCTGATGCTGGACGATCGTTTCGTCGACCCGGTGGAGGAGCGCTTCGACCTCACCGTGCGCATCGGAGGCACGTTGCCGCCCGACCTGGTCGCGCGCCAGCTCGCGACATGGCCACGCTACATCGTCGCGTCACCGGACTACGTGAAGCGTCACGGACGGCCACGCATGCTCGAGGACCTGGCCGGCCATCGCTTCCTGCGCTACCCGATGTGGACGGACGACATGGTCACGCTCAGCGGCGCCGACGGCACGGTGGAGCTGCCGATCCGTACCCGCTACCGGATCAATCACGCCGTCGCCCTGCTGGACGCGGTTCGCGAAGGCGCGGGCATCGCATTCCAGCCTTGCTGGATGGTCAAGGATCTCCTCGAGCGCAAGGAGCTCGTGCGCATCCTGCCGCAGTGGGAGGGGCCGGCGCAGACAGCGTATCTCATCCACGCGCGGCGACGCCGGCAGCCGAAGCGGATAGACGTGATGATCGACTTGATGGTGCACGAGATCCAGGCGTTGTAGGGCCCCCGACCGCAGCGTCGGCACCCGCAACGCGTGCGGTTCGGACGACGCTGTGGCGACGCATTCGCCGGCAAGGCGTTCACCCCGACCAGATCACCGTCGGCATGCACCTGTCCGCGGCCAGGCACGTGCCGGAGGCGAGCCAGAAGCCCAGGGCCTCAGGTCGCGGTCCCTGCCAAATCGCCTCTGAAGCGCCAGCATCCGCGCCCTGCTGCCTTCGCTTCATAGAGCGCAAGGTCGGCGGCCTTGTAGAGCGCGTCCGGAGTGCTTGCACCCGACGGCGCACAGGCTGCACCGATGCTGGCGCCGATGCGCAGCGTCCTCTGCGCATGCACCATGGGGCGATTGACCGATTCGAGGATTCGCTCGCACACTATCGAGAGGCCCTCGGAACCGACGACGTCCGACAGCAGGACGGCGAACTCGTCGCCGCCCAGGCGAGCCACACGGTCGACCTCTCGCACCGATTCGATCAGGCTTCGGGCCACGGCGATCAGCACCGCATCGCCGGCGTCGTGGCCCATGGTGTCGTTGACCTGTTTGAAGCGGTCGAGATCGAGCAGGAGCAGCGCGAACGCAGGCCCGCCGCGCGCAGCGTGCGCGAATCCGCGGCGCAGATCCTCGCTGAACATGCGTCGGTTGGCGAGGCCCGTCAGGCTGTCGGAGTAGGCGATCTGCTCCAACTGCTTCTGGCTGTCCTGCAACTGGCGCGTACGTTCGGCGACGAGGCCTTCGAGCACGCGTTGACGCCGGCGCAGCAACGCAAGTCGCGCGCGCACCGCGCCCGCGAGGAAGCCGAACGCCACGAGCGTGAGCACGGCGCGCGCCCACCAGGTCTCGTGCCAGCGCGGAGCGACATGCACCGGGAGGCTCACGGGCTCCGACCACGCGCCGCCAGGCACGGCGGTACGCAGTTCGAGCAAGTGGTCGCCGGGTGGCAGGTTGGTATAGGCAGCGATACGGCGCGCCGCATCCGATTCGACCCAGCCGCGGTCGACGCCTCTCATGCGGTATTCGTAGCGACGCGCCTGCGGGGCGATGAAGTCAAGCGCGGCGAACTCCACCAACAGGCTTCGCCGATCCGGTTCGATGACCAGCGGCAGCGCTCCCGCGTCGAGTTGGTAGCCGTGCCATGGCGTTGCTTCGCCGAGTCGAACCTCGGTCATCGCGAGCGCGACCGGGTCCGCTGTCGTGGCGGCCGCGCCCGGGTCGACGATCGTGAGCCCGCCAGCGCCGCCGAAAAGCACATGCCCATCCGCCGCGAGGGTTCCCGCGCCCGTCCAGTAGGTGCGGATGCCGACGCCTTGTGGAGCGCCGTAGGACTGCACTGCGAGGCTGGCCGGCTCGATCTGCACGAGACCATCGTCGGTACTGGCCCAGACCGTTCCACGGCCGTCGAGCACGAGCGCATTGATGCCGTTGTTCGGCAGACCTTCCGCCGTACTGACGCGCCGCACGAGGGGTTCGCCCCGCCCCGGCGACCACTCCAGAACGCGCACCCCGACGCCGAAGGCCGCCACCCACAGGCGACCGCCGCGGTCGAGCAGCAGGGACGAGATGTACGCCGCCGGGACGCCGATCCTGCCGGGTGCCTCCAGCGGCATGCGCGACACCGTCATCGTCCCCGGAACGAGCCGAACCAAGCCCGACCAGGTGCCGACCCACAAGGCGCCATCGGGCGCGGGAAGCAGTGCGGTCAGGCGTTGGTCGCCGAGCCGTCCGCCGTCCTCCCGCGCGACGACGCGCATTCGCCCATCGACCGCGCGCTCGAGTCCCCAAAGGCCGTCGATGCCTCCGAGCCAGAGGCGGCGCCCTTGCCAAGCCATTGTCCAAACCGATGCCGTCAACGGCCTCCCCTGGACAGGGATGCGCTCAAGATGGCCGCCATCCGGGTCAGCGTGGTAGAGCCCGCGCTGCGTGCCGATGAAGACGCTGCCGTCGGCGGCCGGCAACATGCTCAGCACGCGCCCCTTGGGCAAGGCAGCCTGCGGTGTCGACGGATCGGGTCGCAACTGCGCGACCCGGCCCCGTTCCGATTCGATGATGTCGATCCCTCCGTCGCCGAGGCCGAGCCAAACGCGGCCGTCCAGGCGCGCCAGGACGGACGCGACGTTGGGGTGACTGATGGCCCGTTCATGCGCGCTGCTGAGCCAGGTCGCGACCAGCGAACCGCGGGTTGCATGGAAGCTGACAGCCGTATCGGTCGCGACCCACACCAGGCCGCGCGCATCGCGGCGCATGGCGCCGACATCATCGTCCGCGAGGCTGCCGCCGCCGTGCTCCTGGTGACGTTCGCGCCGTGCCTGCCAGCGCCGGGTATCGACGCGCAGGATCCCTTCCCCGCTGAATCCGACCCACACCTGGCCGTCGTCCGTCGCCTCGAGGGCCGTCACTGTCTCGGTACCGGCGCCGCCTTGCTCGCCGAGAAGGCCCCGCAGCGGCCGCGCAGCGTCTGCCCCGGCTTGCGCAACGAATACGCCATGCACGTGCGTTCCGATCCAGATCCGCCCGTCGTGATCGCGCAGCAGCCGGCGCACGATGGGCGTATCGCCCTCCGGGGTTGGCAGTGCGACGGCAACGAAGCGGGTCGTGCCCGGATCCAGCCTGAACAGGCCGTGCTCGGTGCCCACCCAAAGCCTGCCGTCGGCGCAACGCAGCAACGCGCGCACCCCTCCCTCCGGCAGGCCGCGAGCGCGTGCTGATCGCGCGCCGGCCCTCAGGTGACCACTCGCGATGTCGAGTTGGTCCAGCCCGCCGCCTGTACCGATCCAGAGGCCACCCCGACCGTCCTCCGCCAGCGCATAGACACTATTGCGGCTGAGCGCCTCCCCCGCAGCCAGCGCCGGATCAAAACGATCATGCACCGGGTCGTAGCGGACGAGACCAGCCGAATTCGTGCCGACCCAGAGCCGGCCATGGCTGTCGGCGAGAAGGCTGAGGAGGTAGCTGTCGGGCAGTGCGCCCTGCACCGCTGCATCGCCGACGTAATCGCGCCGGTGGTAGCCGTCCCAACGCCTCAAGCCGCTCTGGGTCGCGATCCAGAGGAAACCGACTGCATCCTGTGCGATGTCCGTTGCTCCGGGCTCGCCTGCGAATGCGTTGCTGAACACGGCGTCGGAGCCGCGCACCCATTCGTCGTGCGGCGCCGCCCGGGCAGTCGTCCCGACTAGCGCGGCGAGGACCGCCACTGCGGCGCGAACCCAGGCCTGGATGGAGCGGGACAGGAAGCGGAACATGGAAGACTGCAAGATTGCCCAGGTATCAGTTCCCGCGTATCGGATCGCCAGGCGCGAAGTGAATCAACTCGACACCCTGAATGCCGCGACGGCCGCCACCAACCGTGCCGCCTGCTGCCTCAGGCTTTCGGCGGCCGCCGCGGATTCCTCGACCAGGGCCGCGTTCTGCTGCGTCACCTGGTCCAGTTGTCCGACCGCGTTGTTGATCTGGCCGAGGCCCGATGTCTGCTCGCGCGCCGCAGCGCTGATCTCCGCAAGCATCTCGTTGACCTTGCGCACCTGGGTCACGATGTCGCGCATCGTGCCGCCCGCCTTGCCGACGAGTTCGCTGCCGGCCGCGACGCGGGTCACGCTGTCATTGATCAACACCTTGATCTCGCGAGCAGCGTTCGCGCTGCGCTGTGCCAGGCCCCGTACCTCCGATGCAACGACAGCAAAGCCGCGACCGTGTTCACCCGCTCGCGCGGCTTCCACGGCAGCGTTGAGTGCCAGGATGTTGGTCTGGAACGCGACGCCGTCGATCACGCCGATGATGGACTCGATCTTCCTGCTGGATCCGGTGATGTCCGCCATGGTGACCACGACTCGATCCACCATCTCGCCGCCTTCCGTGGCGACACGCTGCGCGTCGCTGGCGAGCCGGCTGGCCGAACTGGCGATGTCGGCGCTGCTGCACACGTTGCCGGTGAGTTCCTCCATCGAGGCCGCGGTCTGTTGCAGGTTCGATGCCTGCTCTTCAGTTCGCTGCGAGAGATCCTGGTTGCCCGTCGCGATCTGGCCGGAGCCCGTCGCGATGCTGTCGCTGCTGTGGCGGACCTCGCCCACGACACGCACGAGACTCGCATTCATCTCCTTCAGCGCCTGCAGCAACTGGCCGGACTCATCGCGTGTCTCGACCTGGATCGCGGAGGTCAGATCGCCGGCGGCCACCGTCTGCGCCGCCCGCACCGCACGAGCGATGGGTCGTGTGATGGAGCGCGTGACGAGCCAAGCCATCAGGACCGCCGCGGCAAATGCCCCTGCGCTCAGCAACAGCATCAGCATGCGGCCCGTTTCGTGCGCCCGACTGCCTTCTTCCCCGGCCTGCCTGAACTGGGCGCTCAGTGCCGCGACCAGCTCGTCGATCGAGGCTTCGCAGGCGCGCTGGTCGGCGCCCATTGCGCCGTTCATCAATGCAGTCGCACCGTCGACATTCCCGGCGAGGACGAAGTCGCCAAAGGCTCCCTGGTCCGCCACGAATGCGGCGCGGCGCTCTTTCAGCTTGTCGAGGATGCGCCGCGTCTCCGGCGCCTGCAAGGTTCGGTCGAGCTTGTTCATCGACTCGTCAAGGCGCCCGCGGGCGGCTGCAATGGCGTCTTCGGCCTTGCGACGGCGCTCGCCCTGGCCGTCGGAAAGCAAGCTGCGAAGGTTCAGGGCGACGATGCCCACATCGTTCTTGACGTCGACGGCCAGCAGTACCTTCGGATAGCGATTCTCGACGACCAGCGTCAACTGGTCATGCAGGTTCGAGAGCCGAAGCAGCCCCACGCCTGCTACCGTCACCAACAGGGCGAGCACGACAGCGAATGCCAAGCCGAGGCGAACCCCGATACGGAGATTGAGAAACGCTTGCATCGGTGTGTTCATGATCGACTTCGTGATGACCAAACTGGCGGCGCGAGGCATCGCCCGCCTGTCATCACTATCGACCGCAACCACGCGACCTGATGCCAAGAATTGCGCAGGTCCGGCTGCCAATCTCATGCCTGAGGGCTGCGGCGCACTCACGGCGGAGCAGCGAACTCGAGGATTCCGGCCAAGCAGGGGTCCACCATGACTCGACCGGGCTGGCTGCTGCCGGG
>JBJMWE010000006.1:0-3950 GCA_045810285.1 Vitreoscilla sp. | reverse complement strand
CATGCGATGGGCGAGCGCCTCGATCAGGGCGGGCAGGGCGGCCGGGTGGCGCAATCGGCCGAGCGCGCGCGCGGCGCGCAGGCGCACCTGCCAGGCCTCGTCGTCCATCGCCGCCAGCAGCGCGTCGCGGGCGTCGGCGGGCGCGAGCTTGGCGAGTGTCGTGGCCGCCTCCTCGCGGATGGGCCAGTGCGGGTCGCGCAGCGCGGTCAGGAGGGCCGGGAGCACCGTGGCGTGGCCGTTCTCGGCGGACAGGCCCAGCGCGCCGGTGGCCACGCGCCGTACCTCGACGTCCGCGTCGGCCGTCGCCAGGCGCGCCATCGCGGGCAGGGCGTCGGCCGCCTTCAGCCATCCCAGCACGCCCACCGCCTCGCGCCGCACGTTCGCGTCGCGGTGTCCCAGCGCGGCGCGGGCGGGCGCCGCCGCGGCCGGGATGCGCAGTTCCTTCAGGCCGCGCAGGGCCGCTGCGCGCACGCCGGGGTCGTCGTGCAGGGCCCACGGCAGCAGGCATTCGCCGGCGGCCGCATCCTTGAGCTGCGCGATGGCGAAGGCCGCGTTCGCGCGCACGTCGCCGTCCGCGTCCAGCAACGCCTGCGCGAGCGAGTCGACGGCCAGCGGATGGCCCCAGCCCCCGAGCACGCGCGCGGCCTCGGCGCGCACCTCGGCGGCCGCGTCCTCGCGCAATGCGGCAACCAGGGCGGGGATGTCCGCGTCGTCCTCCGCGTCGGCGATGTCGAGGACGGCGATGCGGCGCACGCCGGCATCCGCGCTGGCGAGACGGGGGTCGTTCACGGGTTCGAAGCTCATGGGACGGGTCAGGAGGTAGTGATCGGCGGACCGAGCGGAGTCATGCGCGGCAGCGGCGTGTCGGCCTCGCCGCGGTGCAGCAGGTGCAGGCAGTGGCGCTTGAGCGCGGCGAATCGTGGCGACGTGACGAGCTCGGCCTCCCGGGGGCGCGGGAAGTCCAGCCGCAGGTCATCGACGATGCGCCCGGGGCGCGCGCTCATGACCAGCAGGCGGTCGGCCAGGAACAGGGCCTCGTCGATGTCGTGCGTGACGAAGACGACGGTGGTGCGAAAGCGTTCCCAGACCTCGAGCAGCAATTGCTGCATGCGGCCCCGCGTGAGCGCGTCCAGGGCGCCGAAGGGCTCGTCCATCAGCAGCACGCGCGGCTCGTTGATCAGCACCCGGGCAATCTCCACGCGCTGCTGCATGCCGCCCGACAGCTGCGACGGCCAGCGCGACTCGAAGCCGTCCAGGCCCACGCTGGCGAGCAGCGCGTGCGCCCGGGCGTGACGCTCGGCGCGCGCGACGCCCTTCATCTTCAGGCCGAAGGCCACGTTGTCGATGACGCGCTGCCACGGAAACAGCGTGTGCTGCTGGAACACGAGCCCGCGGTCGGGATGCGGCCCGGCCACGGCCACGCCGTCCACCCGCACCGTGCCGCGCGCCGGCGCCAGGTGCCCGGCCAGCGCGCCGAGCAGCGTGGACTTGCCGCAGCCCGAGGGCCCCAGCAGGCACACGAACTCGCCGGGCGCGATGCCCAGGCTGACGTCGTGCAGCGCCTCGAAGCGGCCGGGGCCCTCGCCCACCTCCATGTGCACGTGCTCGATGTCGATGCGGCCCAGGGTGGCGGTCATCGCGTGCCCTCCGGCTGCGACCATGGCATGGCCAGGCGCGCGGCCCGGCGGATCAGCGCGCTGCAGCCCATGCCCAGCAGGCCGATGGCGAGCATGCCCACGATGATGCCCCCGTAGTCCTGCAAGGTGTAGGACTCCCACGTGTAGTAGCCGATGCCGAACTGCCCCGAGATCATCTCGGCCGAGACGAGGCAGAACCAGCAGGTGCCCATGCCGATCGCCAGCCCCGTGGCGATGCTGGGCGCGGCGGCCGGCAGGATCACCTGCGCGAACATCGCCCAGCGCCTGGTGCCCAGGCTGCGCGCCGATGCGACCAGCCGCTGATCGACGCCTTCCACGCCGTGGATGGTGTTGAGCAGCACCGGGAACAGCGCGCCGACGAAGGTGATGAACACCATCGACAGCTCGGTCGACGGGAACATCAGGATGGCCAGCGGGATCCAGGCGACGGCGGGGATCGGGCGCAGCAGTTCCAGCGGCGGCAGCAGCACGCGCCGCACGAGCGCGAAGCGGCCGATCGACAGCCCCAGCGCGATGCCCAGCAGCGACGCCGCGACGAAGCCCGCGCCGACGCGCCACAGGCTGTAGCCGAGGTGGCGTCCGAGCTTGCCGCTCTCCAGCAGGTCCCGGCCCGCCTCGAGCGCGGCCAGCGGCGTGGGCACGTTCTGGAAGCTGACGATGCCCAGCCGCGCGTGCGTGGCGGCGAGCGCATGCCACAGGGCGACGAAGGCGACGATGGCCGCGCCCTGGGCCAGCCAGGCGGCGGCACGCCGGCGCAGCGCGCCGGCTGCGCGCAGTCGCGGGGCGGGGTCGGCCAGGTCGGAGGTGAGCACCGCACTCATCGAGGCCTCCCGAGGTTCAGCGAGCGGCCGCGACGTGCGTCGCCGCGAAGCCGCGCGCGGCCGCGAAGTCGAGCACCTGCGCATGGTTGTCGCGCGCCCAGCGCGTGGCGTCATCCCTGAGCAGGAAGGCGCTCAGGCGGCCCTTGTCGTCGGCGACGAACCAGGCCTGGTGGGCCAGCAGCTTCAGGCCCAGCCTGCGATCCTGCGCGTAGACGACGCGCACCTTGCCGCCCGCCGCCTCGACCTTCTTCGCGTCCGCGAACGCATTTTCGGGCGAGGCGTAGCTGCGCACGCGCGGCTCGCCGGCCACCCACACCTGGGCGGCGCGGCTGTCATCCACGATGGGCTTGCCGGTCAGGGCGTCGCTGGCCTTGAGCGGCAGGCGCGCGTAGTTCTTCAGCTGCGCGTCGTAGTCCAGGCCCTCTGCCTTGAACGCGGCGCGCAGGTAGGTGTCGTCGACGAAGGTGTCGGCCGCCAGCGCCGAGTCGTGGCGCTTGAGCAGCCGCAGCGTGTCGATGGCGGTGGCCACCGCCTGGCGGTACTCGGGCTTCCAGCTGAGGTCGCGCGTCTGCAGGCCCAGCGGACCGCCGAACAGGTAGACGACTTCCGCATCGATGCCCGTGATCCTGGCGACGAGCTCGCTGTACTTGAGCGGATCGGCCTCGAACAGGCGGTTGGCCTCGATCACCGCGCGCAGGTAGGCGACGACGATCTCCGGGTACTTTTTCGCGTACTCGGCGCTCACCAGCGTGCCGTGGAACGTGGGCGCGTTGGCCTGCGCACCGTCGTAGATCTTGCGCGCGAAGCCCTTGTAGGGAAACAGGTCGGCGAACGGCACGAAGTCCGCGTGCGCGTCGATCTTTCCGGCCTGCAGCGCCGACCCGGCCACCTCCGGCGCCTGCGTGAGGATGGTCACGTCGCGTTCCGGATCCCAGCCCTGCGCCTTGATCGCGCGCAGCAGCATGCCGTGCGACGTGGACGCGAACGGCACCGAGATCTCCTTGCCCTTCAGGTCCGGGAGCGACTGCACCGGCGAATCCACCGGCACGACGATGCCGTTGCCGCTGCCGATGGTGGAACCGGAGAGCACGGACAGGAACACGCTCCTCTTGCCGGCCTTGAGGAACGCCGCGCCGTTGAGCGAGCCGGGGAAGTCGGCCATCGCGCCGAAGTCCAGCTTGTCGGCCACCATCTCGTTGGTCAGCGGGGCGCCGGAGGTGAAGTTGTGCCACTCGATGTCGTACTGCACGTCCTTGTACCTGCCGTCGTGCGGCAGGTACTTGTCGATGAGGTGCAGCTCGCGCACCAGCAGGCCGCCGGTGGCGCAGTTGATGGTCGTGTCCTGCGTGCCGATGGCCACGCGGATGGTCTCGGCCGCCGACGTCGCCGACGCGAGCGACAGGGCGGCGGCGAACAGGGCGCCACCGAAGGTCTTGGATAGTGCTTTCACGTGGGAGCTCTCCGGGTGGTT
>JBJMWE010000005.1:0-25283 GCA_045810285.1 Vitreoscilla sp. | reverse complement strand
GCCGGATCCCGAACCTGCCGCCTCCATGACACCTGCCCCGACGATTCCCGCGACCGGCTCCGGCGACTCCCTGCGCGCCCCCGGCGAGCGCGTCGGCATGGTCGTCATCGGCCGCAACGAAGGCGCCCGCCTGCTGCGCTGCCTGGAGGCCTGCGCGCGCGAGGGCGGCCCCGTCGTCTACGTGGACAGCGGCTCTTCCGACGGCTCGCCCGAGGCCGCGCGCCGCCTCGGCGCCACGCTGGTGAGCCTGGACATGTCGATCCCGTTCACCGCGGCGCGCGCCCGCAACGCGGGCTTCGCCGCGCTGATGCGCCTGCATCCCGGCACGGCGCGCGTGCAGTTCCTGGATGGCGATTGCGAGCTCGCGGCGGGTTGGTTGGTCGCTGCTGACGCCTTCCTGGATGCGCATCCCGAAATTGCCGCAGTGTGCGGCCGCCGGCGGGAAAGATTTCCGGAGGCCTCCGTCTACAACCGCCTGTGCGACATCGAATGGAACACGCCGGTGGGCGAAGCCCTGGCCTGCGGTGGTGACGTCCTGATACGTTCGCAACCACTTGCTGCAGCGGGCGGCTACCGCGACGACCTGATCGCCGGCGAGGAGCCCGAGCTGTGCGTGCGCCTGCGCGCCGCCGGCTGGAAGATCTGGCGCCTGGAGCACGACATGACCTGGCACGACGCCGCGATGACGCACTGGCTGCAATGGTGGCGCCGCAACGTGCGCTCGGGCCATGCCTTCGCGGAGGGCGCCGCGCTGCACGGCGCGCCGCCGGAGCGCCACTTCGTCGCCCAGGCGCGACGCGCGCTGCTGTGGGGCGCCGCGCTGCCGATCGTGCTGCTCGCGGCCACGCTGGCCTGGTGGCCGCTGGCGCTGCTGTGGCTCGCCTATCCGTTGCAGTGGCTGCGCGTCGCGCTCAAGCTGCGGCACGCGGGCCAGCCGATCCCATGGACGCAGTCCGCCTTCTTCCTGCAGGGCCGCTTCGCCGAGGCGATGGGCGCCTTGCGGTTCTGGTGGGGCCGCACGACAGAACGCAGGAGTGCGATCATTGAATACAAGTGAATCGGGCGCACGCGCGCTGCAGGCCGCTTGCACGGAGGTGGCGCGATGAGACATGCGGTGTCGACCTGTTTGCGGGGCGCCTCGATCCGCTCGGGAGACGGAGCGCCGTACCCGGCGCCGGAGGGGCTGTCATGACCATGCTGGCATTCATTGCGTGCTGGATCCTGGCGGTTGCCGCGCTGCCGCTCGCGTTGATGGTGGGCGTGTTCGTGCTGCAGGTCGCCGCGGCGGCGTCGACGCGCGCGAGCGCCGCTGCGCGCAGCCGCCAGCACGTCACCCGCGGGCGCGTCGCCGTGCTCGTGCCGGCGCACGACGAGGCCGCCGGCATCGCGCACACGCTGGCCGCGGTGCTGCCGCAGCTGGGCGAGCACGATCGCATCGTGGTGGTGGCCGACAACTGCAGCGACGACACCGCAGCCATCGCGCGCGCCGCGGGCGCGCAGGTGCAGGTGGTCGAGCGCACGCACGCGACCGACCGCGGCAAGGGCTTCGCGCTGGCCTTCGGCGTCGATGCGCTGCGCGCCGACCCGCCGGGCCTGGTGGTGATCCTCGACGCCGACTGCGACCTCGCCCCGGGCGCGCTCGACGCGCTGTGCGACTGCGTCGTCAGCTACGACCGGCCTGCGCAGGCGCTGTACCTGATGAACGCGCGGCCCGATGCGCGCCTGCCGCGACGCATCGCGCAGTTCGCCTGGCGCGTGCGCAACTGGGTGCGCCCTGCGGGCTGGCGCCGCCTGGGCCTGCCATGCCAGCTGATGGGCACCGGCATGGCGTTCACGTGGCCGATGCTGCGCAACGCACCACTTGCCAATGCCTCGATCGTCGAGGACATGAAGCTGGGCATCGACCTGGCCCTCGGCGGTCGCCCGCCGCTGTTCTGCCCGCGCGCCGTCGTCACCAGCCTGTTCCCCGACACCGCCAGCGCCACGCGCACGCAGCGCACGCGCTGGGAGCACGGGCACCTCGAGATGATCGGTCGCGAGGTGCCGGGCCTGCTGGCCGGCGCCTGGCGCCGACGCGACCCGCGCCTGGTGGGCATGGCGTTGGACCTGTGCGTGCCGCCGCTGGCGCTGCTGGCCGCGCTGCTGGTGGCCGGCACCATGCTGGCCGCCTTGCTGTCGTGGTGGATCGCCGACAGCGGGCCGGGGCTGGCCTACGGATTGCTCCTGGCGAGCTTCGGAATGGCCGTGCTGCTGGCCTGGTGGGTGCGCGGACGCGATCTGGTGCGCCTGTTCGAATTGCTGTCGATTCCCGTGTACATCGCTGCGAAGCTGCCCGTCTACGCGCGCTTCGTGGTGCGGCGCGAACGCCGCTGGGTGCGCACCGACCGCGATTCGACATGACCGCCACGACCGGCCCGTCCCGAACCCGCCTGGCGCCTCCGGTCAACCGGAGCGCATGGCAAACTGTCCGCCCCCGGGCGGGCACGTCGTCCCGAGTGATTGCCTGCCCTTTCCGATGATCGAACCCCCGAGCGCCGCCATGACACCTTCTTCCCACACCTCGCTGGCCACGCCGCCGGCCGCGGCACGCCGGGAGCGCCGTCATGGTTGAGGCCGTCCCCCGGTGGCCGCGCCAGCCCCTGCTCAACGTGTGGGCCGACGACGTCAGCATGGACGACCTGCTGGCGCGCCTGGCCTCCACCGGCGGCGTGGTGTTCACGGTCAACCCCGACCACCTGTACCACCTGCAGTACAACCCGGAATTCCTGCGCGCCTATCGCTCGGCCGACATCATCACCGTCGACAGCCACTACGTGCGCCTCGCGCTGCGTGCGCAGGGCCGGACCGTGACGCACCGGCTGACCGGCTCGGACATCGTGCCGGCGTTCTGCGCCCGCCAGGCCGCCGACGAGCGCACGCGCATCTTCCTGCTGGGGGCCAGGCCCGGCGTCGCGCAGACGGCGCGCGAAGCGCTCAACCGCAAGGCCGGCCGCGAGCTGGTGGTGGGCGCGCACGGGCCGTCGATGAACTTCGTCGACGACCCGGACGAGATCGAACGCGTCCTGGCGATGATCCAGGACAGCGGCGCCAACGTGCTGATGGTCGGCCTGGGCGCGCCCAAGCAGGAGATCTGGATCGCGAAGTTCCGCCATCGCCTGCCCCAGGTCAAGGTGATGCTGGGCGTCGGCGCGACGATCGATTACGAGGCCGGCGCCGTCAAGCGCGCACCCGAGATCTATCGGCGCATCGGCCTCGAATGGGCATACCGCGTGGCCTCCGAGCCGCGCCGGTACCTGATGCGCTACGTGCGCAGCTCGAAGTTCCTGTGGTGGATGCTGATGGACAGGCTGGGTCGCTACAAGGACCCGTTCGCCGCCACCGCCACCCCGCAGGCGCGTTGAAGCCACGCCGTCCAGAACGGCAGGAGAAGAAATTGAAGAACAAGTCCCTGGCGATGCTGTCGCCCCTTTGCCTCTGCCTGGTTGCCGCCGGCGCCCAGGCGGCCATCGAACCGTTCACGCTTGGCGCGAGCGAGGCGGTCAAGCATGAGACCAACATCAACCATGCCCCGGGTGGGGGTGCCTCGGACTGGGTCTCCACCACTTCGTTCAAGGCCGGGGTCGACCAGGCGCTGGGCCGCGACAAGTTCGTCGCCGACGCCGGCATCAATTACAGCGCCTACAAGAACCAGGATCATCTCGACTCCTGGGGCTACCACGCCGGCGCGCAGCTGGACTGGAACACGATCGGCGACCTGTCGGGTGCCTTCGGCGCCGACTCCAGCCGCCGCCAGTACATCTACGGCGTCACCTCCGAGCCGCTGCCCGGACAGCCGCCCACCACGGCCCTGACCGAGCGCAACATGCAGACCGACAACCACGTGTTCGGCCGCATCCTGCTGGGCGGACCGTCGCGCTGGCAGATCTTCGGCGGTGCCGACGGCAGCCAGCGGCGCTACTCCGCCGCCGACTTCCACACGAACGACGAGAACCAGTGGTCGGGCAACTTCGGCACGCGCTATTCGACCAGCCCGGACCTGACGTTCGGCCTCGTGGCCACCTACCTGCACGGCGAGTTCCCGCACGTGAACACGTTCTCGTTCGGCGGCGAGCAGCAGACGAAGGTGTCGCGCTTCCGCACGCGGTCGATCAACGGCACGGTGCAACTGCGGGCCACCGGCAACAGCGCCTTCGACGCCGGCGTGGGCTACACCACCGAGAAGAGCGACGCGCTGAGCAGCGACCTGCACTTCGTCAACGGCTCGGTGAACTGGACGTGGACGCCACCGTCGCACTTCACCGTCAAGCTGGGCCTCAAGCGCAACACCGACCTGGACAACACGTCCACGTCGGCGAACGCGGGAATGCGCTACACGAACGACCTGAGCGGCCCGTCGATCAACAACCTGGCCCTCGTCGACGTGGGCTACGCCCTGACCGCCAAGATCAACCTCGACGCCAGCGCCACGTACTCGCAACGCAAGTACACACAGCTCTCGCTGGTCGACAAGGATGGCAAGCCAGTCACCTCCGGCACGCTCGACACCACCAGCTTCAACATCTCGGCGCACTGGCTGCCCACGCGCACGACGGACCTGAGCTGCGGCGCCGGCCACGAGAAGCGCCGCGCGGATGCGTCGCTGCCGAACTCCGGCTACAGCGACAACACGGTCCGATGCATGGCCGCGATCAAGTTCGACTGAGCCTTCGATGAACATCCTGGTCACCGGCGCCGCCGGCTTCATCGGCATGCACGTGGTGCAGCGCCTGGCTGCCCGGGGCGACCGCGTGGTGGGCATCGACAACCTCAACGCCTACTACGACCCGGCGCTGAAGCAGGCCCGGCTCGCCGGACTCGCCGCCTTGCCGCAGTTCCGCTTCGAGCGGCTGGACATCGCCGACGGCCCCGCGCTGGACGCGCTGTTCGCGCGTGAGAAGTTCGACCGCGTCGTGCACCTGGCCGCCCAGGCGGGCGTGCGCTACTCGATCGAGAACCCGCTGGCCTACGGCGAATCCAACCTCGCGGGCTTCCTGAACGTGCTGGAGGCCTGCCGGCGCCACCCGGTGTCGCACCTCGTCTACGCCAGCAGCTCCAGCGTGTATGGCGGCAACGCGAAGATGCCGTTCTCGGAAGCCGACAGCGTCGACCACCCGGTGAGCCTGTACGCCGCCACCAAGAAGGCCAACGAGCTGATGGCGCACACGTACAGCCACCTGTACGGCATCGCCACCACGGGCCTGCGCTTCTTCACGGTCTACGGGCCCTGGGGCCGGCCCGACATGGCCTATTTCTCGTTCACGCGCGACATCCTGGCCGGCACGCCCATCGCCGTCTTCAACGATGGCCAGATGATGCGCGACTTCACCTACATCGACGACATCGTGGACGGCGTCGTCGCGGTGCTGGACAAGCCCGCCACGCCCGACCCGGCCTTCGACGCGCTGGCGCCGCACCCGGGCCGCTCGCGCGCGCCGTACCGCGTCTTCAACATCGGCAACCAGGATCCGGTGCAGCTGGGCGTGTTCGTCGAGACCATCGAGAAGGCACTGGGCGTGCCCGCCGTCAAGCAGTACAAGCCGATGCAGCCGGGCGATGTCGTCGCCACGTACGCCGACGTGTCGGCGCTGCGCGAGTGGACGGGCGTCTCCCCGCGGACGCCGCTGGCCGACGGCATCGGGCGTTTCGTCGCCTGGTACCGGGCGCATTTCGAGGGGCGTTGAGGCCGTCGCGGCGCTGGCCAGCGCTGTCGTCCCCCTTAATGGTGAGGGGGGCCGCGGCACCCCTTGAGCGATACTTCTGCTCGGCAACGGACGGCTGCGCGCTGCAGTTGCCGGCAGGAAAACCAGGAATTTCCATGATCCTCATCACCGGCGGCGCCGGCTTCATCGGCAGCAACTTCGTCCTCGACTGGCTCGACAACCACGACGAGCATGTCGTCAACCTCGACGCGCTGACCTACGCCGGCAACCTGGCGAACCTCGAATCGCTGCAGGGCGATCCGCGCCACGTGTTCTGCCACGGCGACATCGGCGACCGCGCGCTGGTCGACGACCTGCTGAAGACGCATCGCCCGCGCGCGATCGTCAACTTCGCGGCCGAGAGCCACGTCGACCGCTCCATCCTCGGCCCGGGCGCCTTCCTCAAGACCAACATCGAGGGCACGTTCACGCTGCTCGAGGCCGCGCGCGCGTTCTGGTCCACGCTGGAAGGCGAGGACAAGGCGGGCTTCCGTTTCCTGCACGTGAGCACCGACGAGGTCTACGGCTCGCTGGCGCCCGACGCCGCGCCGTTCACGGAAAGCCACCCGTTCGAGCCGAACAGCCCGTACTCCGCCAGCAAGGCCGCCAGCGACCACCTGGTGCGCGCCTGGCACCACACGTACGGCCTGCCGGTGCTCACCACCAACTGCTCCAACAACTACGGGCCGCTGCACTTCCCCGAGAAGCTGATCCCGCTGGTGATCGTCAACGCGCTGGCGGGCAAGGCGCTGCCGGTGTACGGCGACGGCATGAACGTGCGCGACTGGCTGTACGTCAAGGACCACACCGCGGCCATCCGCACGGTGCTGGCCCAGGGGCGCGTCGGCGAGACGTACAACGTCGGCGGCCTCAACGAGAAGACCAACATCGACATCGTGCGCGGCATCTGCCGCCTGCTCGACGAACTGCGCCCCGACCCGGCGGGCCCGCGCGAGCGCCTGATCACCTTCGTCAAGGACCGCCCCGGCCACGACCGCCGCTACGCGATCGACGCCACCAAGCTCTGCACCGAGCTGGGCTGGCGGCCGAAGGAAACGTTCGAGACGGGCCTGCGCAAGACCGTCGAGTGGTACCTCGCGAACACCGAGTGGGTGCAGGGCGTTCAGAGCGGCGCCTACCGCGACTGGGTGGCCACCCAGTACGCCAGGGGTTGAACGTGAAGATCCTCCTGTTGGGCTGCGACGGCCAGGTCGGCTGGGAGCTGCAGCGCTCGCTGCAGCCGCTGGGCGAGGTCGTGGCGCTCGATTTCCGGAGTCGCGAGCTGTCCGCCGACTTCTCCCGACCCGAATCGCTGGCCGCCACGGTGGCGGCGGTGCAGCCGGGGCTGATCGTGAACGCGGCGGCGCATACGGCGGTCGACAAGGCGGAGTCCGAGCCCGCGCTGGCCCAGGCCCTCAACGCCGACGGCCCGGGCGTGCTCGCGCGCGCCGCGGCCGCGTCGGGCGCGTGGCTCGTCCACTACAGCACCGACTACATCTTCGACGGCTCGGGCGACCAGCCGCGCGGCGAGGACGCCCCCACCGGGCCGCTGTCCGTCTATGGCCGCACCAAGCTCGATGGCGAGCGCCAGATCCGCGCCAGCGGCTGCCAGCACCTGATCCTGCGCACCAGCTGGGTCTACGCGGCACGCGGCGGCAATTTCGCCAAGACGATGCTGCGCCTGGCCGGCACGAAGACCGAGCTCAACGTCATCGACGACCAGGTCGGCGCGCCCACCGGCGCCGATCTCCTGGCCGACCTCACCGCGCTGATGGCCCGCGCCGCCGCGGCGCGCCCGGCGCTGGCCGGCACCTATCACGCGGTCGCCGCCGGCGAGACGAGCTGGCATGGCTACGCGCGGCTGGTCATCGAGACGGCGCGCGAGCGCGGCGTGCCGCTCACCCTGCCCGCCGACGCGCTGCGCGCCATCGCCACCAGCGCCTATCCGACGCCCGCGGCGCGGCCGCTGAATTCGCGCCTGGACACGCGCAAGCTGCGCGACGCCTTCGGCGTGCACCTGCCGGATTGGTCGCTGGGCGTGCGGCGCATGCTCACCGAGATCCTGCCCCTCTAACGCACGGAGTTCGCTTGAACCGCAAAGGCATCATCCTCGCCGGAGGCTCCGGCACCCGCCTGCATCCGGCCACGCTGGCGATCAGCAAGCAGCTCATCCCGGTCTACGACAAGCCGATGATCTACTACCCGCTCAGCGTGCTGCTGCTGGCGGGCATCCGCGAGATCCTGATCATCAGCACGCCGCAGGACACCCCGCGCTTCGAGCAGTTGCTGGGCGACGGCAGGCGCTGGGGCCTCGACCTGCAGTACGCGGTGCAGGACAGTCCCGACGGCCTGGCGCAGGCCTTCCTGATCGGCGAGCGCTTCATCGGCGGCGACCACAGCGCGCTGGTGCTGGGCGACAACATCTTCTACGGCCACGACCTCGGCACGCGCCTGACCAAGGCCTCGGCGAACCCCGACTGCGCCACCGTCTTCGCCTACCCCGTGCACGACCCCGAGCGCTACGGCGTCGTGGAGTTCGACGGCGCCGGCAAGGCGATCAGCCTCGAGGAGAAGCCCGCGCAGCCCAAGAGCCGCTACGCGGTGACAGGCCTGTACTTCTACGACGAGCACGTGGTGGAGCACGCGAAGTCGCTCAAGCCGAGCGCCCGCGGCGAGCTCGAGATCACCGACCTGAACCGCATCTACCTCGAGAACCAGAAGCTCGACGTGCAGATCCTGGGCCGCGGCGACGCCTGGCTCGACACCGGCACGCACGATTCCCTGCTCGAGGCCAGCCAGTTCGTCCACACGCTGGAGAAGCGCCAGGGCCTGAAGGCCTGCTGCCCGGAGGAAATCTGCTGGCGCCAGAAGTGGATCGACGACGCCCAGCTCATCGCGCTCGCCGCGCCGCTGGCCAAGAGCGGCTACGGCCAGTACCTGCAGCGCGCCCTCGCCGACCACGTCTTCTGAACGTCATGACGACCCGGCTCGCTCCCGCTCCCCGGCCGGAGGCGTCAGCATCGTGCCGGCGTCCAGATCCTGCAGAAATCCAGAGCAATTCCAGATGCAAATTGAAAAGACCGCCATCGACGGCGTCCTGATCCTGCAGCCGAAAGTGTTCGGCGACGCGCGCGGGTTCTTCCTCGAGAGCTTCAACCAGACGGCTTTCGACGAGGCCGTGGGCCAGCACGTCGACTTCGTCCAGGACAACCACTCGCGCTCCGCGCGCGGCGTGTTGCGCGGGCTGCACTTCCAGAAGGCACCCAGGGCGCAGGGCAAGCTGGTGCGGGTGACCGCCGGCGCCGTGTTCGACGTGGCGGTCGACATCCGCCGCGGCAGCCCCACGTTCGGCCGCTGGGTGGGCGTGGAGCTGTCGGGCGAGAACCACCGCCAGCTGTGGATCCCCGCCGGCCTCGCGCACGGCTTCCTGGTGCTCACGGAAACCGCGGATTTCCTCTACAAGACCACCGAGTTCTATTCCCCCGCCGACGAGGGTGCCGTGCGCTGGGACGATCCCGACCTCGCCATCGCCTGGCCCGACGTGGGCGAAGCCCCGAAACTGTCTGCCAAGGACGCCGCTGCCGGGGCGCTCCGGGACCTCGTCTAGGACGGGGTTTCGGCCTACAAGAAGGGCGATTCCGGGCTGCCAGAATCCACCCAGGAGTGTCACGATCGCCCTGTAGCGTGTCGTGCCTGATCGACCGGGCCCCCGCCCCACGACGGCGGGGCCCGCGTCGTGCGAATTTCAAACGATCAAAGGAACTGCGATGGCGAAAGCCATGATTCTTGCGGCCGGCCAGGGTACGCGCGTGCGCCCGCTGACCAAGTACATGCCCAAGCCCATGATCCCGATCCTGGGCAAGCCTGTCCTCGAATACCTGATCGAGCATCTCGCGCGCTACGGCGTGAAGGAGATCATGATCAACGTGGCCTATTCACACTGGAAGATCGAGAGCTATTTCGGCAACGGCAGCCGCTGGGGCGTGGAGATCGGCTACTCGTTCGAAGGCAAGCGCGACCATGGCGAGATCGTGCCCAACCCGATGGGTTCGGCCGGCGGCATGCGCAAGATCCAGGACCACAGCGGCTTCTTCGACGACACCACCATCGTGCTGTGCGGCGACGCCATCATCGACCTCGACATCGGCGCGGCGCTGCACGAGCACCAGAGCAAGAAGGCGCTGGCCAGCGTCGTCACGCTCGAAGTGCCGCTGGACGAGGTGAAGAACTACGGCGTCGTGGTGAGCGACGCCACCGGGCGCATCACCGAGTTCCAGGAGAAGCCCTCGCCCGAGAAGGCGAAGTCGCGCATGGCCAGCACGGGCATCTACATCTTCGAGCCGCAGGCGCTCGACCTGATCCCGTCCGGCCAGACGTTCGACATCGGCGGCCAGCTGTTCCCGCTGCTGGCCGAGAAGGGCCTGCCGTTCTACGCGCAGAGCCGCTGGTTCAACTGGATCGACATCGGCCGCGTCACCGACTACTGGGCGGTCACGCAGCGCGTGCTGCGCGGCGAGGTGGCCCAGATGGACATGCCGGGCCGCGAGGTGCGCCCGGGCGTCTGGGTGGGCCTGAACACCAGCATCGACTTCGACAAGGTCGACGTCACCGGTCCGGTCTACATCGGTTCGTCCAGCGAGGTGGAGCCGGGCGTGACCATCGTCGGCCCGGCCTGGCTGGGCAACGGCTGCGTGTTGCGCCAGGGCAGCAAGCTCATTCGCAGCATCCTGTTCGACTACACGCGCCTGTCCCAGGGCGAGACGCTGGAAGATATGATCGTCTCGCCGCACTACTGCGTCGACCGGCACGGCAACACCACGTATCCCGGCGACGAAGGCACCGTCGTACGCTGGGGCGACGCACGCGCCTGATTCGCCTGAAAGGCAGCCGCCGCGACGCCGGAACGCGTGTCGCGCGCCTGCCTCTTCCCTTGACGAAAGCGTCCTCATGGCAGCGTCGATCTCGATCCAACCCGTCATCATGGCCGGCGGCAGCGGCACGCGGCTGTGGCCGCTGTCCCGTGCGGGCTTTCCCAAGCAGTTCCTGTCCCTGGGCAGCGACGAGAGCCTGTTCCAGCAGGCCATCGCGCGCCTGATGGGCCTGGCCGGCGACGGCATCGGCGTCGAGGCGCCGCTGATCGTGGGCAACGCCGAACACCGCTTCCTGGCGCTGGAGCAGATGCGCGAGATGCGCGTCGAGCCGGCGGCCGTCATCCTCGAGCCGGTGGGCCGCAACACCGCGCCCGCGCTGACGCTCGCGGCGCTCGCCGCGCGCGAAGCCGGGGCCGATCCGGTGCTGGTGGTGTCGCCGGCCGACCAGACCGTCACCGACCGGGCCGTGTTCACCGCGGCCCTGCGCCGGGCGATCGAGGGCGCCGCCGACGGCGCCATCGTGATCCTGGGCATCACGCCCGCCGGTCCCGAGACGGCCTACGGCTACATCCGCAGCACCCCGGCCGACGGCCTGCACAAGGTGGCCCGGTTCGTCGAGAAACCTGACGCAGCCACCGCCGCGCGCTACCTGGCCGAGGGCGGCTACACCTGGAATTCGGGCATGTTCGTGCTACGCGCCTCGGTGTGGCTGGAGGCGCTGCGCGAGTTCCGCCCCGACATCCTCGCCGCCACCGAGGCCGCCTGGAGCGGCCGCACGCCCGACGAGCGCTTCGTGCGCCCCACGCGCGAGGCGTTCCTGGCCGTGCCGTCGGAGTCGGTGGACTACGCGGTGATGGAGAAGTGCCCCGGCAGCCGGTTCGACATCCGCATGGTGCCGCTGGACGCCGGCTGGAACGACCTCGGCGCCTGGGACGCCGTCTGGCAGGTGTCGCCCAAGGACGCCGCCGGCAACTGCGGCGTCGGCGACGTGATGTTCGAGGACAGCCGCAACACGCTCGTGCACGCGAGCGGCCGCCTGGTGACGACGCTGGGCGTGGACAACATCGTGGTGGTGGAGACGGCCGACGCCGTGCTCGTGGCCGACCGCGAGCGCAGCCAGGACGTCAAGAAGCTGGTGAGCCGCCTCGACAAGGATCGCCGCACCGAGCACGCGCTGCATCGCAAGGTGCATCGCCCCTGGGGCTGGTACGACAGCGTCGACGCCGGCCCGCGCTTCCAGGTCAAGCGCATCATGGTCAACCCCGGCGCGACGCTGAGCCTGCAGATGCACCACCACCGCGCCGAGCACTGGATCGTCGTCCAGGGCACGGCGGAGGTCACCTGCGGCGATCGCAAGACGATCCTGACCGAGAACCAGAGCACCTACATTCCGCTCGGCGAGACGCACCGGCTCGCGAACCCGGGCAAGCTGCCGCTCGAGATCATCGAGGTGCAGTCCGGTTCCTACCTCGGCGAGGACGACATCGTCCGCTTCGAGGATACATACGGTCGTACCACCTGAAATGGCGCGAACCTTGCATGCATTCCAGGTTCCGCGCCCGTCGGGCGCCGCATAGCCTGCCATGTTCGAAGAGCGCAGCGTTCGCAAGCAGTTCCTGAGCGCCCCACCGTCGGTGGGCAGCACCATCGCGTCCCTGCTGGAGCCCGTGGTGGCCGCAGGCATGCTGGCGCTGTTCCACGAGCTGTGGGGCTACCGCATGGACGGCGTGGCGATGGCGCTGGCCATCCTGCTGCTGGTGCTGATGTTTCCGGGCGTCAACCGCTTCGGCCGCACCGGCGTGGGCGTGGGCATCGACATCATCCTGTCGTGGGTGTGGGTGCTGAGCGTGCTGGGCTTGCTCGGCTACGCCACCAACACGCTGTCGTCGTTCGACACCGACATGCTGGTCGCCTGGGGCATCGCCACGCCGCTGGTGCAGTGGGCGCTGGTGGCCATCGGCACGGCGGTGCAGCGCCACCTGGCCTCGCTGCCGGACGCGCGCCGGCCGGCCGTGATCATCGGCGCCGGGCGCATGGGCATGCGGGTGGCGCAGATGCTCAAGCTGCGCCAGGCCTTCGGCCACGACCTGCTGGGCGTGTTCGACGACCGCTCGGCCGACCGCGTCAACCTGCCCGAGGAGGCCGTGCTGCTGGGCTCGCTGCGGCAGCTGCCCGAGTTCATCGAGGCGCACGGCGTGAAGGACGTCTTCATCACGTTGCCGCTCACTTCGCAACCGCGCATCCAGTCGCTGCTGGAATCCTTGCAGAACACCACGGCGTCGATCCACTTCGTTCCCGACATCTTCGGCGTCAGCGTCATCCAGGGCCGGCTCGAGGACATGGGCGGCGTGCCCGTCGTCGGCCTGATGGTGGCCCCGTTCACCGGCATCAACGGCTTCATCAAGCGCGTGAGCGACATCGTGCTGTCCACGCTGATCCTGCTGATGATCTCGCCGATCCTGCTGGTGCTGGCGATCGGCGTGAAGATGAGTTCGCCGGGCCCCGTCATCTTCCGCCAGCGCCGCACGGGCCTGGACGGCGAGATCATCGAGGTCTACAAGTTCCGCTCGATGCGCACCACCGACGACGGCGCGGTCGTCAAGCAGGCCACGCGCGACGACCCGCGCATCACGCCGTTCGGCGCCCTCATCCGCAAGACCTCGCTCGACGAACTGCCGCAGTTCGTCAACGTGCTGCAGGGGCGCATGAGCATCGTCGGCCCGCGGCCGCACGCGGTGGCGCACAACGAGCAGTACCGCAAGCTGGTCAAGGCCTACATGGCGCGCCACAAGGTCAAGCCCGGCATCACCGGCTGGGCCCAGGTCAACGGCCTGCGCGGGGAGACCGACACGCTCGACAAGATGGCCGCGCGCATCGAATTCGACCTGGAGTACCTGCGCAACTGGACGTTGGGGCTGGATCTCCTGATCATCGCGCGCACGGTCAAGCTGGTGTTCCTCGACCGCAGCGCCTACTGAACCAGCCCAGAGGCCCGGCCACCAGGACGCGCTCCGGCACTTCGGTTGCGGGGGCTGCCCGGCGCCTCGCACGAAACTTGCCGCTACGCGCGGCCGCAGTCCGCTTCTCATCCATGACGACCCTCGCCGACGCCGATTCCTCCGCCCTGGCCCCCGCGGCCCCGCCGGCCGTCCCCGCCATGCCGGCGGTCGACGTCGCCGTGGCGGCCACGTTCACCGCGGAAGGCCTGGAGGCGCCGCTGCAGTTCATGCTGGACGCCGCGGGCCTGGCGGGGCGCATCGCCTTCGCGCCCTACCACCAGGTCTTCCAGGAACTGCTGACGCCCGGCAGCGTCCTCGCGCGGAGCGGCGCGGCCGGCGGCGTCGGCGTCGTGCTGCTGCGGCTGGAGGACTTCGTGCGCGACGCCGAGGCCGGCGCCGACCTGGCCGCGCTCGTCACGCGCGTCGGCGGCGAGCTGGCCGACGCGTTCCGGCAGTACCGGCAGCGCGCGGCGCAGCCGCTGCTCGTGTTCGTGCTGCGCGCGTCGCCCGCGCTCGATCCCGCGCTCGCGGCGGTGGTCGATGCGCAGTCGACGGCGCTGGTGGCGGCGCTCGAGGCGCTGCCCGACACCGCCGTCTTCGGCGACGCCGCCGTCGACGCGCTGTGCCCCGCCACGCGCCACGACCCGGTGGCCGACAGGCTGGCCCACATCCCGTTCACCGACGACTGGTTCGGCGCGCTGGCCATCGTCGTCGCGCGCCAGCTGCACATGCGCCGGGTGGCCGCGCACAAGGTGCTGGTGCTCGATTGCGACAACACGATCTGGCGCGGGGTGGTCGGCGAGGACGGCGTGGCCGGCATCGCGCTGGACCCCGGCTTCCTCGCGGTGCAGGACTACGCGGTGGCGGCGCAGTCGCGCGGCGTGCTGGTGTGCCTGGCCAGCAAGAACGCCGAGGCCGACGTGATGCGGGTGTTCGACGAGCGTCCCGACATGCGGCTCGCGCGCGAGCACGTCGTCGCGCACCGCATCAACTGGGAGCTGAAGTCGGCCAACCTGCGCGCGCTGGCGCGCGAGCTCAACCTGGGCCTCGACGCCTTCGTGTTCCTCGACGACAACCCCGTCGAATGCGGCCTGATGCAGGAGATGCTGCCCGAAGTCGTCACGCTGCAGCTGGCGTCGCCCGAACACGCGACGTCGCTGCTGGCCAACCTGTGGGCGTTCGACAAGGTGTCGGTGACGCAGGAGGACCAGCGCCGCACGCAGATGTACCGCCAGAACGCCGAGCGCGACCAGCTCGAGGCGTCGGCCGCGGACATCGGCGCCTTCCTCGCGTCGCTGGACCTGAAGATCGACATCTCCGCGCCGGCCGACGGCGACTGGCCGCGGCTGTCGCAGCTGACCCAGCGCACCAACCAGTTCAACTTCACCACGCGCCGGCGCGGCGAGCCCGAGATGCGCGCGCTCGGCGGCGGCAGCACGGTGCAGTCCGTGCGGGTCAGCGACCGTTTCGGCGACTACGGGCTGGTGGGCCTGGTCATCGCCAGCGACGCGCCCGACGCCGTGGAAGTCGACACGCTGCTCCTGAGCTGCCGCGTGCTCGGGCGCGGCGTCGAGCACGCGATGCTGGCCTCCCTCGGCCGGCTCGCGCAGTCGCGCGGCAAGCCGCTGGTGCGGCTGCACCTCGTGCGCACGCCCAAGAACGAGCCCGCGCTGGCGTTCGCCGACGCGGTGGTCGGGGCGTACCGGCGCGAGGTCGACGGCGGCGTCGCGTGGGACGTGCCCGCCGACGTCGCCGCCGCCATCGTGCACCGCGCCGGCGAGGACGCGCCCGAGGTCATCGCCGCGCGCAAGGCCGATGCCGCCAAGGCCCCCAAGGCCGCGGCGCCGTCGCTGCGCGGACGCTCGGCGCGGTATGCGCGCCTGGCCACCGAGCTCACCTCCGGCCCGGCCGTGATGCAGGCGCTGCGCGCCGCCGCGCGCGCGGTGCGCGCGCCCGTGGCCGCCAGCGCGCAGCCGCGCACGGCCACGGAACGCGCGCTGGTCGCGCTATGGGAGGAGCTGCTGGGCGTGTCCAACCTCGGCATCGACGACGACTTCTTCGCGCTCGGCGGCACGTCGCTGCTGGCCGCGCGCATGATCGCCGAGCTCGCGCACCGCCGCGGCGTCGCGCTGCCGCTCACCACGATCGTCGAGGCCCCCACGATCCGCCAGTTCGCCCAGCGCGCCGACCAGGGTGCCGCGGCCGCGCCGAACACCCTCGTCACGCTGCGCCGGTCCGGCGAGCGGCGCCTGTTCCTCGTGCACGATGGCGACGGCGAGACGCTGCTGTACCGCAACCTCGCCCATCGCCTGCCCGCCGCGCTGAGCGTCTACGGCATCCAGCCCGAGCGCCGGGCGCGCATCCCGCTCGCACACCTGTCCATCGAGGAGATGGCGGCTTCGTACGTGAAGACGATGCGCGCCGAGCAGCCCGACGGGCCCTACCTGCTGGGCGGCATGTGCGCCGGCGGCCTGATCGCGTTCGAGATGGCGCGCCAGCTGCAGGCCCAGGGCGCCGTCGTCGAGCGCGTGCTGATGATGGATTCGGCCACGCCGCAGGCGCAGCGGCGCGACATCGAGGGCGCGCAGCGTTCGTCGCGCCTGCGCGAGGCCGTGGCCGCGGCGCGTGCGGGCCGCGGCGCGCTCGGGGGGCTCGTGGCGGCGGCGGGCGTGGTCGCGCGCAAGGTCGCGGGGCGCATCGCCTGGGAGTTCCACAAGCGGCGCACGCAGTCCGACGACGACCGCCGACTCGCCACGCTGCGCCAGGTGCTGGCCGGCAATGGCGAGTGGCCGGCCTCCGAGCCCAGCCTCGATTTCCGCGCCATCTACAACCACGCCGAGCACGCCTACCGGCCCCCGCCAGCCGCCATCAGCGTGGTGCTGCTGCGTGCCACCGCAGGCAGCGGCAACGACATTCCCTACCGCGAGGTGTTCGCGGATCCGACACTCGGCTGGGCCGGCGTCGTGCGCGACCTGGTCGTCGTGGACGTCGAGGGCGGCCACGCGAGCATGCTGCAGGAACCCCAGGCCGCGTCGCTGGCCAGTGCGATCCTGCCGCACGTGGCGGGCCAGCCGTCGCGGACGGCGGCGGCATCATGACCGCGCGGCGCGATCGCGCGACGGCCGGTGTCGTCGTCGTCAGCTACAAGTCGGCGGCGCTGACCGTCGATTGCCTCGCCTCCATCGCGGCGGAGCGTTCCGGCGCGCCGGTGGACATCCGCTGCGTCGTCGTCGACAACGCGTCCGGCGACGCGCCCATCGTCGCCGCGGCCATCGCCGAGCACGGCTGGGGCCAGTGGGCCCGCGTGGTCGTGGCGCCGCGCAACGGCGGCTTCGCGTACGGCAACAACCTGGGCCTGGCGGAACTGGAGCGCGACGGCCGCGTCGACTTCGTGCACCTGCTCAACCCGGACACGGTGCTGCGCCCCGGCGCCATCGCCGCGCTCACCGGCTTCCTTCAGGCGCACCCGCGCGCGGGCATCGCCGGCGGCGTCTTCGAGAACGGCGACGGCAGCGAGTGGGCCATCGCGTTCCGCTTCCCGTCGCTGCTGGGCGAGATCGAGCAGGGCGTTCGGCTGGGGCTCGTCTCGCGGCTGCTGTCGCGGGCGTGCGTGCCGATGCACATGGGCGCGAGCGAGGCCCAGGCCGACTGGGTGTCGGGCGCATCGATGATGGTCCGGCGCGAGGTCTTCGACCGCATCGGCGGCCTGGACGAGACGTTCTTCCTCTACTTCGAGGAGACGGAGTTCTGCCATCGCGCCAAGCGCGCCGGCTTCGAGGTCTGGTACGTGCCGGCCAGCCGCGTCGTGCACATCGCGGGCCAGAGCACCAAGGTGACCGAGCGCCACGCCGGCCCGAAGCGGCTGCCGTCGTACTGGTTCGACTCGCGCCGGCTGTACTTCACGCGCACCCGCGGCCCGGCCTATGCCGCGCTGGCCGATGCACTGGCCATCGTGGCCGGCGGGGCCGGCCTGGCCAAGTCGGCCCTGCTCGGCCGGCTGGACCGCCACGTGCCCCATTTCCTGCGCGACCTCCTGCGCCACAGCGCGCTGCTGGGCCGCGGCGGCGCCGTCCCCCTGGCGCCGCCGCGCTTCGACGGCAACCCGAGTTCGCGATGACTGCACGATCCACCCCCGACCTCTACGACGCGTTCAAGGCGTCGTCGTACTTCCCGTCCCTGAACGGCATCCGCGCCATCTGCGCGCTGATGGTCATCAAGATCCACGTGCACTGGACGTTCTCCGGCAGCCCCAGCCTGTTCGACCGCGGCTTCCTCGGCGTGGACATGTTCTTCATCATCAGCGGCTTCCTGATCGTGACGCTGCTGCTGCGCGAGCGCGACGCCCGCGGCCACATCGACCTGAAGCAGTTCTACATCCGGCGCACGCTGCGGATCTTCCCGATCTATTACCTGCTGATCGGCGTCCTGCTGGCAATCTCGCTGGCTGGCTACGGCCATTCGACGAAGACCTGGGACCTGTACAAGTGGTCGTTCCCGGTGTTCCTGCTGTACCTGCAGGACTTCGTCCCCGTCTTCATGGGCGTGCTGTACCACACATGGTCGCTCGCGATGGAGGAGCAGTTCTACCTCGTGTGGCCCAGCATCGAGAAGTTCCTGCGCAGCGCCTGGATCGTGCCGCTGCTGGTGGCCCTGATCGTGCTCATGGAGATGTGCAACTTCGACGTGTTCAAGCCGTGGCTCGTCGACCTGTACGGCCCGGAAGGCTGGCGCCGCCCGGTCTTCCTGATCACGTTCGCGCCCATCCTGCTGGGCGTGCTGGCCGCCCATGCGCTGCACGATCCGCGCAGCGGCCGCGCCATCGCGTCGATGCTCGGCAACCGCTGGATGCCGCCGCTGTTCATGGCGCTGGCGCTGTTGATCTGCGAGTTCTCGCCGACGCTGCGCGGCCTGCCGTACGCCTGCCTGCACCTGTGCTTCTGCCTGGCGCTGCTGGCGATGGTGATCAACCCGCGCGGCGTGTTCTCGCGCGTGCTGCAGTCGCGGCCGCTGTTCTATCTCGGCTCGATCAGCTACGGCATCTACCTGTACCACACGATGGTGATCTGGGCGTTCGAGCGCCTGGCCGAGGCGCGCCACTGGCACCCCGCGCCCTGGCTGCAGTTCGTCGTCGTGGCGGCCGGCGCGATCGCGATCGCCGGCGTGAGCTTCAAGTACTTCGAGACGCCCATCATGCGGCGCCGCCATCGCGCCAAGGCGGTACTCCCGGCCGCGACGCCGCTGGGCGCCTGAGCCCGCAGTTCTTCGTCGTCAGCCGAAAGCAGCCGCGTCGAAGTCCCGGACACGGCGACGCCCGCTACCCGCCAGGGCTGCTTCGGGACAACGGCTGACGGAGCGCGCCCAGGACATCCTGCAGCGCCGTCGGCCGTCGCGGCCGATGACGCGGCGCGAAGCTGCCTCCAGCGAGGCCGCCTCTTGGCGGGAACCAGTCGATCGGGCACGCGAGGCGGCAGTACCGGACGAATCGGAGTGCGTTCTCCGGGACTGGTGTGTTCGATCGTCCGCTTCGGGCCGGCGCGACGGACAGGTGGCGACCCATAGCGGAATTGTTCATCGCGGGATTGAGCGCCCGGGAGCTGTCATTCGCTAGGCTGAACTGCGGCCGGCTGCTTCCGACCCGCAGCTGCCATACGCTTCGCGGAACTCGGCGCCCGAAACTTGACGTTCGCGCGTATCGGCAGCGAACGGCAGTTTCCGACCCATCAGCGACATTCGGCGGCGCAATTTCTAGGCCCGAAAGCAGACTTGCGCGCTACTCCCGGCCGAATTTCCACCAGCTCTTCTTGGGGCGCTCCGGTGTCTAGGAAGGCGGACGGGTTTCGATTGGCTTGGCAAAAGTCTGTGCGCAGATCGAATTCCAGACGACCGCACTCAGGGGCCTGACGGACGACCAAACGATCTTGCCCACGAACGCCGGATGAGGCGCAAAAGCAAAGAACTGTCCTGCCTCCCTCGATACGCCCCGCTCTTTCAGCAGTGCTACGCCCTCGCTCAAAAGATTCAGTCGTTGCCACTCGGACGAATTCATGAGGGCCGCGAATTCCTCCGGGCTTCTCGCAACCGAATGCACTCCGCCTTCGAGGACATCCAACTTGTGGACTTCACCTGACTTGGTTTCGAAGAACAGGTCACCGAAGACGGAGGCGCCTATCGGCCTGATCGGCCCCTTGATCACGCCGGGCCATTCAAGAAGAAGCCCTTCGAAATCGAGATGATGCGCTTCGACAAAGAGGTCATCCCAGCCTAGTGAATTCATGTGCAAAGCGCTTGTGTGATGTTGCAGATTGGCGTCCGGAAAGCGGACTGCAGGGGATGACGGCTGCTGGCCGGATGCTGGTCAAATCAATCAGCTAGCCTGATTGGCTTGGTCGTCCGGCCAGTCGAAATGCATGTAGTCGACCTGATTCTGCTTGCCATCAAAGATGCCCAACCAATGCCGAATTCCTGCGTTCGTGAGCGCCCGGGAAACTAGGCGAGCGTCCTTAGCCAAGACCTCAGGGCGAGCTGCGGTGCCATCCAACGTCCACTCACCGTCAGGAGTCCAGTCTTCAAACGTGAACACCTCGCAGTCCGTCGCCCTGATCGTGAAGGTGCCTTTCGACACCGCGAGTCCATGACGTGAAAGTAGATCAGCCATTTCGTCTTTCTCAGGGCAGCATGTGCAAGCACCGTAGGCAAACATGCGTTCGGCAATTGGCTTCAAAACTTTCCCCCTATGAACCCGAAAGCTGCCGTTGGCGAACTTCCGCTTCTGGTCGCTAGCTGCTCCAGGGGAGCCAGCCACTTCGTAGCGCTGCCGATTCATTAGTGACACTGATTCACTCAGTATCCACGCAGAGCTAGCCAGATCAGCATCAAAAGCGGCAGGCCGATTTCCCACACGATCGACCGCTGGTACCAGGGCGGCGGCGCGGTGTGGCGAGCGTCAGTGTCGACAGGGTTCGCTGCTTTGAAGTCCGCTGCGTATTCTTCGTCGGCAAACTGCAGTTTGAGCACGCGCATGTCTGAGTCAAAGCCAAGCGGCTGCACGGCGGCATTCGTATTCGCCCAGCGGATGGCGACCAGGCCACCGAAACCGACAAAGAAGCAAAGGGCGGCGACGAGGCCGCGGTGGCGGTCGAATCCGCCGTGCCGCGCTGCCGTAAGCATGACCAGGCCTAACTTCGCGAGCCCGAACCACACGAAACCGCGAAGCGCCGACATCATCGGGCTACGCTCCAAGATCAAATTCGCAACGTCATTCGCATCCGCGTGCGACTGGCACATCGGCACCGACACGCTCATCATGGCCACGCGGTCTCGGAAACCACCGCCCATGCTCGAGCGATCGAAGGTGGCGCGGCCGACGCGCACGGTTGACGACGCAAGGGCGACATCGCGAGCTCCACAACGCGGGCAACGTGGCGGCCAATTGGCGTATACGTCACTCCCTGGCACTGCGATGCGAACCGTCTTGGTCATACTTCGACTTTCCATGTGATGGTCTTCATAAATCGCGTGGAGCGATGGGCGCTCCCGAGCGCGCCGCTATTCTTTTAATGGCGACTTCGTGCGTCCTCAGATCCGTTCGGTCTTTCGTTGGATGAGGATTGAGACGAAGTCCGGGGAGGGCTGCCCCGTCATCACTGCCGGATCGCGCACGACACAACGCCTGGCATCGCGCGTCGTCCTCGGCAGGTCCGCCAATGTAGGTGGCTTGGCGGAATTGTCGAGGGCACCGGCAGCCTCTCGCCGAGTGCGACCGGGAAAGGCGTGACCGACTTGGCATGCCAGCGTTTTAGACGTTCTCCAGGTCGCGGCCAAAGATCAACGCGCTCGTGACGACTGCGGATCACTCCGAAGTGACCGTCCCGAAGGATGGCGCGGGTTAGAGGCCGGTGATTGCCAGTGCCCCTGGCGACTGCCTTGAAAGCGGTCGTCCGCCGACTTCCGCTTCTGGCCGCCAGCGGATCAAGCACGGAACGCGCGATCGTAGCCCCGCTGCGTTGATCTGGCCTCGTTTGGCCCGCGACGCTAGTTTTCGTCGGAGGACGAGCGGCTTCGACGGCTTGCGATCTCGGCAAGCCCTTCGGCCGCAGCTCTGGCGACGTTATCGTCCAGATCCAAAGCGAGCTTCTCGAGCAGGTTCATGGAGTCGGCATGCCGAAAGTATGGCAGCGTCAAGGCGACGTCCTCGCGCACCGATGTCGACTCGCTGGAAATGAGCGAACTCAGGAACTCGGGATCGGTGCGTCGTCGCTTACGCCTGAGCGCCCAGAGCAAGTCCGAAATCTCGTCGTCTGTAGCGCCGGCAAGCAGACGCGCCTTCACGTCATCCAAAGTGGGCAGCACGGCGCTCGGCTCAAGTCGCTCGCGCACACGGTGAGACTTGATCGCACCTCGGGGAAGGCAGGTTGGGCATCCGCAGAGGAGCCGTCCATGCGCATGAGGCATGTATCGCCAGCCTACGGTAGATGGGACGCCGCGGATCTGCTTAACCTGGGACGCCAGTACAGGTCGATCGATGAAAATCTCGAACCCGAGCGGATCGTCGAGAGACAGCAGCTCCTTGATCGCGTGGCCCAGCATCATCTGTCGGTGCGGGTCGTTGTATCGACCGGCCCAAACCGGATCGGCGCTCGGCAGCCGGAAATAGACCCCCACCTGCACTCTTGAGCCCCGACGCCGCAGCTCTCGAATCCACTGATGGGAAATGAAATGGCTTTGAAGCACGGGCATGAAGTAGACGCCGCCTTGCTTCGGAACCCGGATTCCGCCGCGCCAGATAGCGGCGGCGGTTTTCTCGTCGGTGATGTGAACGAGCATGGGCATGAACGAAGACTAACGCATGCGAGTGCTCGACATCTTGGTCGTCGCCCAAACGAATTTCGCCTCGCAGACAGTGCTTCCGCAAAGCTGCCGCTCGCGAACGACGGCTCCTGGCCGCGGGCGGCCCCATACCGTCCAAGTCGATCGTAACGCCGCTGACCCTTCCCGGACTACGGCATCTCGGCTTCGACGGCATGTCGAATCCCGCCGCGCGCAACTTCTGCATGCCATGATCGCCCTATGCAGAAGCCCTGCCAGCTCTCCCAGCGCCGATGGTTTGCGCTCATCGCCATTCTGTCGTTCGCATTGCTTGCCCGCGCCGCGGACGCGCCCGGGGCTGCGCCCACGTCGTCGCCACGTACCTGCGTGATCGACGATATCGCGCATTGGCAGCACCCAGTGAAGGGCGTCTTCACGAGGTACAAACTGCCGCTGCAGCGAGTGACTTTCAAGGGCGGGCACGCCACCTTCCGCGTGGCGTTTCCGTTCGACCCGCTGGCACAGCCAAACGAAGCAACGATCGGCGGGCTCTATCTGGACCTGCTGCGGGCCAACGGCGGGGCCGCCTACACGCTGGAGTCCTTGCAGGATGGCATCGCGATCGACATCTCTCGGACGCGACGACCAAGTGCATTTGCGCTCGCCATCCGCCGCCTCTAGTTGGGTCAGCCTACCCAGGAGCAGGCCTTCGGCGACGCCTGCTTGTGGCCGGCAATTGCCGGTCACTCAGCTAACGCTGTCAGCGCTCGCCTGCACCTCAAGGCGAGGGCAACGACTACGCCGCCAGCGGCGAATCCAAATCCTTGTGCGAACGTCAGCGCGCAGGAATACCAAACGCGATCCTGAAAACCACAGTCAAGGCATGCTGCGGCGTAGGGCAGTTGGCGGACGTAGACCAGCACGGCGACCAACAGCGCTCCGCCGACAATTCCCGACAGCGTTGCCCACACCGCATCACGGACCCCGCCCCGCTGGCGAATCCGGACCACCAGCCAAGCGATGGTTATGAGCGCAATGAGGCTCCCAACTGGGAGCACTCGGAACTGGAGCGTGTCCATCGAGCAATCCTATTCGGAAAACAATTGCCCGGAAGCAGACGGCCGTGACAGTCAGCTCATGGCCGGCAGCGGGCCGCCGCGCTACATCCCGTCGAGCGCTCCCTGCAGCGTGGAGGCGGCCACCACGAGCACGTTCTTTTTTGGATCGTCTTCGCTGAATTCCGCCACGCCCCAGTCTCCCGTTGAAGGATCGTAGACGACAACATACCCGTCGTATGGCGATGGGCGCTCCTGGAGAACCACCCACATGGGCCGAGGCGACGTCTTGAGATCGTCCGGATCCACAGTTGCTTTGAACGGATCGACCAGCCGCGATCGCACACTGGGGGCAGCGATTCCGTGCATGCTGACGAACGAGTCTGAGCTCTCCAATTGCTGTTCAACGAGGAGGCGAACGGTCGCCGCGTCCATCATTTGCGTCCGATCTTGAGGGTCGGTAGGGAGTCGGCCGCTGAGTGTAGAGCCTCCGAAGGCGTCGCTCGCGCAAGACCTTCCCAGGCAAGCCAGCTCGCCGGTTAGCTGACTGTCGCGACTGTCTGGTTGTGGCCGGAAGTCGACATCATCGCACTGGTTTGCGATGATGAAACGCCTCGTAGAGTGCCTTGAACCTTGCCGGCAGCGTTTGCCAATATGGGTCAGCCTTGGCCGCTGGCACCTGCCAAAACAGGTTCTCCACGAACGCGACGTCCAAGCACCGAAACACCACGTCTGACGAGTTCAAGGCACGTTCGAGATGCGCAAACAGAGCACCGTGCGTCATCGGATCGATGCCTCGGCTCATCTCCAAGTTGACCGCGTTGGCCAAGCTCTCAAACCAGGAGTGCGCGTGCATCGGCGAGTCGGCTCCGAACTGACGTTCATACAGGCGGTCGGCGGCCTCCGAGATTCCGGGGAACCTGCTGCGTATCTCTGCCGATAACTCTTCGAGCGACATGCATGGTGACATTCAGGGCACCGCGGGGATTCGAGACAGGAGTCTAGCCGCACGCTGACCTGAAGCGGTCGTTCACCCATGACTGCTTGTGGCGGCTTGCCGCCCGTAAGCGAGCAAGTAGATCGCAGCGCTGCCGAACCCGTTGCCGACCTCTTAAACGTCGAATTCGGCGCCCACATGCTGGCAGCCGCCAGTCTCATCAGAGAAGCTGGAATTCACGTGCCACGAGAGCGGCCGGCAGGCGGCAGCTGCCGCCAGGGAGTGGGCTGTCGTGGCTCATCGCACCGCCGATTTCTCTGCCTGAAGACGGCGCTCCGAGACAGCGGCCCTTGATTTGATGGACGTCGAGGGACAAACCCGGTACGCGTCCTCAAGCAGGCGGGTCGCCTCCGCTCTCGGCCCCTGACTCAGCAATAGCTCTGCTGCGTAATAGTCAGCGTCGCAGCGACGGTCAGCACGCAGCGCAGGCGTTGGCGCAGCATCCGCCTCAGCCTGCGCCGCTTCGACGCTCGATTTGCCCAGCATGAGATCGACGAGCGTATCCATCCAATCATGGGTTTGGTGAGCCGGCGCGAGGGCCTCGAGTTCGGCGCGCGCCGCTGCCGCATCGGCTGGATTGGCCCGGATGCGCACGATGAATAGCCAGATTGGCGCATAGGGGTAAGCGTCCGGACGAGCGGCCTGCTCGCGGAAAGACGCAATGGGCTGCCGGGACTGTCCGGAGTACCACTCCTCGAACATGAGCCAGGCAAATTGCTGCCGAGTAGGTCCGTCGTCAGGCTCCAGTTGCAGGGCGCGCTCAAGGTCCGATCTCGCAAGAGCGAAGCGGCCCAGATACTCGAAGACGATCGCACGTC
>JBJMWE010000004.1:0-28412 GCA_045810285.1 Vitreoscilla sp. | reverse complement strand
CGGGACGAAGCCCCGTGACGTCAATGGTTGTACAGGCGCCGGCCTCGCGATGGGCAGATTCGAACGTGGGATGCCCGCCAGATCCGGCTGTCGAGCGCCCCGCCGGCAAAGGAAAAGGGCCCCGCGGGGCCCCTTGCTGCCAGGCAGAGAGCGCTCACTTGCCCGCGCCACCGCTGAGGTAGTCCTTCTTGCCGATCTCGACGCCGCCGTGGCGCAGCAGCGCGTAGGCCGTCGTGATGTGGAAGTAGATGTTGGGGTTGGCCCATTGCAGCAGGTAGGCGGCGCCCTTGAACTCGAGCTTGCGGTCGCGCAGCTGCAGCACGATGTCGCGTTCGGCGGCGCCGTCGAACTGCGATTCCTGCAGGGTGTCGAGGAAGGCGACCGTCTTGTCGATGCGCGCCTGCAGTTCCGGGAACGTCTTCTCGTTGTCCTCGAACTTCGGGATCTCGGCGCCGGCCAGCCGGCCGGCGGCGCCCTTGACGTTGTCGGACGCGATCTGGACCTGCGCCGTGAACGGCAGCATGTCGGGGTACAGGCGCGACGCCAGGAAGGCGTTCGGATCGATCTTCTTCGCCTCGCAATGCGCCTCGGCCTTGGCCATGACGGCCGACAGGTTCTTCAGCATCGCGCGCAGCGGCGGCACGGTGGCGGTGTACATGGACAGGGACATGACGGTCTCCGGGGAACGGGGTTGGGACGGGATGGCGGCCATTGGAGCAGAGCCCTGACATTCCTGCTGACAACCGGCGATAGCCCTTTTTCGCGTCGACCTTGCCGCCCGGAGCGGGGGTCGGGGCCTGCGGCGCATTGACGCGTCGCCGGGAGGCGAATCGCGGGGGGCGGGAGACTGCGCATCGAGTGGACGGCCTCATCGACCGCCCCTACCATCGCCCCCATGCGAGCGCCCGCCCTTCGCCAAGCCACGTTGCTCCTGGCCCTGCAATGCGTTGCCGCGGCCGTCCACGCCCAGGCAGCGGCTTCGGCGGCATCCGCGCCTGCGGAGCGCCGCAACTGGTTCGACGACCCGTTCGTCGCCGCCACGCGGGGCCTGCCCGGCTGCCCGGTGCCCGACCCGCCGCTGCTGACCGAGCTCGAGATGCAGCACGAGGCGCACTGGCGCGCGGAGCGCGGCACCAGTTGCTTCCGCTCGGGCCGCTGCCGGCTGCCCAATGCGTACCTGTACGACAAGGAGATCGTGCCGCGCGTGGTCAAGTCCATCGAGGCGGCGGGCAGCTACGCGAACACCTCGATCTGGGTCGAGGGCCAGCGGCGGTGGGTCTGGCTCAAGGGCTGCGTGTCGACGCCCGAACAGGCGGCCGAACTGGAGCGCAGCGTGCGCCTGATCGACGACGTCGAGGCCGTGATCCCCCAGTTGATCGTCGGGACGACCATGCCACCGGGAAAGCCGGTGTACCGCCTGCCGCCCTGACCTACTTGTCCTTGGGCGGCTGCCAGACGCGGACGTAGTCCACTTCCATCGTCGCCGGGAAGATGCCGTCGTCGACGGGGCCGCCGAGGTCGCCGCCGATGGCGATGTTCAGCAGCAGGAACTGCGGCTTGTCGAACGGCCAGGCGCGCCCGGCGCCGGCGCTGCCGACGTCCAGCCGCGGGTACGTCAGGCTGTTGACGCCGTCGATGCCGAAGGTGATGTCGCGGTCCGTCCAGAGCATCTGGTAGCGGTGGAACGCGCCGCAGGCATCGGGCAGGGTGACCGAGGCGCCCACGCCGTGCGCGCCGCTGCCTGCCGGCGTATGGACGGTGCTCATCACGCGGCCCGGGTTGCGGCCGATGTGCTCCATGATGTCCAGCTCGCCGTTGGCGGGCCAGTCGCCGTGCGTGCCCAGCATCCAGATCGCCGGCCAGGTGCCCAGGCCGCAAGGCAGCCTGGCACGGATCTCGAAGAAGCCGTACGTCCACTCGGCCAGCCCGCGCGTGAGCAGGCGCGCGGAGGTGTACTTCTGGCCGCCCCAGTCGGCCTGCGCCGAAGGCGTCTCCCTGCGCGCCGTGATCAGCAGCCGCCCCCCGTGCACCACGGCGTTCTCGGGCCGCGGACCCGAGTAGTACTGCTGCTCGCGATTGAACCAGCCGCGCTTGTTGAAGTAGGTGTCGTTGCCCCACTTCTTCGGGTCGGGGAGCCCGTCGACATCGAATTCGTCGTTCCAGGCGAGCGTCCAGCCCGCGGGCGGCTTCAGCGATTCGGACGGCGGCGGCGCGTCGGCGGCCGACGCGAGCGTGGGCAGGCCGGCCAGCGCCAGCAGCCAGGCGCAGCTCTTCATCAGGCAACCTCCGCCCTGCGGGCTGCGGTGTGAGCGCCTTCGGGCGGCCGGGCGGCGCTCATGCGATGCGCCGCCCGGCGTCGTCGAACGCCAGCACCGATTCCGCGACGGGCTGCAGGCCCACGCTGGCGCCGGCGGCCAGGCTCGCGTGGCTGGCGTCGACCTTGGCGTGCAGCAGCTCGGCGATGCCGTCCACGCGCAGGTGCAGCACCGACACGTCGCCCAGGTGCTCGGCCATCACCACGGTGGCCGGCACGCCCGAGCCCAGCGGCGTCACGCGCAGGTGCTCCGCGCGCACGCCCGCGCGGCGCGCCTGCGCGGGCGCGGCGGGCAGCAGCAGGCCCCACAGCGCGCGGTGCACCGGCGTGGCGTCGTGGCCGGGGATGTCGACGAGGTTGATGCGCGGGGCGCCCAGGAAACCGGCCACGAACTCGTTGGCCGGCTGGTTGTACAGCGACAGCGGCGCGCCGAGCTGCTCGATGCGGCCCTGGTTGAAGACCGCGATGCGCGTGCCCATCGTCATCGCCTCGACCTGGTCGTGCGTGACGTAGATCATCGTCGTGCCCAGCTCACGGTGCAGGCGCGACAGCTCGATGCGCATGTTCACGCGGAGTGCGGCATCGAGGTTGGACAACGGCTCGTCGAACAGGAACACGCGCGGCTTGCGCACGATCGCGCGGCCGATGGCCACGCGCTGGCGCTGCCCGCCCGACAGCTCCTTGGGCATGCGCCCGAGCAGGTCGCCGATGCGCAGCACGTCGGCGGCGCGCCGCACCTGCTCGTCGCGCTCCTTGCGGCCGACGCCGGCCATCTTCAGCGCGAAGCCCATGTTCTCCGCCACCGTCATGTGCGGATACAGCGCGTAGCTCTGGAACACCATCGCGGCGCCGCGCTCCGCCGGGCGCACGTCGTTGGCGCGCTGGCCGTCGATCAGCAGGTCGCCGCCGTCGATGGACTCCAGGCCCGCGATCATGCGCAGCATCGTCGACTTGCCGCAGCCCGAGGGCCCGACGAACACCAGGAACTCGCCGTCGTCGACCTCCAGGTCGATGTCCTTGATGACGTCCACGGTCCCGAAGGACTTGCGCACCCGGCGCAGGCTCACGCGTCCCATGCTCAGGCTCCCGTCTCGCGCAGCGCGCGGCTGGCCGCGACGAGGTCGCGGAACCAGAGCGCGCTGTCCTTGGGCGTGCGCTCCAGCGTCGCGTAGTCGACGTGGACGATGCCGAAGCGCTTGGCGTAGCCGCTGGCCCATTCGAAGTTGTCCATCAGGCTCCAGACCATGTAGCCGGCCATCGGCACGCCCTTGTCCAGGGCCTCGGCCACCGCGCGGATGTGCGTGGCGAGGTAGCCGGTGCGGTCGGCGTCGTGCACTCGGCCGTCGGCGGCCAGCGGATCGGGGAATGCGCCGCCGTTCTCGGTGATGTAGGTGGCGGGCAGCTCGTAGTCGCGGTGCATCGTCAGCAGCAGCTCGCGCAGGCCGTCGGGGTAGATCTCCCAGCCCATGTCGGTCTTCGGATACGGCTTGTCCTCCGGCGCGAGGGCCCCCTTGGCGCTCGAGAGGTGGCGCGAGTAGTAGTTGATGCCGACGAAGTCCATCGGCGTGGCGATGACGGCCATGTCGCCCGGCTGCACCTGCGGAGCGTCGGCGCCGAATTCCGCCAGCGCCTCGGCGGGGTACTCGCCCTTGAACAGCGGGTCGGCGTACCAGCGGCGGCCGAGCGCGTCGTCCAGCTTCGCGGCGGCGGCGTCTTCCGGCGAACCGGTCAGCGGCATCGTGTGGGCCATGTTCAGCACGATGCCCAGCCTGGCCTTCGCGCCCTCCGCGCGCAGCGCGCGCAGCGCCAGCCCGTGGCTCACCAGCAGGTGGTGCGCCACCTGGTTGGCGACCTGGCGCGACTTGATGCCCGGCGCGAACGTGCCTTCCTTGTGGCCCAGCCAGGCCACCACCCAGGGCTCGTTGTGCGTGGTGATCGCGGCCAGGCGGTCGCCCAGCCGGCGCTGGATGCCGACGGCGTAGTCGACGAAGCGGTGCACGGTGTCGCGCGACGCCCACCCGCCCTTGTCCTGCAGCGCCTGCGGCAGGTCCCAGTGGTTGAGCGTGACGTGCGGCGCCAGGCCGCGCGCGAGCAGGCCGTCGACCAGGCGGTCGTAGAACGCCAGGCCCTTCTCGTTCCAGGCGCCCTCGCCCGCGGGCTGCACGCGCGGCCACGAGATCGAGAAGCGGTACAGGTCGACGCCCAGGCCCGCGATCAGGTCGAGGTCGTGCTCGAGGCGGTGGTAGTGGTCGCAGGCCACGTCGCCGTTGCTCGCGTCGGCGATCACGCCCGGCTCGCGGCAGAAGCGGTCCCAGATCGATTCGCCCTTGCCGTCCTCGAAGGCCGCGCCCTCGATCTGGAAGGCGCTCGTGGCCACCCCCCACACGAAATCGTGCGGGAACCGGCTTGCAAGATCGTTGATGTCGTTGGGCATGACTACTTCACGGCGCCGGCGGTCAATCCGGCGATCAGTTGGCGCGACGTGATCGCGAACAGGACGATGAGCGGGATCGTGGCGATGGCCGAGCCGCACATCAGCGCGCCCCACTCGGTGTTCATCGTCGACTGCAGGCTGCGCAGCGCGAGCGGCAGCGTGTAGTTGGGCAGGCTGCGCATCACGATCAGCGGGTTGATGAAGTTGTTCCAGGACTGGATGAAGGTGATCAGCGCGAGCGTGCCCAGCGCGGGCTTGAGCAGCGGCAGCACGATGCGCCAGTAGATGGCGAACTCGCCGCAGCCATCCATGCGCGCGGCCTCCACCAGCTCCTTGGGGACGGCCGACGTCGCGAACTGGCGCATCAGGAAGATGCCGAAGGCGCTCGCCGCGCCGGGCACGTACAGCGCGCGCTGCTGGTCGATCCAGCCGAGGGCGTCCATGATCATGAACGTCGGGATCATGTTCATGAACTGCGGCAGCAGCATGGTGGCCATCACGAGGCCGAACAGCGGCTTCTTGAAGCGGAAGTCCATCAGCGCGAACGCGTAGCCGGCCATCGAGCAGAACAGCAGCGTCAGCAGCGTGGCCATCAGCGCCACGTACAGGCTCCAGCCGAGGTTGCGCCAGAACGGCAGGCGCTCGGTCAGCAACCTGAAGTTGGCGAGCAGGTCGTCGCCGAACCACAGCGGCGGCGGCAGGTTGAAGATCTCGCTGCGCGAATGCGTGGCGAACACGAACATGAACCAGAACGGCGCCAGCATGAACAGCGCGCCGATGGCCACGATCAGGTAGGCGCTCCAGCGCGACGCGCGCGCAGCCGCGCCGTCGCTGCCCAGGGCCGGGGCGGTGGTGACGGCGGCGGTCATTGCGCGCCCTTTCGCGTGCGGAAGGCCAGGTTGGTGAGCCAGGTCAGCAGCGCCACGACCACGAACAGCAGCCAGGACATCGCGCTCGCGCCGCCGAAGTCGTTGAAGTTGAAGGCCTCGCGGAACATGTACACGGCAGAGGTCATCGCGGACTGCTGCGGACCGCCCTTGCCCCCGGTCAGGATGAACGGCTCCTCGAACAGCTGCAGGCCGCCGATCACGCTCAGCGTCACGCCGAAGAAGATCATCGGCTTGATGCTGGGCAGCGTGATGTGGAAGAACTGCCGCCAGCGGGCCGCCCCGTCCAGCGTGGCGGCCTCGTAGAGCTCGCCCGGGATCGTCTGCATCGCCGCGAGGTACAGCACCGTGTTGAAGCCCACGTAGCGCCAGAACACGATGAACGCGATCGCCGGCTTGATGTGCGCCACGTCGTGCAGCCAGTCGATGTGCGACATCCCGAACAGCTGCGCGAGCGCCGCGTTGATCAGGCCGTAGTCCTTGGAGAACAACGCGTTGAACATGATCGCGATGGCGACGGTCGACGTGATGTAGGGCAGGAAGTACACCGCGATCACGCCGTCGCGCAGCCGCTTGAACGAGGTGTGGATGAAGGCCGCGAGCGGCAACGCGATCAGGTGCTGCGGCACGCCCGAGGCGACCGCCAGCCACAAGGTGTTCTTCAGCGCCGTCCAGAACCAGGGGTCCTTCAATGCGAAGCTGAAGTTGGCCAGGCCGACGAATTCCATCGCCTTCAGGCCCCCGGTGGGTTCCCACGACTGGAACGCGAGGTACAGCGAGAAGCACAGCGGAAAGATGCCGAACACCGCGAACAGCAGCAGGAACGGGCTGATGAAGACGTACGGCGCCCACTTGGGCGACAGGCGGAGGAAGGAAGGCAGTCTCATGATCAGCGCCGCGCGCGCAGCTCCAGCAATCGCGCCACGTCGGACAGCGCCTTGCGCACGCTGACGCCGTCGTCGAGCACGCTGTCCAGCGCGTCGTTGACCGCGTCCTCGGCGAACTTGTCCTGCTTGTGGACGAAGGTGGCGGAGATGCGGCGGGCGGCATCGCGCCAGAGTTCGCGCGCCTGCTGTCCGCCCAGGAACGGCAGCGGCTCGTCGAAGCCGGGCGCGTCCTGCGCGGCCAGCAATGCGGGGAACGCGTCCTGCGTCTCCAGCGCGGCGAGCTGGCGCGCCGGATCGAGCGTCATCATCTCGATCAGCTCCCAGGCCAGCGCCTTCTTGGCCGGGTCGGAATCGCGCGGGATCGCGTAGTAGGTGCCGCCGTACGACACCCAGGTGCTCTCCGGCAGTTGCGCGGCGCGCCACAGCCCCTTGGTGGTGGGCGCGACCCAGTTGGCGAGCTGCCCCACCATCCAGGAACCGCCCAGTTCGGTGGCCGTGGCGTTGCGGCGGAACGCCTCGGCCCATTCGTTGCTCCAGGTCTCGAGGTGGCCCTCCAGCCGGTTGCGGCGCATGCGCAGCGAAAGCTCGAAGGCGCGATGGAAGCGCGGCGTGTCCACCAGCACGTTGGAGTCGCTGTCGAAGTAGATGCCCTGGCCCTTCTGCAGGCCACCGCGGACGATCAGGTCCTTGAAGGTGCGCACGTTGCCGATCAGGTTGGCGCCGGTCGCCTTCTTGATCCGGATGCCTGCGTCGATGTAGGCGTCCCACGATGACTGCAGGTCGCCCGCCACGAGCCCCGCGCGATCGAGCAGGTCCTTGCGATAGAGCATCGTGCCCGGGCCGATGTCGGTCGGCGCGGCCACCACCTGGCCCTTGCGGTTGACCGCCTGGTCGTAGGCGTAGGCGACGAAGCGGTCCTTGCGGCGGCCGATGTCGTAGCGCGGTTGCAGCAGGTCCGACAGGCCGCCGCCGTCGGAGAACTTGCCGACGTACGAGGCCTCGAGCGCCATCACGTCGGGCAGGTAGACCGCGGTCGACAAGGCCGTCGTCATCGCCGTGTGATGGTCGTCGTACTGGCGCATGACGACGTCGATGGCGACGTCGGGATGGCGCTGCTGCCATTGCGGGATGGCGTCCTTGACGATCTGGTCGACCAGCGGGAACGCGGCCACCGTCAGGGTGCGTGCCTCCCGGGCGCGCGCCGACGGCACGACCGCGGCGGCCAGGCCCGCGGCCAGCACGGTGCGGCGGCTCGGCGCGAAGCTGCGCACGCCGCGCATGAAATCGTCGGAAGAGGTCATCGGATGTGCGGACGGCCGGGCTCGGGCGCGAAGGCGCGAGGGCGGGCGCGCGAGGCAATCGTCGGCATGGGGTTGTCTCGGTGTCTTTCTATCGGAACGGGCATCGCGTTCCGGCTCATGGCTTGAAAGCGCTTTCAGCATTGTTCAACGCGCCACTGCCGAGTCGTTACAGCGTAAACCCGGAGGGCGGCCATCGCAGGAGGCAGGGTGCGTCCTGGCGCCTCCGCCGACCGGCAGATTCGCGCCATGCAAGCGCTTTCATGATAACCCGTCAGGGTGCCGGGGCGTTCCGGCGGCGCGAACGCGCAGCGGCGATGAGGAATTGGCGCTCGGTGGTGGCATGGCCTGTGGATACCGCAGCTCCGGCAGGGCGGGTTGGCCGCAGGCGTAACCCGCCATGGCCGCACGACGAGATGCCGGCGAAGGCGGGTTACGCCTGCGGCTAACCCGCCCTACCAAGGACCGTCATCGCTGCGCGCAGGACGACGGGCCGCGGTTCAGCGCAGGACGCGCCTTGTCGATTCCCGCGCCACCAGTTCGGGCGGCGGCAGGTCGGCGCCGGGCTCGTCGCCCTTGAGCATGGCCAGCATCGCGGCGGCGGCCTCGGAGCCGATCTCGTAGACCGACTGCCGGATCGTGGTCAGCGGCGGCACCGAGAACTTGGCCGGCGCCAGGTCGTCGAAGCCCACCAGCGACACGTCGTCGGGCACGCGCACGTTGCGCCGGTACAGGCCCAGCGCGGCGCCGATGGCCGTCTGATCGTTGGCGGCGAAGATCGCGCTGAACGCGAGGCCGCTTTCCAGCAGCCGGTTGACGGCCAGCAGGCCGCCGGCCTCGGTGAAGTCGCCCTTGAGCACGAGCGCGGGATCGAACGGGATGCCGGCGCGCTCCAGCGCGGCGCGGTAGCCGGCCTCGCGGTCGAGCGCGTCCTTGTGCAGCGGGTCGCCGGCGATGAACGCGATGCGGTGGTGCCCGCACTCGATCAGGTGCTGCGTGGCGAGCAGGCCGCCGGTGAAGTTGTCGAAGTCGATCGAGAAGATGCGGTCGGTGTGGAGCTCGCGCCCCACCACCACCATCGGCACCTGGTGGGAGTACGCCTGCAGCGCGTCGTTGGACATGCGCCCCGCCAGCACGATGAGCCCGTCGACGCGGCGCGACATCAGCGCGTCCATCGCCTTGTGCTCCTCGGCCTCGTGCCAATGGCCGCTGACGAAGATCGGGATGTAGCCGGCCACCTCGAGGCGATCCTCGATGCCGCGCAGCGCCTCGCCGTAGAACGGGCTGTTGATGGTCTGCGTGAGCACGCCCACGCTCAGCGTGCGGCCGCCCGCGAGGCCGCGCGCGACGGGGTTGGGGCGAAAGCCGAGGGTGCGGATCGCCTCGTCGATCGCCTCGCGCTTCTCCGGGCTGACCGTGGCCGTGCCGTTGAGGATGCGCGACACCGTGCTGGGCGACACGCCAGCCGCCTTGGCCACCATCCCGAGCGTCACCGAGCCCGACCCCGGCGGGGTGGACGCGGTGCTCGGGGAGCGCTTGCGGCGGACGGGCGGTTGGGTCATCGGGGCAGGGGCTGGCGGCGGGGCAATCCCCGCAGTGTAGGCGCGGTAGCGCTTTCGCGCGCATCCCCAGGCTCGAAGCCGGCTCGTATCATGGCCGCATGTCTGCTCCTCACGACGTCCTCGATTTCTGGTTCGACCCCGCCACCGAGGCCGACTGGTGGCGCCGCTCCGATGCGTTCGACGCGCGGATCGCCGAACGCTTCGGCGCGCTGCACGCAGCGGCCGCGCGCTGCGAGCTGTGGCAGTGGCGCGCGAGCGCCGAGGGCCGGCTCGCGGAGATCATCGTGCTCGACCAGTTCTCGCGCAACCTGCACCGCGACTCGGCGCGCGCCTTCGCCGCGGACCCGCTGGCGCTGGGCCTGGCACAGGAAGCGGTGGCGCTCGGCGCGCACCGCGCGCTGGACCCGCGCCGCCGCGTCTTCATGCTGATGCCCTACATGCACAGCGAGTCGCGCGCCGTGCACGAGGCGGCACTGCAGGTGTTCGCCGACTGCCCCGCCGGCAACCTCGACTACGAGCACCAGCACAAGGCCATCATCGATCGCTTCGGCCGCTATCCGCATCGCAACGCGGTGCTGGGCCGCGCATCGACGCCCGAGGAGATCGAGTTCCTGAAGGCGCCCGGCTCGAGCTTCTGATGCCTACAGCGCCGAGCGCGCCGCCATCGCCTCGAGCTCGCCCGGCGCCAGCACGCGCAGCGACGGCTCGCCGTCATGCGAGGCCAGGCCATGCATCTCGATGGACTTCTGCATGCGCATGATGCGCGTCAGGAAGGCGATGATCTCCGGCGTGACCACCTGGCCCGGCACCAGCACGGGAATGCCCGGCGGGTACGGCGTGATCTGGTCGCAGCAGACGCGGCCGTCCAGCGCCTTGTTCGGCTGGCCCTGGTCGTCCAGCAGCGGGATGCGTTCGCCGTACTCGTAGAACGCGTCGCGCGGCAGGCAGGCCAGGCGCGTGAAGTGCGGCAGCTCGGGCATGCGCGCGCTCGCGCGCTCGGCGCGGCGCTCCTTCGACAGCCGCAGCAGCGCGTCGAACAGGCGCGACACCTTCGAGCGCGTCGTGCCCACGGTCAGCAGCAGCGTCAGCGTGTTGTGCGTCGACTTCTCCACCTGGATGTTGAAGCGCTGGAACAGCTCGGCGCGCAGTTCGTCCGACGAGAAGCCCGAGGCCGTGATGTCCACCGTGATCTTGGTGGGGTCGAGGCGGATGCCGTCGCCGGCGAGCTCCTCGGGCAGCAGGTCGGCCAGCTCCAGCACGCGGAACACGCCGGTGGCGTTGATCTTCTCGCGCAGCTCCTGCGCGTACTTCAGCGAGCGATCGAGCAGCCGGTAGCCTTCCATCACCGCCTGCTTGCGCGCCACGTCCAGGCTGGCGATCAGGTTGTACTGCGGGCTGGTCGACGCGTGCATGTTGAAGTTCTCGCGGAACAGGTGCTCGTCGAACAGCGGGTCGTTGACGTGGATCATGCTGGCCTGCGAGAAGGCCGACAGCACCTTGTGCGTGCTTTGCGTGCAGTAGTCGGCGCCGCTTTCCAGCGCGGTGGGGCGCAGCGCGGGGTGGAAGCGCGCGTGGCCGTACCAGGCCTCGTCGACGATCACCTTGATGCCCGCGGCGTGCGCGGCGTCGATGATGGGCTTGAGGTCGTAGCGCAGGCCGTCGTAGGTGCACGACGTGAGGATCAGCTCGCGCGCATCGGGGTGCTGCTCGATGGCGGACAGCACCGTGGCGCGCGGCACCGGGCCGAACAGGCCGTACTTGCGGTTGACCGACGAGTCGAGGTACACGGGCTGCGCGCCCGACAGGATCACGCCGTGGTGCACCGACTTGTGGCAGTTGCGATCCAGCAGCATCTTGTCGCCCGGCGCCAGCAGCGTCTGGAAGATCACCTTGTTGGCGGTGGACGTGCCGTTGGTGGCGAAGTAGGTCTTGCGCGCGCCGAAGGCCTGCGCGGCCAGGCGCTGCGCCTGCACGATGACGCCGGTGGGATGCAGCAGCGAATCGAGCATCTCCACCGACACCGACAGGTCGGCGCGCAGCAGGTTCTCGCCGGCGAAGTCGTAGAAGTCGCCCACCCACGGGCTGCCCTTGTACGAATCGCCGCCCGCGTGGCCCGGCGTGTGCCAGCTGTCCTTGGCCATGCGCACGTAGTTCTTCAGCTCGTCGTAGAACGGGGTGGCGGACTTCTCGGCGACCTCGGCGGCCAGGATGCGCGCCCAGCCCGCGTAGTCGTGCTCGCCGCGGTAGAAGTAGCCGTGCACGACGTTGCTGGCCAGCTGCTCGAGCAGCAGCTTGTTCTCGTCGTCCTCCAGCGTCACGTACAGCGACAGCTCGGGGCGCAGGGCGATGATCTCCTGCGCCATCGCGGCGACGTCCTGGTGCCGCGCCGTGCCCTTGCCCGCCGGGGAATGCTCGCCATGGTCGATCACCACGATCTGCACGTCGCCGTCGGCCAGCACGGTCGACACGGCCGCGGCGGCGTCGGCGGCGGCCACGGCCAGCAGGTCGAACGGGTTGTCCAGCTTCTGCGCGGCCGCGTTGATGCCCGCGACCACCTCGTCGCGCCAGCCCGGGTCGGCGCTCACCACCAGCACGTGGCTCATCGGTTTGTTCGTCTTGTTCTCGGCCATGGTCTCTCTCGGTGAGGTGGCGTCGCCCTCGTGGGGCACGCTCGGTCATCGTCCTGGTTCAGGCGCCCGCAGGGTCGACTCGGGCGCGTGAAGCGCGTCACGGAACATGCCGCGCTGCAAACCCGTCATGGTAGATCAGTGCGCGAAGTGGAAAATTCTGGCAAAATACCAGTTGACGCTGCGAATGCACTTCTCAGGAACGCCCGACTGTCATAGGAGAGGCACCCAAAAGGCGCGCACGTCTTCGCTCATCCCCTCTGACCCTTTCAAGCCGGTCTGCTGCCGATATCCGACAAACCTCAGGGTCATCCCTGGCGTCTTGCTCGGTGAACGGCACTCGGAAACGGTTGTGGTCGGCGGCGATGCCGTCGCTACCAGACGTTTCCTGGGCATCTCCCCGCCGCTCGCCACCTGGCGCACGCGACGGCCGCCCCGTTATCTTCTTACGCGACCTGATTGGCGCTGCCATGTCCAAACCATGGCCGGCAGCGCCGTGGCGCGAATCGCGTGCCTCGGAGAAAAGCCGAGGGACGTGGGTCGCGTCGTGCTTGAAAGTGATCCATGAGTTTCGATACGCAAGCCCCCCTGGGCAACGAAGAACAACAAGAAGACGCCGCCCTGCCCGAGTCGCAGGCCTCCGGCTTCGACAACCTGGGCCTGGCCGCCGAGATCGTCCGTTCCGTCAAGGAAGCGGGCTACATCGAGCCCACCGAAGTCCAGGCGCAGGCCATTCCCGCCGCCATCTCGGGCGTCGACCTGCTCGTGTCCTCGCGCACCGGCAGCGGCAAGACCGCCGCCTTCGTGCTGCCGGCCCTGCAGCGCATCATCGAGGCGCGCCGCGACCCGGCCAAGAAGCGTGAACGCGGCCAGCCGAGCGGCCCGCGCGTGCTCGTGCTCGCGCCCACCCGCGAACTGGCGATGCAGGTCAGCAAGGCCTGCTCCGTCTACGGCCAGACCGTGCAGGGCCTGCGCGTGGCCACCATCGTCGGCGGCGTGCCCTACCACGCCCAGCTCAAGGCCCTGCGCGGCCCGCTGGACATCCTGATCGCCACCCCCGGCCGCCTGATCGACCACATGGGCAGCGGCAAGGCGATGATGTCGCAGGTCGAGCTGCTGATCCTGGACGAAGCCGATCGCATGCTCGACATGGGCTTCATCGACGACATCCACCACGTCGCCAAGGAACTGTCGGCCGAGCGCCAGACGATGATGTTCTCGGCCACGTTCGAAGGCAACGTCGGCACGCTCGCCAAGGAACTGACCCACGATGCACAGCGCATCCGCGTGTCGGCGTCCACCGAGCAGCATGCCCAGATCGAGCAGCGCCTGCACTGGGCCGACAACCGCAAGCACCGCGACGACCTGCTGGACCAGCTGCTGACCGACCGCGAGATGGACCAGGCCGTCGTCTTCACCAGCACCCAGCGCGACGCCGACGAACTGGCCGACCGCCTGCAGCAGATCGGCCACTCGGTCGCCGCGCTGCACGGCGGCATGCCGCAAGGCCGCCGCAACCGCGTGCTGGGCGCCCTGCGCAGCCGCCAGCTGCGCGTGCTGGTGGCCACCGACGTCGCCGCGCGCGGCATCGACGTGCCCACGATCACGCACGTCATCAACTACGGCTTGCCGATGAAGGCGGAAGACCACGTGCACCGCATCGGCCGCACCGGCCGCGCCGGCCGCTCGGGCCTGGCGATCACGCTGGCCGAGCGTCGCGACGTCGGCATGATCCGCCGCATCGAGCGCTTCACCGGCAACAACCTGCCGGTGGCGGTGGTGCCCGGCCTCGAGCCGCGCATCCCGGCGCCCCAGCCGATGCGTTCGGGCGGCCCGCGCCGCTTCGACGACGAGCGTCCGCAGTACGGCGGCCATCGTCCGAACTTCAACAACGGCCCGCGTGGCGGCTTCGGCGGCCCGCGCGGCGGCGATCGCGAAGGCTTCGGCCAACGCCCCGGCTTCGGCAACGACCGTCCCCGTTTCGGCGGCGACCGTGGCCCCGGCCAGGGCGGCGACCGTCCGCAGTTCGGCGAGCGTCCCCAGCACGCCGGCGACCGCCGCCCGTTCGGCGACCGCCCGCAGTTCAACCGCGAAGGCGGCGAACAGCGTCCTGCGTTCCGCAGCGACAACCCGTTCCAGCGCAACGAAGCCCCGCGCGGCGACTACCGCGGCCAGCGTCCGCAGCCGCCGTTCAACGGCGGCGATCGCCCGCAGTTCAATCGCGAAGGCGGTGAGCGTCCGGCGTTCAACCGCGAAGCCGGCGAACGCGCCCCCGCGCGCCCGCAGGGCGACCGCCCGCCGTTCGGCGATCGTCCGCAGCGCGAAGGCTTCGGCGAGCGCAAGGCCTTCGGCGCCAAGCAAGGCGCCAACGGCCCGCGCGATCCGCGTTTCCGCGGCCGCTGATCGGCAGGCGCTTCGGCGCTGACAGGCATCGACGAGATGGCCGCCCCGCAATGGGCGGCCATTTTTCATTGGCGGTCGCATTCGGGCGATCCAGCCGCATGCCGATTTAGTTGTTTACAGCAACTTATGCAAGTTGTACATTGCAACCATGCAAGCGCGACCGGCGATTCGACTCGGCACCCGGCTCTGGAAGAATGCCCCGGACACCACCCGGCCCTTGCCGTCGCACACGCCATGAACTTCGACGCCCTGTCCTGCCCGCAATGCGGCGGCCCGTTGCCGCGCCAGGCCTCGTGGCGCATGGTGGCGTGTCCGCAATGCCGCGCGATGGTCACGCGCAGCGCGCGCGTCGTCGAGCGCCGCACCTTCCACGAGGCGTGGCTGCGATCGCGCGCGGTCGACGCGGCCGGCGACCGCCTGCTGCGCATCCTGGGACGCCCCTACCGCGTGCTGGCCGCCCTCGGCGAGAGCGACGGGTGCGAGCTGCTGTCGGCCGTCACCTGCGGGCCGCTGCCGGAGCGCGTCACGATCAAGCTGGCGCGCGACGGCGCCCACGCGCTGGCCGCCGAGGCCCAGGCGCTGCAGCGCCTGCAGCAGTTGGACCTGCCCGCGTCCGCCTACTTCAGCCAGCGCCTGCCGCAGCTGGTGGCCTGCGGCCCGACCGACGGCCCTGCCGAGGCCCGCGACGCCCTCGTGCTGCGCCACCCCGTCGGCTACTGGGGCACGCTGGCCGACGTGCAGGCGCATCATCCGGGCGGCCTGCGCGACGCGCGCCACGCGGTGTGGCTGTGGCGCCGCGTGCTGGAGGTGCTGGCCTACGTGCACGAGGCGGGCTGGACCCACGGCGACCTGCGGGCGTCGCACTGGCTGGTCAACCCCGCCGACCACGGCGTGCTGCTGGTGGGCTGGGGCCTGGCGCGGCGCGGCGGCGAGATCGCGCGCGACCTGATGCAGTCGGCCTGGACGCTGCGCGCGCTGCTGCACGGCGACAGCGCCGGCCCGCCGCCGCTGGGCCCGCGCGTGCCCGCGCCCGTCGCCGGCCTGCTGCAGCGCGCCAGCGAGGACGCGGCCTGGTGCGCGCGCCACGGCGCCGCGGAGATCGATCGCCAGCTGGCCGCGGCCGCGCGCCAGGCCTTCGGCCCGCCACGATTCATTCCCTTCGACCCTCAACAGGCTTGACGCCACGGACACATCATGGGACACGGAAACTACTCGCACGCCGCGCACGCCGCCATCCTGGCCGACCGCAGCACCAAGGCCGCCAACGAGGTGTTCGCCCAGCGCGGCTGCCACGGGCTGATGAACCCGCACGGCCTGAAGATGCGCGAGTCGCGCGACAGTGCCGAGCACCCGGATTCGCTGGGCATCGTGTTCGCGCTCGACGTCACCGGCTCGATGGGTGACATCCCGCGCATGCTGGCGCAGCGCGACCTGCCCAACTTCATGAAGACGCTGCAGGCCTGCCGCATCGCCGACCCGCAGATCATGTTCATGGCGATCGGCGACGCCACGTCGGACAAGGCGCCGCTGCAGGTCGGCCAGTTCGAATCCACGGCGGAACTGATGGACCAGTGGCTGACGTGGAGCTGGCTCGAGGGCGGCGGCGGCGGCTCGGGCTCGGAGAGCTACGAGCTGGCCTTCTACACGCTGGCGCAGCACACCGACCTCGACTGCTGGGCCAGGCGCAGGAAGCGCGGCTACCTGATGATGACCGGCGACGAGCTGCCCTATCCGGCGGTGTCGCGCCACCAGGTCCAAGCGCTCCTGGGCGAGCACCTGGACGAGGACATCCCCATCGAGGAGGCCATCGCCGCGGCCGCCGAGACGTACAACCTGTTCTTCCTGATCCCCGACCTGCAGCGCCGCAAGCGCTGCGAGGCGCGCTGGCGCGAGCTGCTGGGCGACCACGTGATCTGCATGGAGTCCCCCGACGACACCTGCGCCGTGGCCGCCGCGCTGGTGGGCCTGACCGAGGGCCGCCTGGCCGACACCGACGCGCTGGCCCATGCGCTGTCCGCCGACGGCATGCACCGCGAGCGCGTCGGCGCCGTCGTCCGCGCCGTGAGCCCGTACGCCGAGCTGCTGCGATCGGGCGGCCCGCAGGCCACGCGGTCGCACGCCGCGGCGGCGCGGCCCGCGTCCCCGTGGTGGCAGCGCCTGTTCGGCTGAGCGGCGATGCGCGAGGCGCCGCGTTTCGCCGCGCTCGTCGGCCTGGGGTTCGGCGACTGCGGCAAGGGCCTGTTCACCGACGCCCTGTGCCGGCGCTGGCCGGTGCACACCGTCGCGCGGTTCAACGGCGGCGCGCAGGCCGGGCACAACGTCGTGCTGCCCGACGGCCGCCACCACACGTTCTCGCAGTTCGGCGCGGGCACCTTCGTGCCGGGCGTGCACACGCTGCTCGCGGCGCCCGTGGTCGTGCATCCGACGGCGCTGCAGGTCGAAGCGCACTTCCTGCGGCAGGCGGGCGTCGCCGACGCCCTCGAGCGCCTGACGATCGCGGCGCGCTGCCGCGTCACGACGCCGTATCACCAGTCGGCGGGCCGCCTGCGCGAGCGCCTGCGCGGGACGCACGCGCACGGGAGCTGCGGCGTGGGCGTCGGCGAGACGGTGGCGCACGGCATCGAGCATCCGGACGAGGCGCTGCGCTACGTCGAGCTCGCCCACCCGCGCCGCGTGCGCGAGAAGCTGGCGGCCATCCGCCGCCGGCTGGCGGCGCAGTTCGACCTGGCGGCGCTCGATGCCGACGACGACGCGCGCGTCCTGCGCGACGACGCCGTCGCCGAGCGCTGGCTCGAACAGGCGTGCCATCTCGCGGCGCAGGTCGCGCCGGCCGATGACGCGGTCGTCGCGGCCCGTCTCGGGCGCGCGGGCACGCTGCTGTTCGAGGGCGCCCAGGGCATGCTCCTGGACGAATCGCGCGGCTTCCATCCGCACACCACGTGGAGCGACGTGACGCCCGCCGCCGCCGGGTCCGTGCTCGCCGCGGCCGGCATCCACGCGCCCGTCGTGCGCCTGGGCATCGTGCGCGCCTACATGACGCGCCACGGCGCCGGCCCCTTCCCCACCCACGACGCCGCGCTCGACACGCTGGCCGAACCGCACAACGACGACCGCGGCTGGCAAGGGCGCTTCCGGCGCGGACACCCCGATGCGGTGTTGCTGCGCTACGCCGCCGCGGCCGCGGGGCCGCTGGACGGGCTGCTGGTGAGCCACCTCGACGCGCTCGAGCGCGGGGCCGCGCTGCGGTGGTGCGCATCATATGCGGGCGCATCCGGCGACGCGGGCGATGACGCCTCGCTCTGCGAACGAGACCTCGCCGATGCGCGGCGCGTCGTCCGCCTGAAGCTCGGCGCGCAGGGCGACCTGGCACACCAGGAGCGTCTCACGCGCCTGCTCGCGCACGTGCGACCGCAGTACGACGCCTCGCCGGTGACCTCGGCCGCCGCGCTGCTGGAACGCGTGGCGGCGATCGCGGGCTGCGGCGTGCGCTTCACGTCGCGCGGGCCGACGCATGCGCATGTCGCCCCGGGCAGCGCCGGCCTGCGCTGATCGACGGCACGCCGTCGCCGGAGGGGTCTGGCCTTTCCTCGCTTCGCGCCGAGACGCCCACCGACAGCGGCACGGCCCGCCGCGAAGGGAGGACAGGCCTGACCTCGACCGTCAGCCCAGGATCGGGGTCAGGCCTGTCCTCGGATCGCGGCCGGCCAATCGGCTCACGGTGGCACCGCCGCGCGATCAGAGGAAAGGCCAGACCCCTCCAGCGATAGCGACGGCCGCTCCGCCCGCATCACCACTCGCCCGCGTCGCGCGCCGCGGTGCGCTGCCGGTTGTCGCGCGTACGCTGCTTCATCCCGGCGAGTTGGCGCCGGCGCTGGAAGATGTCGTCGCCCTCGCGATGGGCCTCGCGCAACAGCTTCTGGAAGCTCACGAGCCGTTCGCGCGGCACCTGTTCGCGCACCGCGCAGCCCGGCTCTTGCGCGTGGCGGCAGTTGCGGTAGCGGCAGCGCAGGGCCAGCATGCCGATCTCGGGGAAGGCGTCGTTGAGGGTGTCGGCGTCCGCGTCGAGCCACAGCTGGCGCAGGCCGGGGGTGTCGATGAGGCAGGCGCCGCCCCCGGTGCGGTGCAGCGTGCGCACCGTCGTCGTGTGCTGTCCGCGCTCGTCGTCCGCACGCACCGCGCCCGTGAGCGCGGCGGCGCCCGTGAGCGTGTTGGTCAACGTCGTCTTGCCCGCGCCGCTGGAGCCCAGCGTCACCAGCGTCGCGCCGCGGGCGAGCCAGGGCGCCAGCGCCGCCGCGGCGTCGGGTGAACGGCCATCGACGGCCAGCACCGCGACGTCGTCGCGCGCATCGCCCAGGTGCGTGCGCACGCGGGCGACGGCGGCCGCGGGGTCGTCGCAGGTGTCGGCCTTGGTGAGCACGACCACCACGCGCGCGTCGGCCGAGTGCGCCAGCACGAGGAAGCGGTCGAGGCGGCGCAGGTTGAAGTCGCTGTCGAGGCCCATCACGATGAGCGCGGTATCGATGTTGGCCACCAGGCCCTGGCGGCCGCCGGCCGGGTCGCGGCGCGACACGCGGTTGCGCGCGGGCAGGCGGGCGACGACCCAGCCGCGGTCGTCGTCGGAGGCGGCCGCGCGCCACCACACCCAGTCGCCGACGACGAGGGTGTCGTGCTCGTGCTGCAGCCCCGCGCGCAGGGCGGGCGCGAGCTGCAGCGGATGCGCCGCGGCGCCGTCGTGCGCGACGAGGTGGTCACGCTGGATCTCGACGACGCGCGCCAGCCGCGCGCCATCCGGTCGCGGACGCGCGAGCGCGGCCTGCACCGTGTCATGGGAAAGTCCGATGTCGCGCAGCGCGCGCAGATCGAAGGAGTCGTGCATTTGGAAGGATTCCGGACGCGCCGCACCGGCCGGATCGGCGATGCGGCAGCTTCACTCGAGCCTCTGAAGAAGCGCGAGCGGACGAAGGCCTTGCACGGTCAAGGCCGGCGATGAAGGGGATGGGCGTCGGAACCGGATGGCGTCGGTGCGGGCGTGCGCTCGAGTTCGAGCGGGGCCTTGCACCGGAGGCCGCGGACGGGTCGGGAAGACTGTCGGCGAGACCTGCGATTACCGTGACGACAAGACGGTCGACGCGCTGAAGATGACGGTATCCATGGCGACCTCCTGAAGGCGTTTCGGTTGAGGGAGCCGCGACTTTGCGCCGGCGCGCCGGGCATGTCAAGGCCGCCCGCCCGCATGGCGGCGTGCGCGCCACACCGCCACAATCGCCGCACCTCGACTGCTGGAGCGACCCGCCATGCGCCCTGCCCTGATCGCCTGCGCCCTGTCCGTCATCGCGTTCGACGCGCTCGCCGCGGCGCCGCTGCCGTCGGCCAACGACCTCGCGGCCATCGCCGCCGAGGTCAAGGCCAGCGAGATCGCGTTCGCGAAGACGATGGCCGACCGCAAGCTCGACAGGTTCGCCGATTTCGTCGCCGACGACGCCGTGTTCAACGGCCGCAGCGCGCAGATCGGCCGCCCCGCGGTCGTCCAGGCGTGGAAGCGCTTCTTCGAGGCCCCGCAGGCGCCGTTCAGCTGGGGCCCCGACGCCGTCGCCCCCACCGCCGACGGTCGCTACGCGATCTCGACGGGCATCGTCCACGACCCGGAAGGCAAGGTCACCGGCCGCTTCACCAGCATCTGGCGCAAGGACGCCGACGGCCACTGGCGCGTGGTGGCCGACCAGGGCGTGGACGCAGGCTGCGCCGAAGCCAAGAAATAGCGAACGAGGCGCCGGGCCCGAGGGGTCTGGCCTTTCCTCGCTTCGCGCCCGGGTGCCGTTCGCAGCGGCGCGGCAGCCGCGAAGGGAGGAGAGGCCCGACCCCGAACGTCAGCCGGGGATCGGGGTCAGGCCTGTCCTCGGATCGCGACGACGTCATGGCGGCGGTGGGGGTCGACAGCGCGATCCGAGGAAAGGCCAGACCCCTCGGACCGCGCCGACCGAATCAGTATTCGACGTCCTCCGGCAGCAAGCCCCGCTTGCGCAGCAGCGGTTCGATCGACGGCATGCGCCCGCGGAACGCAGCGTAGGCCTGCTGCGGGGCCACGCTGTCGCCGGCGCCGTAGATGCACTGGCGCAGGCGCGCGGCGGTGGCCGGGTCGAAGGCGCTGCCGGCTTCCTTGAACGCGTCGAAGGCGTCGGCGTCCAGCACCTCCGCCCACAGGTAGACGTAATACCCCGCGGCGTACGCGGCGCCCGAGAACAGGTGCTGGAAGTGCAGCAGCCGATGGTTGACGCCCACTTCGGGCGGCAGGTTCAGGCGCGCCAGGGTGGCCGCCTCGAACTCGGGCAGGTCCTGCGGCGGCTCCTTGTCCTGGCGCGAGTGCACGGCCATGTCCACCAGCGCGCTGCCGGCGTAGCGCACCGTCTCGTAGGCCTGGCCCCAGCGGCGCGCCTCCTGCAGGCGGCGCACCAGCGTCTCGGGGATGGGCTCGCCCGTCTGCCAGTGGCGCGCGTGGCGCGCGATCACCTCGGGCTCCAGCAGCCAGTGCTCGAACAGCTGCGAGGGCAGCTCGACGAAGTCGCGCAGCACGTTGGTGCCCGACAGCCGCTGGTACGTCACGTTCGACAGCAGCCCGTGCAGGCCATGCCCGAACTCGTGGAACAGCGTGCGCGCGTCGTCGAAGGACAGCAGCGTCGGCTCGCCGGGCGCGCCCTTGGCGAAGTTGTTGTTGTTCATGATCACCGGCAGGTCGACGCCGCCGTTGCGGCACTGCCAGCGCAGCGCGCTCATCCACGCGCCGGAGCGCTTGGTCTGGCGCGCGAAGTTGTCGTGCAGGAAGACGCCGATCAGCCGTCCTTCGCCGCTCGCACCGCCGCCGCCCGCGGCCGCCGGATCGGGGGCGGTCTCGTCCCACACCTCGTACGGCACGACGTCCGGGTGGTACACCGGGATCGCGTCGTTGCGCACCAGGCGGATGCCGAACAGCCGCTGCGCGCAGTCGAACGCGGCCTGCACCATGCGATCGAGCGAGAAGTACGGCTTGACCTCGCCGTCGTCGAACGCGTAGCGCTGCTGGCGCACCTTCTCGGAGCCGAAGCGCCAGTCCCACGCCATGTACGGCGCGGCGACGCCCGCGCCGCGCAACGCCTCGTGCACGGCCTGGCGCTCGTCCTGCAGCGCCGCGAGCGCGCGCATGTAGACGTCGTCCAGCAGGTTGTTGACCGACGCGATGGTGCCGGCCATCGTGTTGGCCAGCGCGTACTCGGCGTAGCTGGAATGGCCGTGCATCCAGGCCTGTTCCTGGCGCAGGCGAAGGATGTCGCGCGCGACCTCGTGGTTGTCCGTCTCGCCCTCGATCTCGCCGCGGCCGACCCAGGCCTTCCAGGCGCGCGCGCGCAGTTCGCGCCGGTTGGAGAACGTCAGGAACGGCACGATCAGCGAGCGCGACAGCGTCACCACGTGCGTGCCCTCGGGCAGGCCACGGTCGCTGGCGGCCTGGCGCGCGGACGCGCGCACGAAGGGCGGCAGGCCGTCGAGCTCGTCGTCGGACAGCTCCAGCTGGAAGCCGGCCTCGTCGGCCAGCACGTTCTGCGCGAAGCGCGTGGTGAGCTGCGCGAGGCGCTCCATGATCTGCGCGTAGCGCGGCTGCTTGTCCGGGCCCAGCCGCGCGCCGGCGCGCACGAAGTCGACATGCAGGCGCTCGACCAGGCGCAACTGCTCCGCGTCGAGCGACAGTTCGTGCCGCCTGGCGTGCACCGCGTCCAGGCGCGCGAACAGGCCGGCGTGCATCATCACCGCGCTCTCGTGGGCGGCCAGCGGACCGGCCAGTTCGCGCTGCACGGACTGGATCTCGGGCGACGTGTGCGACGCGGCCAGCGCGTGGAACGCCGCCTCGACGCGTGACAGCAGCCGCCCGCTGCGGTCGAACGCGGCCACCGTGTTGTCGAAGTCCGGCGCGTCCGGCTGCGCGGCGATGGTCGCCACTTCCGCGCGCTGGGCGCGCATCGCCGCCTCGAAGGCCGGCCCGAAGTCGGACGCCCGGATCCGGTCGAACGGCGGCAAGGCGAAGGGCGTCGTCCAGTCGGCAAGGAGGGGATTCGTGGCGGTCATGGCAGGCGGCGGGTGTTCTCGTGGAAATGCGCCGGCATTCGGCCGGCCCGTGCCAGGATTGGCGCGGGGCGATGATGCCAGTCGTCATCGTGTTGACACATCGGGGAGGATACGGCCCGGCGCCACTTCCCCTTTCGTCGCGAGGAGATTCGCACGCAACGGATGCCCCACGCCGGCCTCGACCGAGGGTTTCACCTATGCGACGGGCCCCCTGGCGAGGGCCCCGGCAGCGGCAAGAATGGCCCCAAGCGCGTCCCGGCTCACGAGGCCCGGGCGCTTCCTTCATCCACCCGCTCTGCGATGATCAAGACCTTCCGACTCCTGTGCGTGGCCGCCGCGCTGGCCACCGCCGCAAGCTCCCTCATGGCCCAAGCCTCCGCCGCCTCCGCTCCCGCGTCCGCCGCCGCAGACGACCCCCACCTGTGGCTCGAGGACATCCTCGGCGACAAGGCCCTGGCCTGGGTGCGCGAGCGCAACGCGCAGTCGCGCAAGCGGATCGAGGCCTGGCCGCAGTTCCAGCAGACGCGCGACCAGCTGCGCGCCATCCTCGACTCCAAGGACCAGATCCCCGCCGTCGCGCGCCGCGGCCGGCACTTCTGGAACTTCTGGCGCGACGACAAGAACCCGCGCGGCCTGTGGCGCCGCACCACGCTCGACGAGTACCGCAAGCCGCAGCCCGCCTGGGACGTCGTGATCGACCTCGACCAGCTCGCGAAGAAGGAGAACGAGAACTGGGTCTGGCACGGCGCCGCGTGCCTCGCGCCGAAGTACGAGCGCTGCCTCGTCATGCTCTCGCGCGGCGGCTCGGACGCGCAGGTCGTGCGCGAGTACGACGTCGCCAAACGCGCGTTCGTCGCCGACGGCTTCGTGCTGCCGGAGGCCAAGTCCAGCGTGGAGTGGGCCGACGCGGACACGCTCTACGTGGCCACCGACTTCGGCCCGGGCAGCCTCACCGATTCCGGCTACCCGAACGTCGTCAAGCGCTGGTCGCGCGGCACGCCGCTGGCCAGCGCCACCACCCTGTTCACCGGCGAGCACACCGACGTCGCCTCGGGCATGAGCGTCGACGACACCCCCGGCTTCGAGCGCACGACCTTCAGCCGCTCGCTCGACTTCTACACCTCGCGCGTCTGGCTGCTCGACAAGCTCGACCCGGCCGGCAAGGCCCCCAGTCTCACGCTGATCGACAAGCCCGACGACGCCAACTTCACGTTCTGGAAGAGCCGCGTGCTGATCGAGCTGCGCTCCGACTGGAAGCTGGGCGACACGACGTGGCCGCGCGGCTCGCTGCTGGTGGGCGACGCCAAGGCCTACCTGGCCGGCGACCGCCACCTGCAGGCGCTGTTCACGCCGACGCCCACGCGCTCGCTGGCGAGCTTCGCCACGACGAAGTCCAAGCTCCTGCTGACCGTCCTCGACAACGTCACCGGCCGCATCGAGGAGCTCACGCCGACGGCCACCGGCTGGGAGCGCCATGCGGTGCAGGCGCCCGCGCTCGGCACGCTATCCGCGTACGGCATCGACGACCCGCACGTGGCCGACGACCCGTACGCCGAGTCCTATTTCCTCAACTACACCGACTTCCTGACGCCCGACTCGCTGTACCTGGGCCACACCGGCAGCGACAAGCGCGAGCTGCTGAAGTCGCGCCCGCACTTCTTCGACGCGGCCGGCATGCACGTCGAGCAGAAGTTCGCCACGTCCAAGGACGGCACGAAGGTGCCCTACTTCATCATCTGGCCCAAGGGCGCCAAGGCCGACGGCGCCAACCCGACGCTGCTGTACGGCTACGGCGGCTTCGAGATCTCGCTGACGCCCAGCTACTCGGGCGGCATCGGCAAGGCCTGGTACGAGCACGGCGGCGTCTGGGTCTACGCCAACATCCGCGGCGGCGGCGAGTACGGCCCGGGCTGGCACCAGGCCGCCATCCGCGAGAACAAGCAGCGCAGCTACGACGACTTCATCGCCGTGGCGGAGGACCTCATCGCCACCAAGGTGACGAGCCCGCGCCACCTCGGCATCGAAGGCGGCAGCAACGGCGGCCTGCTGGTGGGCGCCGTCACGATGCAGCGCCCCGACCTGTTCAACGCCGTCAGCTGCCAGGTGCCGCTGCTGGACATGCGCCGCTACAACAAGCTGCTGGCCGGCGCGTCGTGGATGGCCGAGTACGGCAACCCGGACATCCCGGCCGAATGGGCCTGGATCTCCAGGTACAGCCCGTACCAGAACGTGCACAAGGACACGCGCTACCCGACGGTGCTGTTCACCACGTCCACGCGCGACGACCGCGTGCACCCGGGCCATGCGCGCAAGATGGCCGCGCGCATGATCGAGCAGGGCCACGACGTGCTGTACTACGAGAACATCGAGGGCGGCCACGGCGGCGCGGCCGACAACGCGCAGCGCGCGGACGTGCAGGCGCTGCAGTTCGCCTTCCTGTGGCAACAGCTCAAGTGAAGGCAGGCGGGTGGCGCGCGGGTTGCCGCAGCAGCGCGTCACCGCTCCGGAGCCATCGATGACCATCGCCGTCACCCACAACGAAGCCCGCCAGCGATTCGAGGCCACCGTCGAGGGCCAGCTCTGCGTGTGCGACTACCAGCTGCGCGGCGACATCATGTGGATGACCCACACCGGCGTGCCGCCCGCCGTCGGCGGCCGCGGCATCGCCGCCGAACTGGTGCGCGCGGCGCTGGCATGGGCCGACGCCCAGCACCACCGCGTCCAGCCGTCGTGCAGCTATGTCGACGTGTACATGCGGCGGCATCCGGAGACGCAGAAGCTGCGCGCCTGAGTGGCGACGCCCGGGCGGCGATCGGAGGGGGCTGGCCGGCCACACCCCTCCAGTCTCGACGCCCGCCGCAAGTCAGCCGACCACGCCGCTCGGCGTCCCGCCGACGGCGTCGGGCTCGACGCGCCGCGCCCAGCGCTGCGCCAGCACGGCGCACACCATCAGCTGCATCTGGTGGAACAGCATCAACGGCAGCACGATCGCGCCGACCGACTGCGCGGGGAACAGCACCTTGGCCATCGGGATGCCGCTGGCCAGGCTCTTCTTGGAGCCGCAGAACACGATCGTGATCTCGTCGGCCTTGTGAAAGCCGAGGCGGCGCGCGAGCCAGCCGGTCAGGAACAGCGCGCAGGCGAGCAGCACGGCGCACACCACCAGCAATCCGGCGAGCGCCAGCACGGGCACCTGCTTCCACAGCCCCTCGATGACGGCCGCGCTGAACGCCGTGTAGACCACCAGCAGGATGGAGCCGCGGTCGACGACCCCCAGCATCTCCTTGCGCCGGTGCAGCCAGGCCGCGATCCACGGCCGCGACAGGTGGCCGACGACGAAGGGCAGCATCAGCTGCAGCAGGATGCGCACGATGGACTCCATCGCGTTCGAGGCCGACGCGCTGGGCACCACCACCAGACTCACCAGCACGGGCGTGACGAACACGCCCAGCATCGTCGACGCCGACGCACTGCACACCGCGGCCGGGATGTTGCCGCGCGCGATCGACGTGAACGCGATCGCCGACTGCACCGTCGCTGGCAGCACGCACAGGAACATGACGCCGGTGTAGATCTCGCGCGTGACCAGCGGCTGCAGCAGCGGCCTGAGCGCCAGGCCCAGCAACGGGAACAGCCCGAACGTGCAGGCGAACACGAGCAGGTGCAGGCGCCAATGCATCAGCCCGCCCTTGATCGCGTCGCGCGACAGCTTGGCGCCATGCAGGAAGAACAGCAGCCCGATGGCGAAGGCGGTGAAGGCGTCGAAGAAGCGCGCCACCCCGCCCTGGGCCGGCGCGAACGTGGCCAGCACGACGACGGCCACGAGCGCCAGCGTGAAGTTGTCGGGGACGAAGGACGGGCGTTTCATGAGGCCATTTCACCGCGTCGCCGCTCAGAAGGGAAATGGATTTGTTCCATGGACTTATGATTGCGAATCATGAATGTCACCTTGCGCCAGCTGCGCGTGTTCCAGTCGGTGGCCCGCACGCGCAACTTCAGCCGCACCGGCGAGGCCGTCGGCCTGACGCAGCCGGCGGTCAGCCGCGCCATCGGCGAGCTGGAGCATGCGATGGGCCTGCGCCTGCTGGACCGCACCACGCGCGACGTGGCGCTCACCGAGGCCGGGCGCTCGCTCGCGGCGCGGCTGGACCGCGTGCTCGACGAACTGGACGCCACGCTGGACGACGTCGCCGGCCTGGCCGACGCCGACGGCGGCAAGGTGCGCGTGGCCAGCAGCCCCACGCTGTCGGCCTACCTGATGCCCGATTGCATCGCCGCCTGCGCCCGCGCCGCACCGCGCGTGCGCTTCCTGCTGCTCGATCGCATCCAGCAGGACGTGCTGGCCAGCGTGCGCGGCGGCGAGGTGGATTTCGGCGTCGTCGTCGAACCGCCCGAAGTCGAGGACCTGCACTGCGAGGACATCCTGAGCGACCCGTTCGTGCTCGTCACGCCCGAGAATCACCGCTTCGCCCGCGGCGCGAGCGTGCGCTGGAAGGCGCTGGACGGGGCGTCGCTGGTGCTGCTGGACGGCGCGTCGGGCAGCCGGCGCTATGTCGACGAGGCGCTGGCGCGGCACGCCGTGGCGTGCAAGGTGGAGCAGGAGCTCGGGCATCCGACGACGGCGTTCCAGATGGTCGAGGCCGGCATCGGCCTGACCGTGATGCCGCGCCTGGCCGTGCCGCCCGCCGGCCTCCCCGGCCTCGCAGTGCGGCCGCTGCTGCCGCGCCTGGAACGCACGGTGATGCTGGTGCGTCGTCACGACCGCGCGCTGTCGCCGGTGGCCGAACGGGTGTGGGGCCTCGTGAGCGCGACCGTGCGCGCGCACCGGCGCTGACGCGCGTCACGCGCGAGGACCAGGACGCGACGCAGGCGACGCGCCCGTCAAGCCGTCATCGAATGCAAGGCGACGCGATTGCCCTCGCTGTCGACGACGATCGCCCGGAACCCGTTCGGCGCGATCGAGTGCTTGTCCTTGAGCACCTTGCCGCCATGCGCCTTCACCGCGGCCACGGCGGCGTCCAGCCGGTCGCTCGCGTCGATGTAGACCAGCGGCCCGGCCAGCGACGGCGCGCCGGCCTCGGCGGAGGCGAGCAGGCAGCCGCCCACCTCGCCGCCATGGTGCTCGAACAGCCCGAATGCGAAGCCCGGCCCGCCGACCTTGCTCACCGCGCGGCCGACGACCGCGCTGTAGAACGTGACCGCGCGATCGAGATCCCTGACGGGGATGTCGACCCAGACGAACGTGTTGCTCATGCTCTTTCCCTGTGTTCAGGCCGCGGGACGCGCGGCGTTTTCCTTGTCCTGCAGCTGGCGCCACATCACCTTGCCGGCGCCGGACTTGGGCAGCATGTCGACGAACTCGACGATGCGCGGTGCCTTGTACGCGGCCATGTTCTCGTGCGCCCAGCTGACGATGTCGCGCTCCTGCACCTTGCCGCGGGCGTCGGCGCGCAGCACCACGATGGCCTTGACCGTCTCGCCGCGATAGTCGTCCTGCGCCGAGATGATGCAGGCCTCCTGCACGCCCGGGTGCTTGTACAGCAGCAGCTCCACCTCCGACGGCCACACCTTGAACCCGCTCGCGTTGATCATGCGCTTGAGGCGATCGGTGATGAAGAAGTAGCCGTCGGTGTCCATGTGGCCCAGGTCGCCGGTGCGGAAATACCGGCGGCCCTCGACCTCGATGAACGCCGCCGCCGTCGCCTCCGGGTTCTTCCAGTAGCCGCGGAACACCATCGGGCCGCGGGTGACGATCTCGCCGACCTCGCCGGGCGGCATCTCCTTGAGCGTGACGGGGTCCACCACGCGCGAATCCACGCCGAAGAACGGGATGCCCAGGCATTGCAGCTTCGGCCGCTCGGCCGGGTTGGCGTGGCTGGGCGCGGCCGTCTCCGTCAGGCCATAGCCTT
>JBJMWE010000003.1:0-3158 GCA_045810285.1 Vitreoscilla sp. | reverse complement strand
GGTGCTCAACACGCGCAGCCACCAGCGCAGCGCGGCCTTCGGCGCCGACGGCTCGGCGATGGAGCTGCGCTTCATGGCCGGCAACGCCGACGTCAAGGTGGGCGACGTGCTGCAGACCAGCGGCGTCGACGGCATCTACCCGCCAGGGCTGGATGTCGCGCGCGTCGTGAAGGTCGATCCGCGCGCCGATTCGTCGTTCGCCCGCATCGCGCTGGTGCCCACGGCGTCGGCTGACGGCGTTCGCCATGTCCTGGTGCTCGAGCCCATGGCGATGCAGCTGCCGGCGCGCCCGGTGCCGGAGCCCGAGCCGGCGCCGGCCAAGGGCCAGAAGTCCAAGGGGACGAAGAAATGATCATGCCGCGCGGCTCCGACCAGCTGCTGCTGCCGGTCAACCCGCTGTTCCTCTGGCTGTCGCTGTTCGCCGCCCTGCTGTTCAACATGCTCCCGCTGGGGCGCATCGCGGCGATGCCCGACGTGCTGGCGGTCGTCGTGGTGTTCTGGAACGTGCACCAGCCGCGCCGCGTGGGCATCGGCGCCGCGTTCTTCTTCGGCCTGCTGATGGACGTGCACCAGGGCTCGGTGCTGGGCCAGCACGCGCTGGCCTACACGCTGCTCAGCTTCCTGGCCATCACGATGCATCGGCGCCTGCTGTGGTTCAGCCTGGCCGAGCAGGCGGTGCAGATCCTGCCCGTGTTCATCGTGGCGCACGCGGTGTCGCTGGTGGTGCGCCTGCTGTCGTCCGGCAGCTTCCCCGGCTGGACGCTGCTGCTGGCCCCGCTGTTCGAAGCCCTGCTGTGGCCGGTGGTGTCCTGGGTGCTGCTGGCCCCCCAGCGCCGCGCCCCCGACCGCGACGAGAACAGGCCGCTGTGACCAGCGAGTCGCGCTTCATGATCGCTGCGATGTCCGCACCTCGCCGCGCCGGCGCTGCCGCTCGGGCAGGGCAATGGGCAGTCCGGGCGAGCGGCGGGACCGGCTTGGCCGGGCCGCTCGGGGGGCAGGGAGCGTGCGCGAAGCCTCCCCTGCGGGGGACAGCGACCGCGGGGGCCCCATGGAATCCCTGACGGAACTGCGGAACATCGAGGTCGAACTCGATCGCTTCCGCACGCGCACGATCGCCGCGGCCGCCTTCGTGCTGCTGTGCTTCGGCGTGCTGGTGTTCCGCTGGTTCGTGCTGCAGGTGGTGCGCCACGACGACCTGCAGGCGCAGGCCGAGGCCAACCGCATCGGCGTCGTGCCCATCGTGCCCAACCGCGGGCTGATCGTCGATCGCAACGGCGTCGTGATGGCCACCAACTACCCGGCCTACACGCTGGAGATCACGCCGTCCAAGGTCGCCGACCTCGAGGGCACGATCAACGAGATCGGCAAGGTCATCGAGGTGCTGCCGCGCGACCGCAAGCGCTTCGCGCGGCTCGCCGCCGAGGGCAAGAGCTTCGAGTCGGTGCCGATCCGCACCAAGCTGACCGACGAGGAGGTGGCGCGCTTCGTGGCGCAGCGCTTCCGCTTCCCGGGCGTCGAGATCAAGGCGCGCCTGTTCCGCAACTATCCGTACGGCGAGCTCGCGAGCCACCTGGTGGGCTACATCGGCCGCATCAACCAGGAAGAGAAGCAGCAGATCGTCGACGAGTGGTCGGACGAGGACCAGGGCAACTACCGCGGCACGGAGTACATCGGCAAGCTGGGGCTGGAGCAGAGCTACGAGTCCGAGCTGCACGGCACCACCGGCTTCGAGCAGATCGAGACGTCCGCCGGCGGCCGCGCGGTGCGCCAGCTCGAGAGCAGGCCGGCCACGCCCGGCAACACGCTGCAGCTGTCGATCGACATCAAGCTGCAGGCGCTGGTCGAGGCGCTGTACGGCGATCGCCGCGGCGCGCTGGTGGCGATCGACCCGCGCAACGGCGAGATCCTGGCGTTCGTCTCCAAGCCCACCTTCGATCCCAACCTGTTCGTCGACGGCATCGACCCCGACAACTGGAAGGAGCTCAACGAGTCGATCGACAAGCCGCTGCTCAACCGCGCGATCCGCGGCACCTACGCCCCGGGCTCCACGTACAAGCCCTACATGGCGATGGCCGCGCTGACGCTCGGCAAGCGCACCGCGGAATGGGGCATTCACGACCCGGCGATCTACGTCTTCGGCAACCACACGTTCCACGACGACGTGCCGCAGGGCCACGGCTTCGTCGACATGTACCAGTCGATCGTCAAGTCGTGCGACATCTACTACTTCATGCTCGCCAATGACCTGGGCGTGGACACCATCGCCGGTTTCATGCAGCCGTTCGGCTTCGGCCAGCCCACCGGCATCGACCTGGAGGGCGAACTGCGCGGCGTGCTGCCGTCCACCGAGTGGAAGCGCAAGGCCTATCGCAAGGCCGAGCAGCAGCGCTGGTACGCCGGCGAGACGATCTCGCTGGGCATCGGCCAGGGCTACAACAACTACACGATCACGCAACTGGCCAAGGCGATCAGCATCCTCTCGACCGGCGGCCAGCGCCACACACCGCACCTGGTGCGCGACATCGTCGATCCGGTCACCGGCGAGCGCCACCCGGTGGTGCCCGAGCCGATGACGCCGTTGCCGCTCAAGTCGGAGTACGTCGAGGTGATCCGCCGCGCGATGGTGGGGGTCAACAAGGAAGGCACCGGCGCTCCGGCCTTCGCCAATGCCGGCTATGACGTGGGCGGCAAGACGGGCACGGCGCAGGTCGTGGGCCTGAAGGCCGGCGAGAAGTACAACGCCGCCAAGGTGGCCGAGCACCTGCGCGACCACGCGCTGTTCATCGCCTTCGCGCCCGCCGACCACCCCACCATCGCGCTGGCCATGGTCGTGGAGAACGCCGGCTTCGGCGGTCAGAACGCGGCGCCGATCGCGCGCCGGGTGATGGACTACTGGATCAAGGGCCTGTACCCCACCGACAAGGACATCGCTGGCGTCCAGGCGGCCACGGCTACTGCGCCGCTGGAGCCGCCGGTGCCGGTCGCGCTGGCCCGCAATGTGCGCATGGGCACGATCCATCCGCCGGGCGCCGAGGAGGATGCGGCGCACGGCGCCGGGGCGGCGAGCGCGGCCAGCGGTGCGGCGTCCGGTGCATCGCAGCCGGCCGGCACGAGCGCCGCTGCCTCGGCCGCCGCCGTCGCCGAGCGGGCCGCCGCCG
>JBJMWE010000002.1:0-23334 GCA_045810285.1 Vitreoscilla sp. | reverse complement strand
GCGGTGCAGGACGCCATCGAGGGCATGAACTCGATCCGCGACCAGATCCAGGAAACCTCCAAGCGGATCAAGCGCCTGGGCGAATCCTCGCAGGAGATCGGCGAAATCACCGAGCTGATCTCCGACATTACGGAACAGACGAACGTGCTGGCCCTGAACGCCGCCATCCAGGCGGCCTCCGCCGGCGACGCGGGCCGCGGCTTCTCCGTGGTTGCGGAAGAAGTGCAGCGGCTGGCCGAACGCTCCGGCGACGCGACCCGGCAGATCGCGGCGCTCGTGAAGGCCATTCAGACCGACACCGGCGATGCCGTGGCCGCCATGGAACGCTCGACCCAGGGCGTGGTGCAGGGAGCGCAGCTGTCCGACGCTGCCGGTGCCGCGCTGATCGACATCGACCGTGTGACGCGCGAGCTGTCCTCCCTGGTCGAGAGCATCTCGACGCAGGCGCAGAGCGAAGCGCAGTCCGCGAACGTCGTGGCCTCGAACATCCAGCACATCTTCGCGGTGACGGAGCAGACCGGCGACGGCACGCGTTCCACCGCCCAGATCGTGCGTGAACTGTCCCGTACCGCTGAAGAACTGCGCCAGTCGGTGTCCCGGTTCAAGATTGCATGATGACAGCCCCCACGCTCCTCCCGTCGGGAAGCGTCCGGCTTGCAAGCCGGACGCCGTTACGGCGGGGCCTTGCTGCGCAAGTCCTTTGCCGCCTGCGCGCCCCCGAGGGGGAGCCCGGATCGACTCGGATGTGATCCTCGCTTCCCTTGTGCTTGGGTTGGCCTGCGGCCGGCTCTGCACCTGGGAAGTCGGCGTTTGTAGAGATGGTTGGCTGAACCCTTGCGCGCGCTCGATGAGTGCGCGCGCTGGAGATGACGTTGAGTGAACAAGTAGCGCACGCCGTGCCTGCAGACCTGAGCACGTTGGCCTGGGTGGCCGACGAGCTTCGCCGTACCCTGGACAACGCGCACAAGGCCCTGCGGCGCCAGATGCGCGAGGTCGAGACCGCGCCGCAAGGCGCCGAGATCGACGGCAGCGCCGCTCCGGCGATGCAGCAGGCGCGCGCGCTGTTCCACCAGGGCGCCGGTGCGCTCGACATGGTCGGGCAGGCCGAGGGCGCGCGCATGCTGCGCGCCAGCGAGCAGGCCGTGCTGCGCTTCATGTCCAAGGTTCGCGCGATGGACAACGACGCGGTGACGAGCATCGAGCGCTCGTCCTTCGCGCTGCTGGACTTCCTGCGCCGCCGCCTGTCGGGCAAGGACGTGTCGCCGCTCGCACTGTTCCCGCAATACCGCGAAGTGCAGACGCTGGCCGGTGCCGATCGCATCCATCCGGCCGACCTGTGGCAGGCCGACTCGCCGTCATCGGGCACGCAGCTGACCGCCGCCGCGCCGGCGCTCGTGAAGGCCTCGGCCGGCACGCACGTCATGGCGCTGCAGCCCGACGCCGATACCCGTGGCCGCATGGAGCAGTGCATGCTCGCGCTGCTGCGCGGCCCCGTGGGCCCCGCCGCCACGCAGATGAGCCAGCTGTTCGCGGGCCTGGCCGCCGGCACGTCCGGCAAGCTGTCGGGCCTGTGGTCCGTGGCCGCCGCCTTCTTCGAGGCGCAGGCGCAGGGCCGCCTGTCGGCCGACGTCTACAGCAAGCGCCTGACTTCGCGCCTGCTGGCCCAGGTGCGCCTGGCCGAGCGCGGCCAGTCCGACGTCTCCGACCGCCTCACGCAGGACCTGCTGTTCTTCTGCGCCCGCGCGCTGCCCGGCGACGACGCCAAGGCGCCGCGCCTGGTGGCCGTGCGCAAGGCCTTCAGCCTCGCCGCGCAGGAGCCGATCGACTACGAACAGGAAGCACTGGGCCGCTACGACCCGGCGATGATCCCGCTGGCGCGCCGTCGCGTCGAGGCGCTGAAGGAATCGTGGTCGTCGGCCACGGCCGGCCAGTCGGGCCTGGCGTCCAGCCTGCGCGAGCAGGCCTCGCTGGTGGCCGATTCGGTGCGCAAGCTGCATGCCGAGGGCGAGCACATGGCGCGCGCGCTCGACGCCGCGGTCACGCAGGTGGCCGAGGGCGCCGCCGTGCCGTCCCCCGTCCTGGCGATGGAAGTGGCCACCAGCCTGCTGTGCCTGGACGCCGCGCTCGACGACGCCGACATCGCCGACGCCTCGTTCGGCACCCGCATCCACCAGCTCGCCGAGCGCATCGACCTCGCGCGCCAGGGCCGCACCCCGGGCCCGATCGAGCCGTGGATGGAAGATCTCTACCGCCGCGCCTCCGACCGCCAGACCATGGGCAGCGTCGTGCAGGAGCTGCGGTCCTCGCTGGCCGACGTCGAAGGCCAGCTCGACAAGTTCAACCGCAACCCGGCCGAGCGCGAGACGCTGGTGCCGGTGCCGGCCAAGCTGTCGGCCATGCGCGGCGTGCTGTCCGTGCTGGGCCTCGACCAGGCCGGCCAGGCCGTCGTGCGCATGCGCGACGAAGTCGACACCGTGCTGGCGCAGTCGCGCGAAGGCGCCGAGGCCTCGCCGGCCGAGCGCGCGTCGTCCGAGCAGGCCGTGGGCCGCCTGGCCGCCAATGTCGGCGCGCTCGGCTTCCTCATCGACCTGCTGGGCGTGCAACCGCAGCTGGCCAAGTCGCTGTTCCGGTTCGACCCCGAATCGGGCCGCCTCGAGACCACGATGGGCCGCGTCGACGAGATCGTGCCCACCGAAGTGGACGCGCCCGCAGCCGGCGAGAGCGAGCTGCTGGAGCAGGTGCAGCAGCTGGCCGCCACGGCCGGCAGCGACGCCGCCTCCAAGGCCGACGTCATGCAGAAGCTCGAGGAGCTGGCCCAGCAGGCCACCGCCTCGGACGAGAAGAGCATCGCCGACGCCGCCAAGGCCGCGCGCACCGCGCTGGCCCGCAGCGACGAGACCGCCACCGCCGAAGTGCGCCAGGAAGTCGCCAAGGCGATGACCGAGTTCGTCGCGCCGCCGCCGCCGGCCCCCGCGCCCGCGCCGGCCGCCGTCTCGGACACGGCCACGGCCGAGGACGACGAGATGCTCGAGGTCTTCTTCGAGGAGGCCGAGGAAGTCGTCGCCGGCGCCCGCGAGAGCCTGGAGCGCCTGGCCGAGGACCCGCAACACTTCGAATCGATCTCCACCGTTCGCCGGGCGTTCCACACGCTCAAGGGCAGCTCGCGCATGGTCGGCCTGAAGGACTTCGGGGAAGCCGCCTGGGCCTGCGAGCAGCTGTACAACGCCCGCCTGGCCGATGCCGTCATCGAGGCCGGTCCCGACCTGCGCAGCTTCTCGCTCAACGTGCTCGACGAGCTCGAGGGCTGGGTCAAGGCGCTCGCCGCGAAGAACGCGCACGGCTACACCAGCGCCCCCATCGTCGCGGCCGCCAATGCGCTGCGCGACGGCGTCGATCCGGACGCCCAGCCGATGCGGCCCAAGGCGCCCGTCGCGGCGCCCGCGCCGGTGTCCGCGCCGGCCGTCGAGGCCACGGCGGTGCTGACGCCCATCCCGTCGCCGGAGGTCTCGTTCGAGCCCGTGCCCGAGGAGGCCAGCGACACGCAGATCCTCGAGGACTTCGCCAACACCGCGCCGCCCGAGCTGGCCGACCTGCCGCCGCTCGATGCCGGGGCGCACGAACCCGCCTTCCTGCTGGACCTGCCGTTCGACGCGGCGCCCGCGCCCGCCGACGTCGCCCATGCGTCCGCCGCGGACCTCGAGGACCGCACCGTGGTGCAGCCCCTGGAGCGCCTGCCCGAAGCCATCGCGCCGGACTTCCAGTTCGACCTCGGCGACCTGGACAAGTCGCCCGCGACGCACGCCGACGACGACGACCGCGACATGGGCCCCGAGACCGTGCCGACGCACCTCGGCGAACTCGACATGCTGCCCACCGCGCACGTCATCGAGCCGGCCGCCAACGACGCCGTCGCCGCAGCCGACCAGCTGCCGGTCGACGATGCCGAGAACTACAAGGTCATCGGGCCGCTGAAGATCAGCCTGGGCCTGTTCAACATCTTCCTGAACGAAGCCGACGAGCAGTCGCGCCGCCTGTGCACCTCGCTCGCCGAGTGGGTGCTGGAGCTGCCGCGCTCGGTGGGCGAGGAGGCCGTCGCGCTGGCGCACTCGCTGGCCGGCAACTCGGCCACCGTGGGCCACATCGAGCTCTCGTCGCTCTCGCGCCGCCTCGAGCACGCGCTGGAGGTGTCGCAATCTCGCCTGGTGACGCCGGAAGAGGCGCGCCTGTACAGCGACGTGGCCGAGGAGATCCGCCGCCTGCTGCACCAGTTCGCCGCCGGTTTCCTGCAGACGCCGTCGCAGCCGCTGATCGCGCGCTTCGACGCGTTCCAGGCGTCCGTCCAGGCGCAGGCCGCGCAGGCCGCGCACGACGAGACCGTGCAGCGCGATCGCGAGGCCCAGGCCGCCGCCGACAAGGCCGCCGCCGAGGCGCAGGCCGCCGAGGACGCCCGCGCCGCCGAGCAGGCGCGCCTCGCTGCCGAAGCCAGGGCGGCCGAGGACGCGCGCATCGCCGCCGAAGCCAAGGCCGTCGAGGACGCCCGCCTGGCGGCTGAAGCCCAGGCCGCGGAGCAGGCCCGCGTCGCTGCCGAAGCCACGGCGGCCGAGGCGGCCCGCATCGCCGCCGAAGCCCAGGCCGCCGAGCAGGCGCGCCAGGCCGCGCAGGCGAAGGCCGCGGAGGAGGCGCAGGCCGCTGCCCAAGCGCAGGCCGCTGCCGAGGCGCACGCCGCCGCCGAAGCCGCTGCGGCCGCCGCCGCGGCCGCTGCATTGGCCGCTGCCGCCGACCATCATTTCGCCGAACCGCCGATCGCCGCGCCGGACGTCATCGATTCGCCGGACACCGAGATCGGCGCCGACGAGTTCGAGGCCCTGCAGGCCGCCGCCGATGCGGCCTCCGTCGAGCCCGTGCAGCCCGCCGCCACGGCGATCCCGGCCTCCGGCCTGGGCGCCGTCAAGTTCACCGCGCTGGACGACACCATCCGTCCGGAATCCGGCGAGCGCCACGAGGTGGCCGCATCGGAGACGGACGCCGGCGGCTTCGCGCAGGACCTGGACGCCCATGACGCGATCGATCCCGAGCTGTTCGAGATCTTCTCGGAAGAGGCGCAGGAGCTGCTGCCGAACCTGGCGTCGCACCTGCGCGCCTGGGAAGAGGCGCCGGAGATGACCTCCGAGGCCTTCGGTGCGCTGCGCGCCCTGCACACGCTCAAGGGCAGCGCCCGCCTCGCCGGCGCGATGCGCCTGGGCGAACTGGCGCACCGCCTGGAATCGGCATTCGAGGAACGCGTGGGCGGCCGCTCGGTCAACCCGCCGACGATGGCGATGCTGCACACCGGCGTCGATGCGCTCGACGAGGAATTCCAGCGCCTGCTGAAGAACCCGCAAGGCATGCCCGCGCCGGCTCCGGCGCCGGTGGCCGCGCCGGCGCCCGTCGCGGCGCCGGTGGCCATCGAGCCCGTGGTCGCCGCGCCGGTCGCCCCGGCACCGGTGGCCGAGCTGCCCGCGCCGGTCGCAGAAGCGCCGTCCGCGCCCGGCTCCACCGTGCGCCAGATGGTGCCCAAGGCGCTGGCCGATGCCACGCCGAGCGTCATCGACTGGAAGCGCTTCAGCGCCGAGAACCCGTCGCGCGTGCAACGCGTCGCCGAGGCCGCCACCGGCAACCCGGCCACCGCCACCGTGCGCGTCAAGGCGCCGCTGCTGGACCGGCTGGTCAACCAGGCCGGCGAAGTCTCGATCACGCGTTCGCGCCTCGAGGCGGACGTCACGCAGATGCGCGCGTCGCTGCGCGAACTGACGGAAAACCTGGATCGCCTGCGTCGCCAGCTGCGCGACATCGAGCTCCAGGCCGACACGCAGATCGCCTCGCGACTCGAGGCGAGCAAGGCCTTGTCCGCGGAGTTCGATCCGCTGGAGATGGACCGCTTCACGCGCTTCCAGGAACTGACGCGGATGATGGCCGAGTCGGTGAACGACGTGGCCACGGTGCAGCGCAGCATCACGCAGACGGTGCAGTCGGCCGAAGACGAGATGGCCGCCCAGGCGCGCCTGACGCGCGCGCTGTCGGAAGACCTGCTGCGCGCGCGCATGGTGCCGTTCGACGCCCTGTCCGAACGCCTGTACCGCGTCGTGCGCCAGGCCGCCAAGGAAACCAGCGTCCAGGTGCGCCTGAACGTCGAAGGCTCGTCCATCGAGCTGGATCGCTCGGTGCTGGATCGCATGGCCGGCGCGTTCGAGCACCTGCTGCGCAACTCCGTCGTGCACGGCATCGAGTCGCCCGACATCCGCCGCGCGCAGGACAAGGACCCGATCGGCACGATCGACGTCACGCTGGCGCAGCAGGGCAACGAGGTGCGCATCACGATCCGTGACGACGGCGCCGGCCTCGACCTGCAACGCATCGAGGCGCGCGCCCGTGCCAACGGGCTGCTCGCCCCGGACGCCACGCCGACCGAGGCGGAGCTGGCCAACCTGATCTTCACGCCGGGCTTCACGACGGCCGAGACGGTGACCGAACTGGCCGGCCGCGGCGTCGGCATGGACGTCGTGCGCTCGGACATCACCGCGCTCGGCGGCCGCATCGAGACCGCTTCGGCCCCGGGTCGCGGCACGGCCTTCACGCTGCTGCTGCCGCTGACCACCGCCGTCACGCGCGTCGTGCAGCTGCGCTGCGGCGACCTCACCGTCGCCATGCCGGCCTCGCTGGTGGAAGTGGTGCGCCGCACCCCGACCGCCGATGTCGAGCAGGCCTACAAGGCCGGCGTCTACCAGGACGGCACGCACGAAGTGCCGTTCTTCTGGCTGGGCGCGCTGCTGCAGTCGAGCACGCACGGCGTGCTGGCCGGCAAGACGAGCTCGGTGGTGCTGGTGCGAAGCGCCGAGCAGCGCGTCGCGCTGCACGTCGACCAGGTCGTGGGCAACCAGGAAGTGGTCGTCAAGAACCTGGGGCCGCAGCTGGCGCGCCTGCCGGGCCTGGCGGGCATGTCCCTGCTGGCCACCGGCGAGGTGGTGCCCATCTACAACCCGGTGGCGCTCGCGGCCGTGTACGGCCAGCGTCCGACGGCCGAGGCCGGCGTGCCGCACGTGCCGGTGGTGGTGGAGGAGGTCGAGGAGGCCAAGGCCCCGCTGATCCTGGTGGTCGACGATTCGCTGACGGTGCGCCGCGTCACGCAGCGCCTGCTGACCCGCGAAGGCTTCCGCGTCACCGTGGCCAAGGATGGCCTGGATGCGCTGGAGCAGCTCGAGGTGGAGCGCCCGGCCGTGATGCTGACCGACATCGAGATGCCGCGCATGGACGGCTTCGACCTGCTGCGCAACGTGCGCCACGATCCGCGCTGGACGGGCCTGCCGGTGATCATGATCACGTCGCGCATCGCCCAGAAGCACCGCGACCTGGCCATCCAGCTCGGCGCGGACCATTACCTCGGCAAGCCCTACGACGAAGAACAGCTGATCGGCCTGATCCAGGAAAATGTCGCGAAGAAGATGCCCGCCTGAGAATCCGTGACTATTCCGGCATAGTGGCCGGACCCCTGCGCGGATTCGGGGTTTCAGTCGGCGAGATACTCGTCCGATAACAGGGATCACCGCTTCAGAAACCCATGTCGGAAATCATCGATCACCTTGCCTCGCTGACCGGGCTGCGCGACCGCGACACGCTCGACGTCAGCCTGGCGCACGCCATGCGTGACTTCCTCGCGCCCCGGCGCGTGGCCGTCTACCGGCTGGTGGGTGATCAGGGCGAGGAGCGCTGGCTCACCCGGGCCGCGCTGCTGGCCGATTCCCCGGCAGCCACGGCCGACCCGGCCTGGGTCGACCTCGATTCCCTGCCGCGCGCGGGCGACCGGCCCGACTGGCTCGAGTGCCTGACCACGGCCAAGATCATCGAGGTGCACTCCGAGGGCCTGTTCACGACGCTGTTCCCGGTCATGTCGGACACCGGCGCCGTCGGGGTCATCGAGATCCAGACCGTGCGCGGCATCGGCGCCAAGTCGCGCCGTCTCGTGTTCGGCGTGCTGCGCATCTACCGCAACGTGCAGACGCTGCTCGACTACAGCGAGCGCGACACGCTGACCGGCCTGCTCAATCGCAAGATCTTCGACGACAGCTTCTACAAGGTGGCGTCGCTGCCGCTGCTCGACGCCAAGCTCGACGAGGGCGAGCGACGGCATGCCTCGGGCTCGCGCTACTGGCTGGGCGTGGTCGACATCGACCACTTCAAGACCGTCAACGACCGCTTCGGCCACCTCATCGGCGACGAAGTGCTGCTGCTGCTGTCACGCATCATGCGCGGCGCATTCCGCTTCTCCGACCAGCTCTACCGCTTCGGCGGAGAAGAGTTCGTCGTGCTGCTGCTGTGCAACGACGAGGCGGACGCCATCGTCGCCTTCGAGCGTTTCCGCAAGGTGGTGGGCGAGTACCCGTTCCCGCAGGCGGGCAAGATCACCGTCAGTGTCGGCTTCACCGCCATCGAGACGGGCGACACGCCGTCCGTGGCCTTCGAGCGTGCCGACCGCGCGGTCTACCACGCCAAGCACAACGGCCGCGACCAGGTCAGCAACTACGCCGAGCTGCACCGCCAGGGCATCGTCGAGGACGACAAGCGCGTCAGCGACGTCGAGCTGTTCTAGTTTGCAGCCGTATCGCGCGTGCGTACTTCCCGGACAGCACGCTAGGACAGCGCCGGCCCCGGGCCAGCCTCAGCCGAGGCCGTCGACCAGCCCCGAGGCGACGCTGGCCGACACGAAGCGCAGGTAATGCTCGACCTGGGTCGGGTGGTCGCCCACGCGCGCCACGGCCTGGCGCACTTCGCCGGCCGTCACGCCGAAGCGCTTGGCCCAGCCGCGCAGCTCGAAGTAGTCGCTGATGTCGATGCGCGGCCGGAACTCGCGGACGTCGGACTCGCTGGAATTCATGGGAGGCTCCGTTGCTTGGCCTGGAACCGGCAATGCCGATGCCCGGAACGAGCCTGCCGATCGCGACGGCGCGCCGAGCAGTGCTACGCGCCTGACCTCTCATCCCCGAGAGGCGCCCGCGGGAGGGGTCTGGCACCGCCTCGATGCGGTCGCCGGTACGCCACCGACGCTCCCGGGCGGTGCCTGACCCCGAGTTGATCTGTGGGCGCGTTCGAAGGGGTCGTCAGGCCAGCCGATCGAAGCCGAGGTCAGGCACCGCCCAGCCCATCCCGTGCCGTTCGGGCACCAGCACGTGGCGGAGCCAGACCCCTTGCCGGCGGCCGCCTCGCGAGTGCGTCATGTACCGGCAGCGCAAGATCCGCCCCGGCTGCGGCAGCCCTGTGCCGGGCCTTCAGTCCGCCACGACGGGGCTGCCGCTGCCCTTGCTCCCGAAGCGCGCCAGCGTCCTCGCGCGCGCCACGTCGTGGTCGACGATGGGCATAGGGTAGTCGACGCCCAGGGCCACCCGGGCCGCCGCGAGCTCGGCCGGCGCCGCCTTCCATGGTGCGTGGATGGCCTTGCCGGCCAGCCGGGCCAGCTCCGGCACCCAGCGGCGGATGAAGGCGCCTTGCGGGTCGAAGCGTTCGCTCTGCGTCACCGGGTTGAAGATGCGGAACCAGGGCTGCGCGTCGCAGCCGGTGGACGCGGCCCATTGCCAGCCGCCGTTGTTGGACGCCCGTTCGAAGTCGTTGAGCTTGAGCGCGAAATGCGCCTCGCCCCGCTGCCACGACACGCCCAGGTCCTTGGTCAGGAAGCTGGCCGTCACCATCCGCAGCCGGTTGTGCATGTAGCCGCTCGCATCGAGCTGGCGCATGCCGGCGTCCACCAGCGGATAGCCCGTGCGGCCCGCGCACCAGGCGGCGAACCGGGCGTCGGCCTGTTCGCCGCGTTCCCAGTCGATGGCGTCGCAATCGGCGCGGTAGGCACGGGTGACGACATGCGGATGGTGGAACAGCACCTGGTGGTAGAAGTCGCGCCACACGAGTTCGGACAGCCAGGCTTGCGCGCCCCGGCTGCCGCCCTCGATGCGCCGGCTGGCCAGCCGCACCAGACGGCGCAGCGACAGCGTGCCGAAGCGCAGGTGCACGCCCAGGTGGCTGGGGCCGGGCTTCGCGGGGAAGTCGCGGGCGTCGTCGTAGTCGTCGAGGCGATCGAGGAATTCCTCGAGCAGGGCCTCGCCGCCGGCGCTGCCTGGGCGCAGGCCCGGATCGTCGTCCAGCCGCGACGTGGCGGCGTCGTCGAACCCGAACTCCGAGAGCATCGGCACCGGCCACCCCTTGCGCCATGGACTCCCGGGCTCGCCAGCCAGTGCCGAGGCGTCCACGTCGCTCCCGCAGTCGCCAAGCAGCGCCGGTCTTGCGTGCAACGCCTTCAGCCAGGCGTTCTTGTAGGGCGTGAAGACGCCGTAGGGCGTGCCGCCGCCGGTCAGGATCTCCTGGCGCTCGAAGATCACGTGATCCTTGAAGCCATGCATCGAGCGCCCGTCCGCGCGCAGGCGCTCGTACACCTGCGCGTCACGCGCGCGGGCGGCGGGATCGTCGTCGCGGTGGAAGTAGACGGCCTGGATGTCGAGCTGCGCCGCCAGCCGCGGGATCTCGTCGACCGCATCGGCGTGGCGGACGATCAGCGACGCGCCCCCGCTGGACAGCTGGTCGATCTGTCCGTTCAGGTCGGCCAGGCTGGCACGGATGAAGGCCACGCGGCGATCGTCGGCGGGCAGGTCGGCCAGGATCGCCTTGTCGAGCACGAAGACGCACCAGACGGCCTCGGCGTCGCGCAGCGCACGCGACAGGGCGGGGTGGTCGGCGACCCGCAGGTCGCGCCGGAACCAGACCAGCGCGCGGCTCACCGGTTTGCGGGGGAAGATCTCCATGGCGGTCGATTGTGGCGGCCCCGCTGCCCTAAAATCGCGGCAATGGCTTCCGAACCCATCAACCTGACCAACCAGTTCCTCATCGCCATGCCGGGCATGGTGGACGAGGCATTCGCCGGCGCGGTCGTCTACCTGTGCGAGCACAGCGAGAAGGGCGCGCTGGGGTTGATGATCAACAAGCCGGTGGACATCCGCCTGCGCAACCTCTTCGAGAAGGTCGACCTCACGCTGGCCAGCGACGACCTCGGCGAACAACCCGTGTTCTACGGCGGCCCCGTGCAGACCGAACGCGGCTTCGTGCTGCATGAACGCATCGAGGGCTCGACCCAGTACAACTCGACGCTGTCCGTCCCCGGCGGCCTCGAGATGACCACCAGCAAGGACGTGCTCGAGGCCATGGCCGTGGGCAACGGCCCACGCCGGGTGCTCGTCACGCTCGGCTACAGCGGCTGGGCCACCGGCCAGCTGGAGGACGAGCTGGGCCGCAACGGCTGGCTCAACGTCGACGCGGCGCCCGAGATCATCTTCGACACGCCCATCGAGCAGCGCTACGAGCGCGCGCTGGCCTTGCTGGGCATCGATCCGCGGATGCTCAGCCAGGAAGCCGGGCACGCATGAGCGTCCGCACGGCCGCTCCGAAGGGCGCTCGCGCCGCAGCCCGCAGGGCGGAGGCTGCCGAGTGAGCGGCGCCCGGCCGCCCGAAGACCCTCGCCCCGCAGTCCGAAGGACGGAGGCATCCTGATGACTGTTTCGGCCATGGTCGACTCGCCTGCCCGCGCCGTCCGATCCTTCCTCGCCTTCGACTACGGCACGAAGCGCGTCGGCGTCGCCACCGGCAACACGCTGCTGAAGCTGACGCAACCGCTGCGCACGCTGGCGCTCGAGGGCGATGCGCGCTTCAAGGCCATCGAGGCGCTGATCAAGGAATGGACGCCCGACGCGCTCGTGATCGGCGTCCCCTTCCATCCGGACGGCGCCGAGCACGACAATACGGCCAAGGCCCGCAGGTTCGGCCGCCAGCTCCACGGGCGCTTCCGGCTGCCCGTGCACGAGGTCGATGAACGCTACACCACGGTCGACGTCGAGTCGGCCGGCGCGCGCGACGCCGATTCGGCGGCCGCGGCGCTGATCCTCGAACAGTTCTTTCGGGAAAACGAATGACGAACCTCTTGCTCGATGCGGAGCAGCTGTATTCCGAGCTGCGCGCCGGCGTCGGCCGCCTGCTGACGCCCGACACGGTGCTCGTGGGCATCTGGTCGGGCGGCGCCTGGCTGGCCCAGCGCCTGAACGCCGACCTCAAGACGAACCGGCCGGTGGGCACCATCTCCAGCACGCTGCACCGGGACGACTTCGGCGAGCGCGGACTCGGCGGCGTCGAGGCGTCCACCGACCTGCCGTTCGAGATCGACGGCGCGCGCATCCTGCTCGTCGACGACGTGCTGGCCAGCGGCCGCACCATCCGCGCGGTGGTCAACGAGCTGTTCGACTACGGCCGGCCGGCGTCGGTGGAACTGGCCGTGATGGTCGACCGCGGCGGCCGCGAGCTGCCGATCGCGCCGGTGTTCGCCGCCGCCAAGCTCACGCTGCCGAGCCACCAGCGCCTGTCGCTCGCGCGCGAATCCGACGGCCGCTTCGCCTTCGCCGTCAAGGAGACCACCTGATGCTCGCGCGACGAAATCCGCAGCTCAACGCCCATGGCGAGCTGATCCACCTGCTGTCCATCGAGGGCCTGCCGCGCGCCATCCTCACGCAGATCCTCGACACCGCCGGCACCTTCCTGTCGGTCAACGACCGCGACGTGAAGAAGGTGCCCCTGCTGCGCGGCAAGAGCGTGTTCAACCTGTTCTTCGAGAACTCCACCCGCACGCGCACCACGTTCGAGATCGCGGCCAAGCGGCTGTCGGCCGACGTCATCAACCTCGACATCGCCAAGTCCTCCGCGTCCAAGGGCGAGAGCCTGCTCGACACCATCGCCAACCTGTCGGCCATGCACGCGGACATGTTCGTGGTGCGCCACGGCGAATCGGGCGCGCCGTACCTGATCGCACGCCATTGCGCCCCGCACGTGCACGTGGTCAACGCCGGCGACGGCCGCCACGCGCATCCGACGCAGGGGCTGCTGGACATGTACACCATCCGGCACTACAAGAAGTCGTTCAACGAGCTGACCGTGGCCATCGTCGGCGACATCGTGCACTCGCGCGTGGCGCGCTCCGACATCCACGCGCTCACCACGCTGGGCGTGCCCGAGATCCGCGCGGTCGGCCCCAAGACGCTGGTGCCGGGCGACCTCCGCGAGATGGGCGTGCGCGTGTGCCACGACATGCGCGAGGGCGTGAAGGACGCCGACGTCATCATCATGCTGCGGCTGCAGAACGAGCGCATGAGCGGCGCGATGCTGCCGAGCGCCGGCGAGTACTTCAAGAGCTTCGGCCTCACCGAGGAACTGCTGGCGCTCGCCAGGCCGGACGCCATCGTGATGCACCCCGGCCCGATCAACCGCGGCGTGGAGATCGATTCGCGCGTGGCCGACGGCTCGCACAGCGTCATCCTGCCGCAGGTCACGTTCGGCATCGCCGTGCGCATGGCCGTGATGTCCATTCTTGCGGGGAACGACGCATGAAGATACTGATCCGCAATGGCCGCGTCGTCGACCCCGCGAGCGGCCGCGACGAGGCCGCCGACGTCGCCATCGCCGCCGGCCGCATCGTGGCCATCGGCAACGTGCCGGCCGACTTCACGCCCGATCGCACGATCGAGGCCGCGGGCTGCGTGGTCGCGCCCGGTCTCGTCGACCTCGCCGCGCGCCTGAAGGAGCCCGGCCCCGGCGCGCTCGAGAGCGAGCTCGCGGCCGCGGCCGCCGGCGGCGTCACCAGCCTGGTGTGCCCGCCCGACATGGATCCGCCGCTCGACGAGCCGGGCCTGGTCGACATGCTCAAGTTCCGCGCGCGCAAGCTGAGCCGCTGCCGCCTGTTCCCGCTGGGCGCGCTCACGCAGGGCCTGGGCGGCGCCGAGATCACCGAGATGATCGACCTGACCGAGGCCGGCTGCGTCGGCTTCTCGCAGGCCGAGGCGCCGATGCGCGACAACCTCACGCTGTCGCGTGCGATGCAGTACGCCAGCACGCGCGGCTACACGGTGTGGCTGCGGCCGCGCGATCCGTCGCTCTCGGGCGGCGTCGCGGCCAGCGGGGCGGTGGCCACGCGGCTGGGGCTGTCGGGCGTGCCGGTCGCCTCCGAGACCATCGCCATCCACACCATCGTCGAACTGGTGCGCCAGACGGGCGCGCGGGTTCACTTCTGCCGCCTCTCGAGCGCCGCGGGCGTCGACCTGGTGCGCCGCGCGAAGGCCGAGGGCTTGCCGGTGACGGCCGACGTCAGCATCAATTCGCTGCACCTGACCGACATCGACATCGGCTACTTCAACGCCGACATGCGCCTGACGCCGCCGCTGCGCCAGGGCAAGGACCGCGACGCGCTGCGCGCGGGCCTGGCCGACGGCAGCATCGATGCGCTGGTGTCCGACCACACGCCCATCGGCCACGACGACAAGATGCTGCCGTTCGGCGAGGCCGTGCCGGGCGCCACCGGCCTCGAGCTGCTGCTGAGCCTTGCGCTCAAGTGGGGCAACGAGAGCAAGCTCACGCTGGCGCAGGCGCTCGCGCGCGTCACGAGCGAGCCCGTGCGCGTGCTCGGCGAGGCGCTCGGCTCGCTGGGCCAGAGCGCGGGCCGGCTGGTCGAGGGCGGCGTGGCGGACGTCTGCGTGTTCGATCCGCTCGCCGAGTGGCAGGTGACGCCCGAGGCGCTGCACAGCCGCGGCAAGCACACGCCGTTCGACGCCGCCTCCAGCGGCACGCGCATGCCCGGGCGGGTGCGCCACACGCTCGTCGCGGGCACGCTCGCCTACAGTGCCGCGCCGGAAGTGAACGCCGCTTGAGGACGCTCGTCGCGTCCTGGCGCATCCTGCGCGTCATCGGCATGGTGGCGCAGGGGCTGTGGCTCATCGCCTTCGCGATGCCGCGCACCGATGCGGCGGGCTGGCACCGGATCATGCAGCGCTGGGCCGTGAAGCTGCTGCGCTGCCTGGGGGTCACGGTACGCGTGACGGGCGAGCCGCAGCCGGGCGCCGTGCTGATGGTGGCCAACCACGTCTCGTGGCTGGACATCCCGGCGCTGCACGCGAGTTCGCCGCGCACGCGCTTCGTGTCGAAGTCGGCCGTCGCGCACTGGCCGCTGCTGGGGCGCCTGGCGCGTGCCGGCGGCACGCTGTTCATCGAGCGCGAACGCAAGCGTGACGCGCTGCGCGTGGTGCACGAGGTCGCGGCTGCGCTGAAGAACCAGGACGCCGTGGCCGTGTTCCCCGAAGGCACCACCGGCCCGGGCCACGAGGTGCTGCCGTTCCACGCCAACCTGCTGCAGGCCGCCATCACGACGGCGACGACAATCCAGCCCATCGTGCTGCGCTACAGCGAGCCCGGCCTGCCGGTCAGCGTCGCGGCGCAGTACATCGACGACACGACGCTGGTCGAGAGCGTGATGAAGGTGTGCCGCGCGCGCGGCGTCGTCGTCGACGTGCGCTTCCTCGCGCCCGAGCCCGCGGGCGAGCTCGACCGGCGCGTGCTCGGCGAGCGCCTGCACGAGCGCATGGCCGCGGAGCTGCGGTCCGTGCTCCAGTCGGGCTGACACCTGTGCCCGCGCCGTGCTGCAGCGCGGCGGTACGTGGCTTGCCCATCCCCGCTGGAAAGGGCAACCATCATGAACGAGAGCAACTCCCAGACGGCCTACGGCGTGTTCAAGCCCGTGGGCCACGTGCTGGCCTCCTTCCCCACCGAACGCGACGCGCACGCGGCCGCGGATGCGCTGAAGGAGGCGGGCTTCCCGGAGGTGGCGTACTACTCGGCCGACGAGGTGCGCGAACGCGCGGAACGCGACATCGAGCGCGCCGGGGTGCTGGCGACCATCGGCCAGGAGCTCAACCTCGTCAAGCAGCAGCGCGACCTCGCGCGCGAGGGCCATCCCTTCGTGTCGGTGCTGGCCGAGGAGGACGGCGCGGCCCGCCGCGCGGCCGATATCGTGGCGCGCTTCCACGCCGATCGAGCGCAGAAGTTCGGCCGCCTGATCATCGAGGAATTGATCGAGCCCGGCACCGGCCAGCGCCAGGCCAAGGAATCGCCCGACACAGGCCTCGATCCGCAGACCCGTTCCGGCGCCGAGTCCGGCACCGACACGACCCGCCACTGAAGCAGGCGGGGGCGTAGGCCGGGTTAGCCGCAGGCGTAACCCGCCGGTCGCCGCGGGTGCCGAGGTCCAGAGGTTTCGACGCGACGAATGATCTGCTCGCCACCGAACGGCGGGTTACGCCTGCGGCTAACCCGCCCTACCCGCCGCGCGGCCGCTTGCCGCCACGTGCGCCATGCGCCATGCGAGCCCCACGCAGCCCAGCCACAGCAGCCCGAGGAAGCCCAGCACGCCCGGCCATGCGCCGGCCTGCCAGGCGTGGCCGCCCAGCCAGCCCATGCTGCTGGCGCCGAGGTAGTAGGTGGTGAGGTAGGCGGCCGAGGCCAGCGACTTGGAGTGCCGCGCGATCCGGCCGACCCAGGCGCTCGCCACCGAGTGCGCCGCGAAGAAGCCGAACGTGAACAGCGCGACGCCGGCGATGATCAGCGGCAGCGCGTTCGACAGCGTCAGCACGAGGCCGGCGGCGCACAGCGCCAGCATCGCGCCGAGCACGCGCGGCGACCCGCGGCGGTCGGCCAGGCGCCCGGCCCCCGGCGACGAGAACATGCCCACGACGTACAGCAGGAACACGGCGCCGATGGTGGCGTGCGATAGCGCGAACGGCGCCGCCACGAGCCGGAAGCCGAGGTAGTTGTAGAAGCTCACGAAGCTGCCCATCAGCAGCAGCGCCAGGCCGAACAGCGGCACGAGGCCGCGCTCGCTCGCGACGGCGCGCAGGTCGCCCAGCGCGTGGCGCGGATGGAGCGGCCGGGGACGATGGCGGCGCGAGGGCGGCAGGCTGCGCCAGAACTCGAAGGCGGCCAGCACGCCCAGCATCCCCAGCCCCGCGAACGCGCCGCGCCAGCCGGTGTGGTCGGCCAGCAGGCCGCAGACGAGCCGGCTCGACATGCCGCCGGCCGCGTTGCCCGCGATGATCAACCCCACCGACTGGCCGAGCGCGCGCGGATCGACCTCCTCGGCCAGCCACGCCGACGACACCGCCGGCAGGCCCGCCAGGCCCAGGCCCAGCAGCGCGCGCAGCGCGATCAGCGCGCCGTAGCCCGGCGCCACCGCGCACAGCAGGCTGCAAACGGCGCCCAGCACGATGGCGGCGAGCATCACCGGCTTGGGGCCGTAGCGCTGCGCCAGGAAGCCGGCGGGGATCAGGCCCAGCGCCATCGCGCCGGCCGTCGCCGACAGCACCCCGCTGGCCTGGGCCGCGTCCAGCCCGAAGGCGCTGCCGAACAGCGGAAGCAGCGGCTGTGGCCCGTAGAACATGCCGAAGGTGGCGAAGCCGCCGACGAACAGCGCCCAGCGGGCGGCCCGGTGTGCCGCGCTGCCGGGGACGATGGGCGGCGGCAGCGGCGCGTCCCCCGCGCACGATGGCCCCTCGGCCGGAAACGACAGGCTGGCGGGCGTTGCGGACATGACGGCATCCTAGGCAAACGCAGTTAGTCAGTCCAATATATGATTTGACAGGTATTGAGACCTGGAACGACTCAATGGAGCTCCGCCACCTGCGCTACTTCGTCGCCGTCGCCGAGGAGTTGCACTTCACCCGCGCCGCCGAGCGGCTGCACATGGCGCAGCCGCCGCTCAGCCAGCAGATCCGCGCGCTGGAGGACGAACTGGGCGTGCGCCTGTTCGAGCGCACGCGCCGCTCGGTGGCGCTGACCGACGCCGGCCACGCCCTGCTGGGACGCGCCCGCGACCTGCTGGCCGCCACGCAGGCGCTGCCCGGCGAGCTGCAGCGCATCGCGCGCGGCGAGATCGGGCAGCTGCGCATCGGCTTCTCGTCGACGCTGCCCCTGACCAAGGTGCTGCGCGACGTCGTCGCCGACTGGCGCCGCACGCACCCGGACGTGGCGCTGCACCTGCGCGAGATGCACTCGGCGCTGCAGTTCGAGGCGCTGCGCGCCGGCGACCTCGATGTCGGCCTCGTGCGCTACAACGAGCGCGCGCCGGACGGCATCCGCCTCGCGCTGCTGCGGCGCGACCCGCTGCGCCTGGTCGTGCCTGCCGCGCACCCGCTCGCGCGCCGCCGCTCGGTGGCCATCGCCGACTGCCGCGACGAGGCGTTCATCGGTTTTCCCGGCGACGCCGGCACCGGCACCGGCCCGCTGCTCAAGCGCCTGTGCGCCCAGGCCGGCTTCGAGCCGCGCATCGCGCAGGAAGCGCGCGAGGCCACCACGCAGATCGGCCTGGTCGCGGCCGGGCTGGGCATCGCGGTGCTGCCGGCGCCGCTCGAGGCGGTGCGCATCGAAGGCGTGCACTACGTGCCGCTGGAAGACGCGGGCGCGCTGCTGGTCATGTCGGCCGCCACGCGCGCGGACGAGTCGTCGGAGCGGGTGCTGGCGTTCGTGCGGCGGGTATCCGCGCTGGCTGCCGGTGCCTAGGCAGACGCGTGGACCTCCTGGTCTGCAAGACGCGCGTGTGACCAGGCCGTCGCCCATCCGGGGGATTTGCCGGCGACGCGCGGCTGGGTATGGTCGCCGCTCATCCGCAAGCAGGAGAAGACGCGATGGCATGGCAGTGGTCGAAGGACGAGTGGAATCCGGTGCGCCTGGCACTGGCGCACGCGGTGTACGCCAAGGTGCGCAAGGAGGCGGCCTACGCGCCGATGACCGACCCGATCGGCCCCGGCAACGTGCTGATGCGCTCGTTCGACCGCAAGTTCCTGGGCGCCGCTGGCCTGCCCGACACCATCGCCGAGAACAATGTGCTCGAGTCGATCCGCATCCGCGATGCGGCGCGCGACCAGAACCGCTTCAGCGGCCCGCTGCCCGCCTGGAACGGCAAGCCCGCCGTGCAGCCGCTGCGCGGGGGGCTCTACTGCAGCGAGGACATCCACGCCGCCATCGCCGAGCTGCTGCACTACGCCGATCCGTCGCTGTCGCGCACCCTCATCGACGTCGGTTCGCGCCTGCCGTCGTTCATGAGCCGCTGCTTCGTCAGCCTGCGCGCGGTCGACGAACTCGACGTCGTCTCGCTCGACTCGGGCAGCGAGGCGATGCTGCCGTTCTTCGATCGCATCCAGCGCGATGCCGACGTGCAGCAGGCGATGCGCGCCGCCGGCTACAAGGAGCTGTTCAGGGCGATCTACGCACCCACGGACTATTCGGCGGCGCGCGGCCTGGGCCTCGGCCTGGAGTCCAACGGCGACATCGACGGCGTGCAGCTGATCTCCGCGCGCGACTACGGCGCCGAGGCCGGCCGCCACAAGGTCTTCCGCACGGGCGACAACGTGATGCTCTTGGGCGTCGACATGAAGCTGGCGCACGACAAGGTGCGCATCGACGCGCTGCACCTGCTGGACCCCGTGCCCGGCTCGGCCGAGATCGCCGTCACCCACTACCGGCAGGCCGGCGGTGGCCTGTTCCGCAAGGCGACATCGACGCGGTTCGCGCCGTAGCTCAGTCCAGGCGCCACTCGACGGCCCGCGTGCCGCCGATGTTGGCGCCGGTCTTCGTCGCCCGTGGGAGGTGGTCGACGAGCGTGGCGACCAGTGGCCGGTCCCGGCGCATCGCTTCGTCCACCTCGTCCCGGGAAATCGCGGCGAGCGGCACTTTCAGGCGCTGCGCGAAGGCGCCGTCGGCGCGGCGCCAGCCCAGGTACAGGAAGCGGCCTTCCGGCGTGCCGTGCGCGAACGCACCCGTGAGGATGACGCCGCCCGACTTGTGCGGCCTGGCCTGCAGCGCGAACGCGAAGACGGTGCTGCCGGATGCACCGGGCGTGCCGACGTGAAGCACGCCGTCCTTGTCCTGCAGGCCGAACGCGCCGGGCGCGGGCGTCCAGATCGCCGGGCCCTGGCCATCGTAGGTCAGGCGCAGTCGCAACGTGTCCATCGAGGGTGCCTTGGCTTCGTTGCCGACCCGCCGGGGCCGCATGGCCGAGCGGGCGTGTCGGCTTCGTTCAGTGCTTCTTCAGCCCTTCTTGCCCTGCGCCGCCACCGCCGCGGCGGCCTTCGCGGCGGCCTCGGCGTCACCGAGGTAGTAGCTCTTGATCGGCTTCAGGTTCTCGTCGAGCTCGTAGACCAGCGGGATGCCGTTGGGGATGTTGACGCCCACGATGTCGGCGTCGCCGATGTCGTCGAGGTACTTCACCAGCGCGCGGATCGAGTTGCCATGCGCGGCGACGACGATGCGCTGGCCCGACTTGATCGCCGGGGCGAGGACCTCGTTCCAGCACGGCAGCACGCGCGCCACCGTGTCCTTCAGGCATTCGGTGAGCGGGACCTGCCCGGGCGCCAGCTTCGCGTAGCGCAGGTCGTGGCGCTGGCCGCGCGGGTCGTCTGCTTCCAGCGCCGGGGGCGGGGTGTCGTAGCTGCGGCGCCAGATCAGCACCTGCTCGTCGCCGTACTGCTTGGCCATGTCGGCCTTGTTCAGGCCCTGCAGGCCGCCGTAGTGGCGTTCGTTGAGGCGCCAGTCCTGCTTGACGGGCAGCCACGTGCGATCCATCGTGTCCAGGCAGTGCCACAGCGTCCAGATGGCGCGCTTGAGCACCGAGGTGTAGGCCACGTCGAACTCGTAGCCCGCTTCCTTCAGCAACTCGCCGGCCTGGCGCGCCTGCGCGACGCCCGTGGCGGTGAGCTCGACGTCCGTCCAGCCGGTGAAGCGGTTCTCGAGGTTCCAGGTGGATTCGCCGTGGCGGATCAGGACGAGCTTGTACATGGTGGGTGGCCTCGCGCCCGGGGGCGCCTTGGGTCGGTCGGGGAAGCGTAAATTCTATGCGGCACGCCTGCGGCGGGGTGACGCGATGCGGCAAGAAGGGGTTGCCGGCGCGAGGAGCGCGGCCGGCTTCCTATAATCTGCGTTCCCTCCGATTCCGAACGCCTGCCTTGACCTTCTTCACCGACCCCTCCGTCTGGATCGCCATCGTGGCCGCCGCCGTGTCCGGCGGCCTGCTGCTGTGGCCGACGATCACCGGCGCGCGCACCGGCGGCATCTCGCCGGCCGAGGCCGTGCGCCTGATGAACCGCGAGAAGGCCAGCGTGATCGACGTGAGCGAACCGGGCGAGTACGCGGCGGGCCACATCGTGGGCTCGCGCAACGTGCCGATGAGCCGCCTCGAGGTCGCGCCGGAGCTGCCGAAGAACAAGACGCTGCCGGTGGTGCTGGTGTGCGCATCCGGCAAGCGCGCGGCCGCCGCCGCCAAGGCCCTGCAGGCCAAGGGCTACGCCAAGGCCGTGGTGCTGGCCGGCGGGATGACGGCCTGGAAGGCGGCCAACATGCCCGTCGAGGTCGTCGCCACGCCCGCCTGAGCGAACTGCGTCACGCGGCGCGGTCCACGGTTTGCCACCTGGCGTGCAAGGTCGCAGGCGCTGCGCGAAAATCGGGCATCTCGGCAGTTCCGCGCCTCGGCCCTCGAGGAGCACGTCCCCATGAATCCGGTCCGCATGTTCACCACCCAGGTCTGCCCGTACTGCATCCGCGCCAAGCAGTTGCTCAAGCAGCGCGGCGTCGACGCCATCGAGGAGATCCGCGTCGATCTCGACCCGGGGCAACGGGCCACGATGATCGCGGAGACGGGCCGGCGCACGGTGCCGCAGATCTTCATCGGCGACACGTGGGTGGGCGGTTGCGACGACCTCTACGCGCTCGACCAGCGCGGCGGCCTGGTGCCGTTGCTGCAGGGCTGAGAACCTCCCTCGCGGCCGCGCGCGGCCTGCGACATAATGCGCGATGCAGCCCGCACCGTCCCGGTATGCGGGCTTCGCTTTTTCGAGACAAGCCATGGCTGAACAAGACCAATCCCCCGTTTTCCAGATCCAGCGCATCTACCTGAAGGATCTGTCGCTCGAGCAACCGAATTCGCCGCAGGTCCTGCTCGAGCAGACGCAGCCCCAGGTCGACATCCAGCTGTCGATGGCGGCCGAGGCCGTCGCGCAGGCGCTGTTCGAAGTCACGGTCACGGCCACGGTCACCACCAAGGTGGGCGACAAGACGCTGTTCCTGGTCGAGGCCAAGCAGGCCGGCATCTTCGAGATCCGCAACGTGCCGCCCGAGCAGCAGCAAGGCATCCTGGGCGTCGTGTGCCCTCAGATGCTCTACCCGTACCTGCGCGCCATCGTGTCCGACGTCTGCACCCGCGCGGGCTTCCCGCCGATCCTGCTGGCCGAAGTCAACTTCCAGGCCATGTTCGAGGCGCAGCAGCAAGCGGCGCTGGGGCAGGGCAACGGCGCTCCCAACTGACGTCCTTTCGCCATGGCGCCTGACGCCCGTCCGATGCGCATCTCGGTCATCGGGGCCGGTGCGTGGGGCACCGCGCTCGCCATCGCCGCGGCGCGCCGGCACCGCGTCCTGCTGTGGGCGCGCGACGCCGCGCAGGCCCGGCAGATGGCGGCCCGGCGCCGCAACGAACGCTACCTGCCCCACGCCGCGTGGCCCGACCAGCTCGCGGTCACGTCCGACCACGCGGCCGCGCTCGCGCATGCCGAGGGCGGCCTGCTGGTGCTCGCCACGCCGATGGCGGCGCTGCGCGAGCGCCTGGCCGCGCTGGCGCCCGACAGCTGCGTGTTCTGGCTGTGCAAGGGCGTGGAATCGGCCACCGGCTCGCTCGCGCACCAGGTGGCGGCGAGCGTCCTGCCGCACGCGTCGGTGGGCGTGCTGTCGGGCCCCAGCTTCGCGCAGGAGGTGGCCGGCGGCAGCCCGACGGCGCTCGTCGCGGCCAGTGCCGATCCCGCGCTGGTCGACCTGGCGGTCAACGCGTTCCACAGCGAATCGCTGCGCATCTATCGCTCGACCGACGTCGTCGGCGTGGAAGTGGGCGGCGCCGTCAAGAACGTGCTGGCGATCGCCACCGGCATCGCCGACGGCCTGAACCTGGGCCTCAATGCGCGCGCCGCGCTGATCACGCGCGGCCTGGCCGAGATGACCCGCCTGGGGCTGGCGCTCGGTGCGCAGCACGACACGTTCATGGGCCTGTCCGGGCTCGGCGACCTCGTGCTCACCGCCACTGGCGACCTGTCGCGCAACCGCAAGGTCGGCCTGCTGCTGGCCCAGGGCCTGGCGCTCGACAGCATCCTGCAGAAGCTGGGCCACGTGGCCGAGGGCGTCCACTGCGCCGAGACCGTCACGCGGCTCGCGCACGACCACGGCGTCGCGATGCCGATCGCCGACATGGTCTCGGCCGTGATCCACCGCCGCATCGCCGCGCGCGACGCCGTCGGATCGCTGATGCGGCGCGATTCGCGCAGCGAAGGCCTCTGAGCGCGCGAGCCGACGCGATCGCGGAGCGGTGTCAGGTCTTGAAAGTTGCGTCGAGGCCTTGCCAGGCGGTGTCAGGTCTTGAAAGTTGCG
>JBJMWE010000001.1:0-27039 GCA_045810285.1 Vitreoscilla sp. | reverse complement strand
CGGCCATCACCGGCCCTTGGCTGGGGTCAGCTTTCGGGGGATGCACATATGCGACTTCCCACTTGCGAGTGCAGCGGCCACCGGACGGTTTTGTCATGGAGAATGCGTGCGATGAATGCTCTGTATAGCAGTTGCCCGGCATGCCAGCATCGATTCATTCCATGGAAGGTCTGGAAGATCTCCCGCTGGACATGCATCGCGTGCCCCGCATGCCACTCAAAGCTGTACCGCAATGTCGACGGCCGATTCATTGCAATTTACTCCGTCCTCTACTCCGTATTTCTGCTCTTGTTCTGGGCACTTCTGAGAACGGGTCCGGCGTACGGCTTCCTACGCCCGCTTGTTTTCGTCATTGGCGCTGCAACCTACTATTTTGTGGACGTTTGCACGGTCCGACTGCTTCAACCAACAGATCACACCGCGCTTGGCGGCAACAAGGATTGAGGTCTTGGTCAAGCGGGCCATTGGCAGCGTCAGCACCCTGCATGAATGCCGCCGAGCTCCTTGAGCGAAACTCAGACGCCTGACGCTCTGACCGTGGCTGTTGCGCCATCAAGCGCCGGGAGTGGACGTTCGCCACCGACAGCTTTGAGGCCATGAATTCGACAGGTCGAGTGTCACTGATGGGTCGACAGCTGCCCGCCGAGGTGTCGGAAAGCGGTCACTCGATACGACCAGGCGGCAGCAAGCATCCTGGTCGGCACTCTTGGGCGGACAGCGTCGTCGGCCGACCGCTCCGTTCGAAGAGCAAGCACGCTTGGCGCGCTCGCGGCGCGGAAGGCGGCGCGGCAAGGCCAAGAGAGGGCCGCGTCGGCGGGGCGGCCCCGGAAGCGGTCATGTCAGAAGATGCTGGACGTCTTGGGCTTGAATGCGGGAGGCCTCGGCGACCGGCAACTCGTCACCGCCTTCTGGCATGACAGTGCCCTATCCGGCTCCCTCCCGACCATCGAGGCAAGGACCAGCAGCGCGGGTCAAAGCCGGAACGCCGTCCGGCGCTGCATCGCCTCAGCCGGCGGGCTGCGCCTCCCGCGCCTTGACGAGCGCCTGCAACGCGCGATTGAGCGGCACCGGGATGCCCAGGCGATCGCCCTCGCGCACCACGTAGCCGTTGAGGTGATCGATCTCCGTGGGCTTGCCGCGGCGCAGGTCCTGGCAGGTGGACGACACCTGGGCGGGCATGGTCGCGGCGATGCGGTCGACGGCGGCCCAGACGTCGCCGGGGATGGCGACGTTCATCGCGGCCGCGACGGCCAGGCCCTCGGCGACGGCGTCGTGCACGGTGCGGGCGACGCCGGGCAGCGTCACCATGCGGCCGTACGGAAGATCGGTGATCGCGGAGATCGCGTTGTAGCCGCAGTTCAACAGCAGCTTGCCCCAGAGTGCACCCGCCACGTTGGCGGAAAGCTCCACCGGCACGCCGGCGCGGGCGAACAGCGCGACGATGTCGGGCGCCGACAGCCCGGGGATGCCCAGCGGCACCGGCGCCAGGGTGGCGTCCAGCGCGGCCGCGGCGTTGGCGGCGACGTCGACGGCCTGGGCGAGCTCGGTGGAAGTGGCCGGCCCGATGTCCGACGGAATGACGAGTTCGCCGCGCCCCATGTGCCGCACGTGGCCGGGGCCGCCCATCTCGCTGGCGACGTAGACCACCGCCGGCACGACGGGCCGCCCGAGCACGGCCTGCAGGCGCGCCGCGTTGTCCACGCCATTCTGCAGGCTCAGCACGCGCGCGCCCGGCGCCAGGTGCGGTGCGAGGTCGCGGCCGGTGGACTCGGTATCGGGCGACTTGACGCACACCAGGACGAGGCCCGATCCCGCCACGGCGGCGGCATCGGTGCTTGCCGCCACGGGCACGCGCTCGTCGAAGGAGGCCGTGGTGATGCGCAGGCCGTCGCGCCGCATGGCCTCGACGTGCTGCGGCCGGCCGATGAGCGTCACGGGCACGCCGGCGCGCGCGAGCATGCCGCCGTAGTAGCAGCCCACAGCACCCGCGCCGACGATGGCGACGCGCCCCGGGTCGCCGCCGGCCGTCGACGTCATGCGCCCTCGCGCAGCGGCGGCGCGATCTGTTCGGCGTAGTCGTAGAGCGCGCCCAGGATCTCCTGGCCGCGCTCGTCGGCCTCCTCGTTGAGCTGGTCGATGCGCTCGAAGAACGCGGACAGTGTCGTGGCGCCGCCGGCGCCTTCGTGCAGGCGCGCGCTGCAGTGATCCAGCCAGCGCTCGTTCTCCTGCGCGCTGAGCGTGTCGGCGAAGTTGCGGGCGCGGTAGCGGAACAGCAGTTCCTCCAGGCGCGGGTCGTCGAAAGCCACGCGCTGGCCGGCGAGCTGCTCGCCCGTCTGGCGGCGCAGGCGCTCGAGCTTGCGGCGGTCGTCGTTGCCGACGAAGCCGCCGTACAGGTCCTCGTCGACGTCGACCGCCGAGGCCGGCGCCGGCCGCGCATAGACCTCGCGCCAGGCGCCCTGCATCAGCGTGGCGACGTCGGGCGCGGCCTGCGCATGCGCCAGCGCGCGTTCGACGTCGATCGCGTAGCGCTCCGCGGTGGCGGGCGTGAGCGTCTTCAGGTTGCCCACGACGATGGGCGACTTGTTGGCGTGGATGGACTTGATCGGCAGGCGCGCGACGCCTTCGGGCAGATCCGCGGTGCGCGTGAACAGGCGCAGGCGCAGCGTCTCCGAATCGAGGCCGGCGAGCTCGCGCGGGTCGTGCGCGAGATCCCACACCAGCAGCTCGTTCTTGTTGGTGGGATGCTGGGCCAGCGGCCAGACGATGGCCATGCAGCCCTGTTCCACGCCGAACATGCCCGAGATGTGCAGGAACGGCCGGTTCGCGCCGATCTCGGCCCACACGGCCTCCTTGCGGCGCAGCTTCAGGCAGAACTCCCACAGCCGCGGCTGCCGCTCCTTGATGAGGCGCGCCAGCGCGATGGTGGCGCGCACGTCGGACAGGGCGTCGTGCGCCGCCTCGTGCGCGATGCCGTTGGCCTGCGTGAGGTGCTCCAGCTTGAACGAGGGGCGGCCGTCCTCGTGCGTCGGCCACTCGATGCCCTCGGGCCGCAGCGCCCAGGTGGCGCGCACGACGTCCAGCAGGTCCCAGCGGCCGCACTCGTTCTGCCACTCGCGCGCGTACGGGTCGATCAGGTTGCGCCAGAACAGGTGGCGGGTGACCTCGTCGTCGAAGCGGATGGTGTTGTAGCCGACGCCGATCGTGCCCGGCTGGCCGAGCGCGCCCTCGATCTCGGCCGCGAACGCGTGCTCGGGCAGGCCCTGCTCGAGGCAGGTCTGCGGCACGATGCCCGTGAGCAGGCACGATTCTGGATCGGGCAGCGAATCGGGCGACGGCCGGCAATAGCGCATCATCGGCTGGCCGATCTCGTTCAGCTGCGCGTCGGTGCGGATGCCGGCGAACTGCGCCGGGCGATCACGCCGCGGCACGCGGCCGAAGGTTTCGTAATCGTGCCAGAAGAAGCTGAAATCGGTCATGCGAGGAAGATACCTTCGAGTGCCCGGACGCGACGCGCGCCGATGGGGGCATTTTCGCCGTTCCCGCGCCGGTCCGCGGCGGCGCCGGATCGCCTCGTGCGATCGGCGCACCGCCCGCCGCAAGTCGGCTGCCCCGGCGCATCGTCGGGCCGCACGTAAACTCGCGCGCCATCGCCCTTTCCAGGATCCCGTCCCATGCGAACCCTCGTCTTTCCGCACGCCCTGCTGGCCGGCCTCGCGCTGGCGGCCGGACTGGCGGCGTCCACCTTCGCGGCAGTGCCCGGCCAGCCCGTCGCGCCCGTGCGCCCCCACACCGACACCTACTTCGGCACCCCGGTGGTCGACGACTACCGCTACATGGAGGATCTCGACGACCCCGAGGTGAAGGCGTGGATGCGCGCGCAGGCCGACTTCACGCGCAGCCAGCTCGACGTGCTGCCCGGCCGCAAGCCGCTGCTCGAGCGCGTCCACGCCCTGCTCAACGCCGACCTGCAGCGCTCGGGCTTCGTCCTGCGCGGCAAGCGCCTGTTCTACAAGGTGACGCAGCCCGGCGCGCCGCTGCCGCGCCTGTACTGGCGCGATGGCCCGCAGGGCGAGGAGCACCTGCTGGTCGACCCGGGCGCCCTCGGCAAGGGCACCGCGACGCACTACGCGCTCGATTTCTTCATGCCGTCGTGGGACGGCCAGCGCATCGCGTATGGCTTGTCGACCGGCGGCTCGGAGAAGAGCGTGCTGCACGTGATGGACGTGCGTACCGGCGCCGTCTTGTCCGAGGCGATCACGCGCACGTCCAACAGCCGCGTGAGCTGGCGGCCGGACAACCAGTCCTTCTTCTACCTGCGCTATCCGGAGCCGACGCCCGACCTGCCCGCCGACCAGACGATGTTCAACGGCCGCACCTACCTGCACGTGCTGGGCAGGCACGTCGACGGCGGGGGCGACGCCGTCGTCTTCGGCCGTGGCGTGTCGGCCAGGCTCGACGTTCCCGAGGGCCAGGGCACCTGGCTCGTGACCTCGCCCGGCTCCGCCTACGTGCTGGCCATCGCCAACCACAACATGGACGACAACCCGTCCACCGTCTACGCGGCGCCGCTGTCGGCGGTCAAGGGCGCCGACACGCCCTGGCGCAAGATCGCGGACGCCAGCGACGGCGTCACCGGTTTCCACCTGCACGGCGGCACGCTGTACCTGAACACGCAGAAGGATGCGCCGCGCTTCCGCCTGCTGTCGCTGCCGCTCGGCCGGCCCGAACTGGCCCGCGCGAGCGTCGTGCTGCCCGAGGGCGACGGCGTGCTGACGGACGTCGAGGTCGCGCGCGACGGCCTGTACGCACGCGTGCGCGACGGCGCGGTGTCGCACCTGCATCGCGTCTCGTTCGACGGCAAGCGCCGCGATGCCGTGCCCCTGCCCTTCGAAGGCAACGTCAGCGCGCTCGTGACCGACGAGCGCGCGCCCGGCGCGCTGTTCAGCCTGCGCGGCTGGCTGCAGTCCACGCGCACGCTCGCCTACGACCCGGCACGCGCGCGCTCCGACGACACCGGCCTGAACCCGCCGTCCTCCGTCGACACCTCCGCCTACGTGGCCGACGAGGTGTTCGCCACCGGCGACGACGGCACGCGCATCCCGCTGTCGATCCTGCACCGCAAGGACATGGTGGCCGACGGCAGCCACCCCACCATCCTCAGCGGCTACGGCAGCTACGGCATCTCGCTGGAACCCGGCTTCGTGCCGACCAACCTCGCATGGCTCGAGCGCGGCGGCGTGCTGGCCTACGCCCACATCCGCGGCGGCGGCGAATACGGCGAGGGCTGGCACCTGGCCGGCTACAAGCAGACCAAGCTGACGACGGTGCTGGATTTCATGGCCTGCGGCGAATACCTGGTCGACCAGCGCTTCACGACGTCCGCCCGCCTCGCGGGCCAGGGCGGCAGCGCCGGCGGCATCACCGTGGGCGGCGCGCTCACGCGGCGCCCCGAGCTGTTCGGCGTGATCCTCGACCTCGTGGGCATGTCCGACGCGCTGCGCGCCGAGAACTCACCGAACGGGCCGCCCAACATCGTCGAGTTCGGCACGGTCAAGACGGAAGCCGGCTTCCACGGCCTGTACGCGATGAGCGCCTACGCCCACGTGCGCAATGGCACGCCCTACCCCGCCGTGCTGTTCAGCACCGGTGCCAACGACCCGCGGGTCTCGCCCTGGCAGATGGGCAAGATGGCCGCCCGCGTGCAGGCCGCCACCGCCAGCGGCAAGCCCGCGCTGCTGCGCGTCGACTACGACGCCGGGCATGGCCAGGGCTCCAGCAGCTCGCAGCGCGAGAACCAGATCGCCGACCTCTGGTCGTTCGCGCTGTGGCAGATGGGCGACCCGGCGTTCCAGCCGGCGGCGCACTGACGCGAGGCGACCGCCCGCGGGCGGTCGCCGGCTCGGCGGACATCGCCGCGGGCTCAGGCGGCGCGCTGCGCCGTGGCGGGTGCCGCACTCGCGGGAAGCAGCGTCCCCCTGGCCAGCAGCCGCAGCGTGCCGACGATCAGCAGCGCGAAGACCAGGTTGGCCATCACGAACAGCGCCGGCGCCAGGTCGGCCACGAGGCCCGTCGACCCGCGTTCGACCATGCGCATCGCCAGCGTCGGAAGCGCCGCGGTGCCGAAGCTGAATGCCCAGTAGGCGGGCACGAACGCCTGTTCGCGGATCCACGGCAGCAGGCGCAGCAACAGCAAGCCCTGGTACAGGCCGTAGCCCAGCAGCAGCCACGCGAACGCGTCGGGCGTGCCGGTGGTCAGCGCCAGCCAGCTGCCGCCGCCCACCACCGCGGGGGCGAGCTGGATGCCCAGCAGCGGACGCAGCGGCGCCGGCAGCGCCGTGCCGACTGCGGCCCGTTGCAGGATCAGCGATTCCAGCGCCAGCCAGGCCAGCAGCCCGACGCCGAAGAACAGCAGCCCCAGCGGGTGCCAGCCGAAGGCGGCCGACGCCGTGGCGGCGACGAAGCTCTGCGCGACGCTGGGCAGGTAGATCGCCGGCGTCACGAGCTCGGGCGGGCGGCCGCCCATCCACAGGCGGCCGTTGAGGCCCAGTCCCAGTGCGAGCTGCGCCGCCAGCGCGATGACGAACACGCCCGTGGCCACGTCGCGCGAGAACGGGATCAGCGCCACCGCCGCGAGCATGCTCGCGACGGGCACCAGCGCCGCGAACGCCGACTGCAGCGGGTGCTGCAGTTCCGCCAGGGCCTGCGCACGCTGCGCGAGCCACTTGCGGGCATACAGCGCCAGCAGGCCGGCCCACGCGGCCAGGCCCATCAGCGTGAAGGCCTGCGCGACCTCGCCGGGCAGGTGCCACAGGCGCGCGCCGACGTGCCAGGTGTTGGCGAACGCGAGCAGGCCCACGGGAATGCTGAAGAACGAGACCGGGACGGGAACACGAGGGGTGGTCATGGCAGGACTCGGATGAGGTGATCGACGGAATCGATTCTGTTCGCCACAATCGAGATGCTGAATGCCGGCCAATCCACACAACTTGCCTGATCGTCTCGAATGGATGCCCTGAGCCACCTCGTCACCCTGCTCGACCCGCGCGGCCGCATGGAGCTGCGCTGCCTGTTCGGCGCGGCCTTCGTGGCGCCGCACGCTGCCGCCGGCCCCTGGCGCGCGCCTTTCCACGTGGTGCTGCGCGGCGAGGTCGAACTGCTTCTGACCGACAGCGGCCGCACGGTCACGCTGCGCCCCGGCAGCTTGCTGGTGCTGCCGCGCGGCGGCGCGCACACGCTGCGCGCGAGCGACCGCACGCCCGCGGGCGAAGCTGCCGTCACCGGCACGCCCGCGCGGGCGTCACGCGCCAGCACGCGCGCGCGGGCGGACGCCGGCGCGGGCCCGCGCATCCGCACGGAGGCTGGGCCGCTGGTCGACCTCAAGACCAACGTGCGCGATCCCGCCGAGGCGGAGATCGAGATCCTGTGCGGCGAGTTCGAGTTCCGCGGCCGGCGCCGCAGCGCGCTGCTGGAGGCCTTGCCCGAATGTCTCGTCGTCGAGTTCGCGCAGCGGCTCGAGTTCGGCTGGCTGCAAGGCCTGCTGCGCATGATGGCCCACGAGATCGAGCACCAGGGTGCGGGCGCCGCGGCGATCGTGGCCGAGCTGTCGGGGGCCGTCTTCACGCTCGCCGTGCGCGCGCACCTCGAGACCGCCGCCGACGGCGCGGCGACGCTGGCCGGCGTGCTGGGCATCATGGCCAACGCGCGCCTGGGGCCGGCGCTGCTCGCGATGCTCGAGGCACCCGGCGAGCCGTGGACGGTGGCGTCGCTCGCGGCCCGCTGCCATCTCTCGCGCGCCGCCTTCGCGCGGCTGTTCGCGCAGCACGCGCGCACGGGGCCGCTGGCGCTGCTGACCACGCTGCGCATGGAGCTCGCATCGCGCCTGCTGGCGCTCGGCGAGCTGGACACCGCCAGCATCGGCGAGGCCGTCGGCTATCGCTCGGAGGCCGCGTTCAACCGCGCGTTCGCGCGCCATGCGGGCCAGACGCCGGGGCGCTATCGGCGCGCCGGGCGACGCCAGGGCCCACCGCGAACGGCCGTCCCGATGGACGGCGCCGCGCCGCCGGCCTACCATCGACGCTGAACCGCCTGGCGGCCTCGCCGCGCGGTCGGGGCGCGGCCGGCGCCTCGACGTCGTCGCGCCGGGCGTCGCCGCCGAAGGAGTCGCCATGGCCGGATCACTCATGTTCGTGCTGCTGCTCGTCCTGCTGGCGCTGGTGCTCACGGCGTCGGTGCGCGTCCTGCGCGAATACGAGCGTGGCGTCGTCTTCACCCTCGGCCGCTTCCAGGCCGTGCGCGGCCCCGGCCTCGTGCTGCTGGTTCCGGCGCTGCAGCAGATGGTGCGCACGAGCCTGCGCCTGATCGTGATGGACATCCCCAAGCAGGACGTCATCACGCGCGACAACGTCTCGGTCAAGGTCAATGCGGTGCTGTACTTCAGGGTCGTCGATCCGGAACACGCCGTGATCCGCGTCGAGAACTTCCTCATGGCCACGAGCCAGCTCGCGCAGACCACGCTCCGCGCCGCGCTCGGCAAGCACGACCTCGACGCGCTGCTGTCGGAACGCGATCGCCTGAACCTCGACGTGCAGAAGATCCTCGACGCCCAGACCGACTCGTGGGGCATCAAGGTCACGAACGTCGAGATCAAGGACGTCGACATCGACATGACCATGGTGCGCGCCATCGCCCGCCAGGCGGAGGCCGAGCGCGAGCGGCGGGCCAAGGTGATCCACGCCGAGGGCGAACTGCAGGCCGCCGGCAAGCTCAGCGAGGCCGCCGAGATCCTCGGCCGCCATCCGCAGGCCTTGCAGCTGCGCTACCTCGAGACCCTGACGGTGATCGCCGCCGACAAGAACTCGACCATCGTGTTCCCCCTGCCACTGGACATCATCGGGCCGCTGCTGGAGGCCGCCAAGGGCCGCGTCGCGGCGCCGTCGGCCGGTTGACCAGGGCGGCGTGCCAGGCCGCCGCCCGGCGGCTCAGGCCGCGGCGCGTTCGCGCAGCGTCATGGTGAGACCGACCGGCGCCATCGCGAGTTGCAGCAGCTCGCGCGGCGGCCGCCCGTCGACCGTCCCCACCGAGGCGATCTCGAAGCGGCCCAGCAGCACGGCCAGCGCCACCTTCATCTCCGTCAACGCGAGGTAGCGTCCGGGGCAGATGCGCGGACCGGCACCGAACGGCATCGAGATGCGCTTGGCCAACGTCGCGGCCGGCTCCGCGTCGCCCAGCCAGCGCTCGGGGTCGAAGGCGGCCGCGTTCGGGACGTGGCGCTCGCTGGTCGCGTCGCGGCGCATCACGCCGATCACGACCATGCCCGCGGGGATGTGCACGTCGCCGAGCAGCGTGTCGCGCAGGGCCTCCAGGCCCGTCTGCGGCGCCACGGGCTTCAGGCGCATGGCCTCGTGCGCGCAGGCCTCCACGTAGTCGAGCTGCGCGATGTGCTCCAGCGTGGGCACCGGGGCGTCGCCGCAGACGCGCCGCACCTCTTCCACGGCGCGCGCCAGCGCCCCGGGGTTCGTCCACAGCAGGTGGATCGTCCAGGCGATCGTGTTGGCGGTGGTGTCCTCGCCGGCCAGCAGCATCGTGAGGACGTTGCCCGCCACTTCGCGGTCGGTGATGCCGCTGCCGGGCTCGTCGGCGGCCACCAGCATGGCCTCCAGCAGGTTGCGCGGATGCGCGCGCAGCGCCGGATCGTCGGCCAGGCGCCGGCGACCCTGCGCAATGAAGCCGTCGACCGCCGCGCCGACTTCCGCCACGCTGCGCGCCAGCGCCTTGTCGTCGGCCGACGGGAACCAGCGCCAGGTCGGCAGCGGCGAGAACAGGCGTCGCGACAGCGCCGGAAAGATGCGGTTCAGGTGGCGCTGGATGACGTCCTCGTCGGAGCCGAGCGTGTCCACCTCGGCACCGAAGGCCAGGCCGGCGATGGTGTCGACCGTGTAGCGCATGAGGTCGGCCTGCAGGTCGATGGCGGCGTCGCGGTTCGCGGCCCGCTGCCAGCGCGCCACCAGGCGCAGCGCCACGCGCTGCAGCGACGGAAAGTAGCGTTTCACGTGCGCGGGATCGAAGCTGGCCATCACCATGCGGCGCTGGCGCTTCCAGTCGTCGCCGGTGGCGCCGAAGACGCCGCCGGCCAGCCCCATCTCCCGCCAGACCTGCTCGAAGCGCGTGGTGCGCCGGAAGCCGTCCGGCCGGTCGCGCAGCACGGCGGCGATCAGGTGGTGGTCCCCCACGACGACGACCTTGCGCCGGCCGAGCTGCAGCCGGTAGACGGGCCCGTAGATCGCGCACCACTGCTCGAGCTGCAGGTGCATGCGCGTCGAGTCGATCTGCAGCAGGTTGCCGAAGATCGGCACGCCGCGCGGACCGGGCAGGTCGTCGAACTGGCGCAGCGTCGCGGGCGCGGCGACCGGTCGGGGTGGGATCTGCATGGAATCCGGCGCGGCGCAAGGCCGCGCCTCGATGCGGCGGAAGGCCGATATTGCCTGACCGGCGCCCGCGCCGCCAGTGGCCGCCGCGGACCGCCATCTCCCATCCTGCGACGGGACGCGACGAGCGCAGTATGCTGGGCCGCTTTTCCTGGTTGCTGGAGCGGGTTGCCATGACGGACGTTCGATGGGGAATCCTGGGGGCCGCGAAGTTCGCGCGCGAATTCATGGGGCCGGCGCTGACGCTCGCGCCGGGCGGCCACCTCGCCGCCCTCGCGACCTCCGACCGTGCCAAGGCCGAGCCCTTCCGGGCCTTCGCGCCGCAGCTGCGCGTGCACGACAGCTTCGACGCGCTGCTCGCCGACCCCGCCATCGACGCCGTCTACATCCCGCTGCCCAACGCCCTGCACGTGGAATGGACGCTGAAGGCGATCCGCGCCGGCAAGCACGTGCTCTGCGAGAAGCCGATGACGATGCGGGCCGCGGAGTTCGATGCGCTCATCGCCGCGCGCGACGCCGCGGGCGTGCTGGCGGCCGAGGCCTTCATGATCGTCCACCACCCGCAGTGGCAGCGCGCGCGCCAGCTGCTGGCCGAGGGCGCGGTGGGCAAGCTGTGGCGCATCGACGGCGCGTTCTCGTTCAACAACCGCGACCCGGGCAACATCCGCAACCGCGCCGACATGGGCGGCGGCGGCCTGCGCGACATCGGCGTCTACGTGATGGGCGGCGCGCGCCTGGCCACCGGCCTGGAAGGCACCGACGTGCGGGCCCGCATCCAGTGGGAGGACGGCATCGACGTCTACGCCGCGGTCACGGCGAAGTTCGGCGACGCCGACTACGCCGCCTTCACCTCGATCCGCATGCACCCGCGCCAGGAGATCACCTTCCACGGCGACGCCGGCGTGCTGCGCCTGCCCGTCCCGTTCAACGCCCGGGTGTTCGGCGAGGCGCGCCTGGAGCTGCATCGCGGGAACGAGACGACCGTGGAGCGCTGGCCTGCGGCGAACCACTACGAGCTGCAGGCGGGCGCGTTCAATCGTTCGGTGCGGGACGGCGAAGCGTATGCCTGTCCGCTGGAGTTCTCGCGCGGGACGCAGGCGATGATCGACGCGGCGTTCGCGAGTGCGGGGTGATGTTTTCGCTGTTTTCGCTGTCGTCTCGGTTGCGCGGCGGGCGTCGCACCCCGTAGGGCGGGTCAGCCGCAGGCGCAACCCGCCATTCGCCGGCGTTGCGAGGCGCCACCATGGCGGGTTACGCTGCGGCCAACCCGCCCTGCCAACGGTGCCGACATGCCACTACGGTCGCTTGGTGTAGACATATTCGAACGCCACGAACTCCTTCTTCGGCAGCACGGTTTCCGGCGTCAGGTGCAGCTGGACGGTCTGGGTGCCGTCGGGTTGCACCGGACCGATCGTGAGGCGGTAGCGGAAGGACACGTTCCTGGAACCGCCCCAGTCCGGCGCAAGAAAGCGCCCGCCTTGCAGCACGACCGGCCCGCCCGGATCCGACGCCGGCTGCGTCGCGCCGATCTCGGTCATCAGCTGCGGCGCGCGGCTGTCCAGCGACGTGTACTCATAGCGCTTCGCGACCGGGTTGTAGGCGAGCAGCGCATGTCGGTGGAAGGCGGCGGACGGCGGGCCGTCGGGCGCGGCCGCTTCCATCGACTCCTCCAGGTACTTGCCGTCGAGCAACTGCCGCCGCGCCACGGCCCTTGGCAGCTCGACCGCCACGGCGCCGGGGCCCGGCCACATGCGCTGTCGCACGTCCCAGGTGCCGGCCATGCGCTCCAGCAGCGGCGGCGCGTCCTGCGCATGGGCGCCGGCCACGACCACCGATGCGGCGAAAGCGAGCGCAAGCAGTGCACGGTTCTCGATCATGGACCTCTCCCGAGACAAAGGCCGCAGGATAGGACGAATGCCGACACCCCGGACGGCGCAGGGATGCCCGCGACGCTGCACGCCGGCGGTGCGGCGACGGGCGCTAAGATGAAGGTGTCGAGAGGCGGCCGGCCCGTCGATCGACCCGACGATCGCCGTCCGTCGATGGCGGCGACACCACATGACAGGGATGCGTATGCCACTGAAACTGGGCCTGGTGGGGATTGGCAAGATCGCCCGCGATCAACACATTCCGGCGCTCGCCGCCGACTCGCGTTTCGAGCTCGTGGCCTGCGCCAGTCGCCACGCGCGCCTGGACGGCGTGGCCAACTTCTCCGACATCGAGACCCTGCTGGCCGAGGTCGAGCACCTCGACGCCATCTCCCTCTGCACCCCGCCCCAGGCGCACTTCGAAGCGGCCCTCGCCGCGCTGCGGGCGGGCAAGCACGTCATGCTCGAGAAGCCGCCCGCGGCGACGACCAGGCAGATCGCCCTGCTGCAGATCGAGGCCGCACGGCACGGCCGCACGCTCTTCCAGACCTGGCACTCGCGCTTCGCCGCAGGCGTGGACGCGGCGCGCGAGTGGCTGCGCGGGCGCACCCTCTCCAGCGGCAGCATCACCTGGAAGGAAGACGTGCATCATTGGCACCCTGGCCAGCAGTGGATCTGGGAACCCGGTGGCCTGGGCGTCTTCGATCCCGGCATCAACGCCCTGTCGCTGTTGACCGCGGTGCTGCCCGATGAAGTCTTCATGCACCAGGCCGTCCTCGAATTCCCGGAGAACCAGCAGGCGCCGATCGCGGCGCGCCTCGCCCTTCGAACGGTCGCCGGCGTCACGGTGGACGCGGAATTCGACTTTCGCCAGAAGGGCGAGCAGACGTGGGACATCGAGCTCGTCACCACCTCCGGCCGGCTCAGGCTGTCCCGCGGCGGCGGCGCGCTGGAGATCGACGGCCACCCGCTGGACGCCGACGACGCGCTGGCGGGCGAATACCCCCGGCTGTACTCGCGCTTCGCCGAGCTCTGCGCGGCCGGCGAGTCGGAGGTCGACTGGCGGCCGTTCCAGCTGGTGGCCGATGCCTTCCTGGTGGGGGAGCGCCGCATCGTGGCGGCGCACCAGGTCTAGGCCGTGCCGCCCTCCGCGCCCGGTCGCCCGGACGCGGTGGCTGGCACCTCGCGCGCCGTCCTCATGCACGCCTCGACCAGCGCCTGCGCATGCTCCGGCGACATGGGAGCGGTGCCGAACAGCGCGCGGTAGACGATGGGCGAGACGACCGTGTCCATCACGGCATCGACCTCGGGCACAGGCTCGCCGCGCTGGATGCCGCGCGTGACGATGGTGCGGATCTGCGCCGCGGTGAAGGCCGCGCACTGGCAGGGCACGGGCAGCTTGCCTTCGGCGAGCGAGCCGCCCTTGGCCGACAGCACGTCCAGCATCATGCCCAGGCCCACGTCGGACGACATCTCGTCGCGGTACTGCTCCACCCAGGCCTGCAGGTCGCCGGCCACGCTGCCCGTGTCCGCCGGGTCGGCGTCGGGGCGCATGCGTTCGACGGCGACATCGGCCAGGAGGTCGCCGAGCTCGCCCCAGCGGCGGTAGATCGTCGACGGCGTCACGCCCGCGCGGGCGGCGATCAGCGGCACCGTCAGGCCGGCCCGGCCGAGCTGGGCGAGCAGGTCGAGCGTGGCCTGGTGCACCGCCGCCTGGACGCGGGCGCTGCGGCCGCCGGGGCGGGGAATCGCGCGGGGGATCGTCGTCATGGGAATCCATCTTAAAGCAAAGGAATTGCATTAGGATCGGAAGGGACGCACAATCCGACTAACGCAAAGCCTTTGCGTTAGCTCGAGAGTTGGAGTCTGCCATGTCGAATACCGCCTTCACGCCGCTGCCCGCGATCCCGGTCGATCGCGGCCGCATGAGCCGCGAGGCGGCGCTGTGGCTCAATGCGTCCCTGCTGCTCGCGTACCTGGCGGCGTCGACGGCACCGTCGCCGTTGTACGCGCTGTACCGCGAGGCCTGGGGCTTCTCCGCGCTGACGCTCACCGTCGTCTTCTCCACCTACGCGTTCGCGCTGCTGGGCGCGCTGCTGTTCTTCGGGGCGTTGTCCGACCACCGCGGCCGCCGCGAGGTCGTGCTGGTCTCGCTCGGGCTGGAGATCGCCGCGCTGCTGGTGTTCCGGCATGCCGACTCGGTCGCCTGGCTCGTCGCAGCGCGCGCGCTGCAGGGCGTGGCCACCGGCATCGCCACCAGCGCGCTGAGCGCCGGCATGCTGGACATCCACCGCGAGCGCGGATCGTTGCTGAACAGCGTCGCGCCGCTGGTGGGCATGGGCGTGGGCGCGCTCGGCGCGGGCGCGCTGGCGCAGTTCGCGCCGGCGCCCACGCGGCTCGTGTTCGACGTGCTGCTCGCGATCCTCGCCGCGCAGTCGGTGGCCGCGTTCTTCCTGCCCGAGACGGTGTCCAGGCGCCCCGGCGCGCTGGCCGCGATGAAGCCGCAGCTGGCCGTGCCGGCGCGCGCGTGGCCCACGCTGTGGCAGGTGCTGCCGGTCAACACGGCACAGTGGGCGCTGGGCGGCTTCTATGCGTCGCTGGGGCCGTCGCTGGCGCGCATCGTCACCGGCCTGCACTCGCCGCTGGTGGGCGGTGGCGTGGTGGCCACGCTGGTGATCAGCGGCGCGGCGGCGGTGCTGGCGGTGCGCACGCGGCCGGCGCGCGCGGTGCTGGCGGGCGGCACGGCCGCGCTGGTCGTCGGCCTCCTGGTGACGCTGGGCGGCGTGGCGCTGCATTCCACCGCGCTGTTCTTCGCGGGCTCGCTCATCGCCGGCCTGGGCTTCGGCGCCGCCTTCAACGGCACCATGCGCAGCCTGGTGCCGCTGGCCGAGGCGCACGAGCGCGCGGGGTTGATGTCGACGTTCTTCGTGCTGAGCTACCTGGCGTTCAGCCTGCCCGCGATCGCGGCCGGCCTGATGGCGGGTCGCTTCGGGCTGCAGGCGGCGTCGGTGGGCTACGCCCTGCTGCTGGTGGCGCTGGGCGTCGTCGCGTTGGCGATGATGGCGCGGCAGAAGGCCGTGGACTGAAGGGCGCGGGACGCGGGACGCAAGGGGCCCTCTTCACCTGTCGTCCTGCGCGCAGTCGCGGAATCCCACGCACGACGACGCGCTTCGGCCGGGGTGGATCCTGCGACTTCGCTTTGCTGCGCGCAGGATGACGACGTTTTCGCTGCGCGCAGGATGACGGCCTTTTCGCTGCGCGCAGGATGACGCCTTTTCGCTTCGCAGGACGATGGCCTTTTCGCTGGCGCAGGATGATGGCCCTTTCGCTCGCGCAAGATGACGGCGTCTTCGCTCGCGCAGGATGACGACCTTCTCGTTCGCGCAGGATGATGGCCGTTTCGCTCGCGCAGGCGTCGCGCCCGCGCGCCGTCCTCACCCCAGCGCGTCGTTGACCTGCTCGTTGAACGCCGCCAGGTCCGCTGCCGTGTTCACTTCGCGCGGCAGCGCATCGCGCGCCGAGAACACGCCCAGCACGCGGCCGCCCTCGCCCAGCACGGGCAGGTGGCGGAAACCGCGCTCGATCATGATCACCACGGCGTCGGCCACCTTGGTCTCCGGCGCGACGCAGCGCGGGTTGCGCGTCATGACCTGCGTGACGGGCGTGGCGTCGGCGTCCAGGCCCTTGGCGAGCACGCGGGTCATCAGGTCGCGCTCGGTGAGGATGCCCTGCATCGCGCCGGCGCCGTCGATGACGAGGACGCTGCCGCAGTTGGCGCGCGTCATCGCGCACGCCGCGTCGCGCACGCTGGCCAGCGGCCCGAGGCTGAGGACGTCGCGGCGCGACATGGACTGGAGCACGGTGCGTTCGGACATGGCGAGTCTCCTTGCACGTGGAACGTTCGAAGGGCGGCCGCCTCAGCGCAGGCCGGCGTTGATCTTCTGCAGCACCGCGCTGCCCGGGCACAGCGTGTCGCGGCCCAGCGATTGCAGCGGTGCGGCGACGGTGTTGAGCGATGCGTGCAGGTCGCTGGCGAGCGGGTCGAGGTACAGCAGGCCGGTGACGATCTCGCCCTGCGCCGCGTGCTGCTGCATGTAGCTGAGCGCGGCGTAGCGGTCGGTGGCGTCGTAGTCGGCGTGCAGCTTCCTCAGGCGCAGCACGCTGCCGTCGTGCTGCGGCACGTCGACGGCCTCGCCGGGCGCGTACGTCGTGGTGATCTCCTCGCCCGGCGTCATGAAATCGATGCGGCTGACGGCCTCGTTGTGCTGGCGCACGTAGTCGAAGCTCTTGGTGGACCCGGCGTGGTTGTTGAACGTGACGCACGGGCTGATGACGTCGATGAAGGCCGCGCCGCCGTGCGACATCGCGCCCTTGATCAACGGCACCAGCTGCTCCTTGTCGCCCGAGAAGCTGCGCGCGACATACGTGGCGCCCAGCTGCAGCGCGATGCCTACCAGGTCGATCGGGTTGTCGGTGTTGAGCACGCCCTTCTTGCTCCTGGAGCCGCGGTCGGCGGTGGCCGAGAACTGGCCCTTGGTCAGGCCGTAGACGCCGTTGTTCTCCACGATGTAGGCCATGCGCACGCCGCGCCGCAGCGCGTTGGCGAACTGGCCCAGGCCGATCGAGGCCGAATCGCCGTCGCCGGAGATGCCCAGGTACAGCAGCTCGCGGTTGGCGAGGTTGGCGCCGGTCAGCACCGACGGCATGCGGCCGTGCACGGTGTTGAAGCCGTGCGAGGCGCCCAGGAAGTAGTCGGGCGTCTTCGAGCTGCAGCCGATGCCCGACAGCTTGGCCACGCGGTGCGGCTCGATGTCGAGCTCCCAGCAGGCCTGCACGATGGCCGCCGAGATCGAGTCGTGCCCGCAGCCCGCGCACAGCGTCGACACGCGGCCCTCGTAGTCGCGCCGCGTGTAGCCGACCTTGTTCTCGTGCAGCGTCGGGTGGCGCAGCAAGGGCTTGGCGATGTAGGTCATTTGGCCATCTCCTGGTCGCGCGTCACCGCGTGCGGCAGGCTGCTGCGGATCGCGCCGGCGATGAAGCGCGCGTTGATCGGCGTGCCGTCGAAGTGCAGCACGCGCATGAGCCGCGCCGGGTCGACGTCGAGCTCGTTGACCAGCATCAGGTGCATCTGCGCGTCGCGGTTCTGCTCGACGACGAACACCTTGTCGTGCCCTGCGATGAAATCGCGCACGGACGGCGGGAACGGGAACGCGCGCAGGCGCAGCGCGTCGATGTGGATGTCCTCGGCGTCCAGCACGTCGAGCGCTTCGGCCATCGCCGGGCTCGTCGAGCCGAAGAAGATGGCGCCCACGCGCGTGGCCTCGCGTGCGGGACGCAGCACGGGCTGGGGCACCAGCGACGCCGCGGTGCGGAACTTGCGCTGCAGGCGCTCCATGTTGTAGATGTAGTCCGGGCCCTTCTCGGAGTAGCGCGCGTACGGATCGCGGGTGGTGCCGCGCGTGAAGAACGCGCCCTTGCTCGGGTGCGTGCCGGGCAGCGTGCGCCAGGGGATGCCGTCGCCGTCGACGTCCTTGTAGCGCCCGAAGTTGGCGCCGGCCTCGAGTTCCTCCGCGGACATCACCTTGCCGCGGTCGTACTCGCGCGCCGCGTCCCAGGCGAACGGGCGGGCGAGGCGCTGGTTCATGCCGATGTCGAGGTCGGTCATCACGAAGACGGGCGTCTGCAGCCGGTCGGCGAGGTCGAGCGCCGCCGCCGCGTGGTCGAAGCACTCGTGCGGATCCTCGGGGAACAGCAGCACGTGCTTGGTGTCGCCATGCGAGGCGTACGCGCAGGCGAGCAGGTCGGACTGCTGGGTGCGCGTGGGCATGCCGGTGGAGGGCCCGCCGCGCTGCACGTCGATGATGGTGACGGGAACCTCGGCGAAGTACGCGAGCCCGATGAACTCCTGCATCAACGAGATGCCCGGCCCCGAGGTGGCCGTGAACGCGCGCGCGCCGTTCCAGCCGGCGCCCACCGCGATGCCGATCGACGCCAGTTCGTCCTCGGCCTGCACGATCGCGAACCGGTGCTGGCCCGTTTCGGCATCGACACGGTACTTGTCGCAGTACTTCTGGAACGCCTCGGGGATCGAGGAGGACGGCGTGATCGGATACCACGCCGCCACCGTGGCGCCGCCGTACACGCAGCCGAGCGCGATCGCCGAGTTGCCGTCCACGAAGATGCTGTCGCCCACGCGATCGGCCCGCTGCACGCGGATGCCGAGCGGATGCGGCAGGTTCTGCAGCACGTGGTCGCGGCCCAGGTGCAGCGCGCGGATGTTGGAGTCCAGCAGGCGCTCCTTGCCCTTGTACTGCTCGGCGAACAGCTTCTCGAAGACCGCCGGCTCCATGTCCAGCAGCGCGCACAGCGCGCCCACGTAGATGATGTTCTTGAACAGCTGGCGCTGGCGCGCGTCGTCGTAGGCTGCATTGGCGATGCTGGTGAGCGGGATGCCGATCACCTGCACGTCGTCGCGGAAGCGCGTGGGCGGCAGCGGGCGCGTGCTGTCGTGGAACAGGTAGCCGCCCGACTCGATCTCGGCGACGTCGGCGTCCCAGGTCTGCGGGTTCATCGCCACCATCATGTCGACGCCGCCGCGCCGGCCCGACCAGCCCGCCTCGCACACGCGCGCCTCGTACCACGTGGGCAGGCCCTGGATGTTGCTCGGGAAGATGTTGCGCGGGCTCACGGGCACGCCCATGCGCATCACGGCCTTGGCGAACAGCTCGTTGGCCGAGGCCGAGCCCGAGCCGTTGACGTTGGCGAACTTGATGACGAAGTCGTTGACCGCCTGGATCGTCTTCATGCGGCCTCCGCGTTCGTGCGCGCGTCGCGCGCGCGCGGCCCGGCCTGCGTCATGTCGAGCAGGAACTTCTGCATGTCCCACGCGCCCGTCGGACAGCGCTCGGCGCACAGGCCGCAGTGCAGGCACACGTCCTCGTCCTTGACCATCACGCGGCCCGTCTTCAGCTCGCGCGAGACGTAGAGATCCTGGGCGAGGTTGAGCGCCGGGGCCTTCAGGCGCGCGCGCAGGTCGGCCTCGTCGCCGCCGCCCGTGAACGTGATGCAGTCCATCGGGCAGATGTCGACGCAGGCGTCGCACTCGATGCAGGTGTCGCGGTCGAAGACGGTCTGCACGTCGCAGTTCAGGCAGCGCTCGACCTCCTTGAACGCCGTGGCGGCGTCGAAGCCGAGTTCGACCTCCACGCGGATGTCGGCGAGCGCGCGCTCGGCCGCGGCCCAGGGCACCTTGAAGCGCGCATCCAGCGACACGTCGTTGCGGTAGCTCCATTCGTGGATGCCCATCTTCTGGGACATCAGCGTCGAGGTCGGCGGCGGGCGCACGCGCACGTCCTCGCCATGCAGCAGGCGGTCGATGGAAACGGCTGCCTCATGGCCGTGCGCCACCGCGGAGATGATGTTCTTCGGGCCGAACGCCGCGTCGCCGCCGAACAGCACGTGCGGCAGCGAGGACTGGAAGGTGCCCTCGGCGAGCACCGGCAGCCCGTGGCGGTCGAACGCGATGCCGCAATCGGGCTCGATCCACGGGAACGCGTTCTCCTGGCCGACGGCCACCAGCACGGTGTCGCAGGGCACGCGCACGTCGGGCTCGCCCGTGGGCACCAGCTGGCGCCGGCCCTGCGCATCGAAACGCGCCACCACCTTCTCGAAGGTCATGGCGACGAGCTTGCCGTTCTCGTGCTCGAAGCGCCTGGGCACGTGCAGGTCGAGGATGGGGATGCCTTCGTGCATCGCGTCCTCCTTTTCCCACGGCGAGGCCTTCATCTCGGCGAAGCCGCTGCGCACGATCACCGTCACCTCGCGGCCGCCGAGGCGGCGCGCGGAGCGGCAGCAGTCCATCGCGGTGTTGCCGCCGCCCAGCACGATCACGCGCTCGCCCACGCTGGTGACGTGGCCGAACGAGACCGACGCGAGCCAGTCGATGCCGATGTGGATGTTCTCGGCGGCCTCGCGCCGGCCGGGCAGGTCCAGGTCGCGCCCGCGCGGCGCGCCGCAGCCCACGAAGACGGCGTCGTAGTCCTGTGCCAGCAACGCCTTCATCGACTCGATGCGGCGACCGGATTCGAAATGGATGCCCATGTCCAGGATGTAGCCCGTCTCCTCGTCGATCACCGATTCGGGCAGCCGGAAGTGCGGGATCTGCGAGCGGATGAACCCGCCTGCCTTGGCCTCGCCGTCGAAGACGGTGACGTCGTAGCCCCAGGGCGCGAGGTCGCGCGCCACGGTCAGCGAGGCCGGCCCCGCGCCGACGCAGGCGATGCGCCTGCCGTTCGGCGGCGCGATGGCCGGCATGCGGCCGCGCACGTCGCCCTTGTGGTCGGCCGCCACGCGCTTGAGGCGGCAGATGGCCACCGGCTCGGGCTTGTCGCGGTTGCTCTCCTCGACGCGCCCGCGGCGGCAGGCCGGCTCGCACGGGCGGTCGCAGGTGCGCCCGAGGATGCCGGGGAAGACGTTGGATACCCAGTTGACCATGTAGGCGTCGTCGTAGCGCCCCTGCCCGATCAGCCGGATGTACTCGGGCACCGGCGTGTGCGCGGGACAGGCCCACTGGCAGTCGACCACCTTGTGGAAATAGTCGGGCGTGGCACTGTTGGCGAATTGCACTTTGCAGTCTCCTTCGCACGGGCCCGGCGCAGGGTACGCGCCAGTCAGGGCACCCCAAGTCTAGGCCGATCGCGCCGGCCCCGGGCTCAGGTCAAACGTTGGCGCGAAGAGCGCCCCGCCGCCCGTCCAGCGGCGTATAAAGGAGACATCCGTCGTCCAGGAGCCCGCGATGAAAGCCAAGACCACCCCCACGGCCGCCGAACTCGCGCAGCTGGACGCGTACCACGCGCAGGTGCGTGGCCACCTGGATCGCCTGGCGGCGCTGGCCGCCCGCGTCGAGCGCGGCCAGCTCGACGCGGAGACCAGCGCCGAGGCCTGCGCCGTCGAGGCCTTCTTCTCGGGCTCGATGCAGGCGCACCACCGCGTCGAGGAAGCCGGCGTGTTCCCCGTGCTGCTGGCCAGCGACGACACCGAGCTGGTGAACGTCGTGCGCACGCTGCAGCAGGACCATGGCTGGATGGAGCAGAACTGGCTCGAGCTCGCGCCGCAGCTGCGCGCCATCGCCCAGGGCAACGCCTGGGTCGACCCGGCCGAGTTCATGCACGGGGCCGAGGTGTTCCTCGAGCTCGGCTATGGCCATTCGGCGCTGGAGGAGGCGGTGGTCTATCCGCGCGCCCGGGCGGCGCGGGACGCGCACTCCCGGCAGGTGGCCGGCACGCCGGGCTGACAGCGCCCGACGGCGGCGGGAAAGGCGCCGGCTCGCGAGCGCGATCCGAGGAGACGCCAGGCCCTTGCGGCAGCCGCCCGGTGCCAGGGCGCATCGGCGGCCGCCCGCCGCCTCGGCGTCGTGCGCCTCAGTGCGCGACCATGCCGCGCACCTCGTCGACGTCGACCTGCAGCTTGACGAACGCCTCGGTGCCGCGCGCGATGTTCTGCGCGCCCACGCCGCTGTGCGAGCGCGTCGCGCCCACGTACAGCACCGTGCCCATCGACTTGCGGAACGCGTAGGTCAGCGAGGTCGTCAGGCCCGACTCGCGGTCGGCGGCGACGCCGGCCTCCGCCTTGCGGTCGACCGTGGAGCGCTGCACGATCAGGCGCAGGTTCTGGCGCGCGTCGATGTGCCAGACGCCCAGCAGCTGCGACGCCGTCTCGCGATAGGCCAGCAGCGGGCCGTTCCTGAGCCACGCGGCCCAGATGCTGGGCTCGATCTCGATCGCCGCGAACGGCCGCGTCGACAGCATCAGGTTGACCTGCCCGCCCGGGCGCACCACGCCGGCGGTGACGTCGGCCATCTTGCCGATGGCGACGGTGGCGTCGAGCAGCGGAACGGACTGCGCCAGCGTCGTCGAGTACTCGCCCTTCCAGTAGTGCTCGGCCAGCAGCTTGCCGCCCGACGTGGCGCGCAGCTTGGACAGCCCGTGCCACGCGAGCCAGGCCTGCGTGTTGTGCGGCAGGCTCACCCACACGTCCGGTGCGAGCGATTCCTGGATCACGTCGCCATTGATGCGATCGCGTATCAGCGCGCCGCGCAGGTTCAGCCACATCTCGTTGATGGACGCGAGGTCGCGGAACACCATCGACGGATGCACCTCGATGTCGCGGACGCCCACCTGGTTGACGAAGCCGGTGTCGTGCCGGAACTGCGGGCTGATGTCGAGTTCGGAGATCTCCAGCTGCGTGCGGTCGGTGTAGCGCTGCAGCTTGAGGAACACCGAATCGCCGGTGGTGGTGCGGCCCTTGGCGAGGTTGACGTCACCGGTGGCGACATCCGTGAACGGCTGCGCCGTCGTCTGCGAGCGCAGCCACTGGCCCTTGACGCGCCAGGCGTCGTCGAGCTGCCAGTTCACGTCGGGCCCGGCGACGGTGTTGTCGCCGCGCTCGCCCTCGTAGCGGCGCGCGGCCAGGATGCCGCCCAGCTGCAGCTTCGCGGCGTCGTCGACATCGGCGTGCACGCGCGCCGACAGCGAGCGCGAGCCCGGCTGCAACGCGGTGTTCGTGCCGTAGCCGTAGGGCAGCAACGTCTCGCCGCCGCCCTTGTCGTCGATGACGAAGGCCGTGCCGGCCAGCGCCGCGCTGCGCCAGGTCGAGCGCACGCCCCAGCGCGGCGCCGTGAAGCTGCGCGTGTACATCGCCTCGGTGGGCGAGTGCAGCAGGTCGCTGGATTCGAAGAAGAACGGCCGCTTCTCGGGCAGGTACAACGCGAAGTCGGTGTTGCCGCTGAGCTGCGGCACGTCGAGCGCCACCTGCGAGAAGTCGGGCTTGAGCGTGCCGTCGATCACCAGCTCGGGCGACGCGCGCCACTTCACGTCGAGGCTGCCCTGGATGCCGCCGGCGGCGTGCTTGCCCTGCCCCGGCTCGGAGTCGCTCGTGTGGCGCGCCGTGATGCTGGGGCGGATGGTGAGGAAGTTGCGCTGCTGCGGCAGCTCGATGCCTTCGAGCGGCTGCATCGCCGAGATGAACGCCGGCGCATCGGTGGGCACCGTCACCGACGTCCACATGTAGGCCTGGTCGCGCGGCATGCGGCGCGCGACCATGATGCGCCAGCGCGCATGGCTGTCCGACGAGAAGCGCAACGACGCGAACGGGATGCGCAACACCGACGTGTAGCCGCTCGCGGTGCGCGCGGACGCGGCGTCGAAGTCGAAGTCGGGCGAGAAGTCCTCGTCGTCGTCGGCGGCGGTGTGCATCCCGTCGCCGGTCGAGCCGGCGGCGTTGACGCGGAAGAACTGCGCCGACTGGCGCTTGCCGATCGCGTCGACGTAGACGACCACGAAGTCCTGCGTGCGGATCACCTTGTCCTGGCGCACCAGCGGCGCGCGGATCTCGCCCGGATGGTCGTCCAGCGAGGTGACGCCCACGTACAGCGCCTGCTCGTCGAACAGGATCTGCACCTTGGTCGCGTACTTCGGCTTGGCGTCGCGGTGCGGCTCGTTCTCCACGAAGTGGTCGTACACGGGCGCGCGCTGCCAGGCCGGATCGTTCAGCGTGCCGTCCAGCACCAGGTGCTCGTCGGGCCGCAGCCGCACGGCGTGCATGGCCAGCGGATCCTCGGTGATCGGGTCGACGTGGCGCGACAGCGGCGAGACGCTGCCCTCGGGCGCCTGCCCGGGCGCGGCCACCGGCGCGGAGGGCGGCGCGCCCGCTTCGGCGCCGGCGGCCAGCGGCCAGGCGACGCCCGCGATCCATGCCGCGGCGGCGACGGCACGAATGCCTCGAATCAGACTCATGGACCTTCCCCGCGCTCACCGCCCGGGGGGCGGTCGCGCCTGCTCGTTGTTCGTCGTGGGGCGGCCACCCGCCCGGCCGCGTTTCCTGACGGGATTGTCAGCGAGCCGGCGGCGGTCGACGGCCACGACGCGACGAAAGACGGTTTTCGGGCAGCAAGAAGAGGCCGCGCGGGCCCCTGCTGCGGTCAGGCCGCCAACGACGTCACTTCTTGCGCACGACCACGCTGCCGATCGAGTAGCCGGCGCCGAACGAGCAGATCACGCCGAGGTCGCCCGGCTGCATGTCCGCGTGGTATTCATGGAAGGCCAGCACGGAGCCGGCGGACGACGTGTTGGCGTAGGTGTCGAGCACCAGCGGCGCGAGCTCGCCGCCGGCGTCGGCGCCCACCAGCTTCTTGAGGATCAGCTGGTTCATGCCGAGGTTGGCCTGGTGCAGCCAGAAGCGGCGCATCTGCGTCGGCTCCAGGCCCAGCGCGGCCAGGTGGGCCTCGATGTGCGCCGCGGCCATCGGCACCACTTCCTTGAACACCTTGCGGCCTTCCTGGCGGAAGGTTTTGTCGCGCGCGGCCGGGTCGGAGTCCTCGCTGCGGTTCATGAAGCCGAAGTTGTTGCGGATCGCGTTCGAGAACTGCGTCGCGAGCTTCGTGCCGACCACTTCCCACTGATCGGTCGAGACGGCCGTGTCCGCGCTCTCGATCACCGTGGCGGTGCAGACGTCGCCGAAGATGAAGTGGCAGTCGCGATCCTTGTACTCGATGTGGGCCGACGTGATCTCGGGGTTGACGACCAGCACGCATTTCGCGCTGCCCGAGCGCACCGCGTTGACGGCCTGCTCGATGCCGAACGTGGCCGACGAGCACGCCACGTTCATGTCGAAGCCGTAGCCGCCGGCGCCGATCGCCTGCTGGATCTCGACGGCCATCGCCGGGTAGGCGCGCTGCATGTTGGACGCGGCGCACAAGACGGCGTCGACGTCGGCGCCCGTCCGGCCGGCCGCGGCCAGCGCCTTGCGGCAGGCGTCCGCGCCGATCTCGGCCATCAGCGACAGCTGGTCGTCGCCGCGTTCCGTGAACTTCGGGCGCATGCGCGCCGGGTCGAGCACGCCGTCCTTCTCGATGACGTAGCGCTGCCGGATGCCCGATGCCTTCTCGATGAATTCCACGCTGGAGGCCGTCAGCGCCGCCTTCTCGCCGCGCGCGATGGCGTCGGCGTCGATCGCGTTCTGCCGTTCGGCGTACGCGTTGTAGGCCGCGACGAGTTCCTCGTTGGTGACGACGTGCGGCGGCTGGTAGAGGCCGGTGCCGCTGATGACTGCTTGTGGCATGGAGATTCCTGTTGGACCCGCCGATTTTAGCTGCGCAGGCCGCGCCGGACTGGCGTCGGATCTCCGGGAAAGCACCCGGGACGCGTGACGTTGCCGATGGAACCGCGCAGGTTGCCGTGCCGGCTCAGAACGGCACCGGGCTCTCGAAGACCAGCGGTGCGCCGGTGAGCGGATGCGGCAGCGCGAGGCGGCAGGCGTGCAGCATCATGCGCGGCGACGGGTCGCCGGCGATGCCGTAGAACGGGTCGCCCGCGATCGGGCAGCCCAGCGCGGCGAGGTGCACGCGCAGCTGGTGCGTGCGGCCGGTGACGGGTGCGAGCGCGATGCGCGTGAGCGTGCCGACGCCGTCCAGCCGCACGTCGCCCGTCACGCGATAGCGGGTCAGCGACGGCTTGCCGGTGTCGTGGCAGACGACCTGGCGCGGGCGGTTGGGCCAGTCGACCACCAGCGGCAGGTCGATCTCGCCCGCGTCGGCCGCCGGGCGGCCGTGCACCAGCGCCTCGTAGCGCTTGTCGACCTCGCGCTCGCGGAAGGCCTCGCTGAGCGAGGCATGCGCGAGCGCCTCGCGCGCCAGCACGATGACGCCGCTGGTCATCATGTCCAGGCGGTGCACGATGCGCGCGTCGGGGTAGGCGGCCTGCGCGCGGACCAGCAGGCTGTCGCGCTTCTGCGGCCCGCGGCCCGGCTCGGACAGCAGCCCCGGCGGCTTGACGAGCACGACGAACGCGGGCTCGACGTGCAGCACGTCCAGGCCGGTGTCGGGCGGCGGCCGGTACGCGTCGGCGTCGGGGACGCTGCGGGCGACGTTCACTTCTCGATCAGCAGCGTCTCGACCTCGACGCCGCGTTCGCGCAGCAGGTCGGCGAGCGGGGCCAGCAGCGGGCCCAGGCGCTCCTCGACCGTCGCGCGGATGGTGTCGACCACCACCTGCGTGCCGCGCTCGATCTCGATGTTGAGCGCGGCGCCCACGGCCTTCTCGCCGAAGGTGGTCATGCGCAGCGTCTCGGGGATCAGCCAGACCTCGAACCAGCCTTCGGCCCGGTTCGCGTCGGACACCGTGAGGCTGGCGCCGTTGATGGCGATGTAGCCCTTGGCGAAGATGTAGCGCATCCACGGCGCCGGCACCGCGATGCGCAGGACGTGGTTGTTCTCCGGCTGGCGCACGGAGGCGAGCGACGCCTGGAAGTCGACGTGGCCCGACAGCGGATGGCCGCCGATCTCCGCGCCGTCGCGCGCCGCGCGCTCGACGTTGACACGGCTGCCCACCGCCAGCGCGCCGAGCGTGGTGAGCGCCAGGCTCTGCTGCATCACGTCGAAGTTGGCCGCATCCTCGCCCACGCGCTCGGTCACCGTCAGGCACACGCCGTCCACCGACACGCTGGCGCCGATCTCCAGCCCGTCGCAGAAGCCGCGCGGAAAGGCCAGCGTGAAGCTGCGCAGCCCGGGCTTGTCGACGAGCACGGAAACGGTGGCGACGGCCTGGACGATGCCGGTGAACATGGCGGTGGACTCAAGGGGGCGAAGTCCCGATTGTCGCCGTTCGGGCACCGCCACGCTGGTGTCAGGTCTTGAATCGCGGCGGTGTCAGGTCTTGAATCGTGCACTCTGGACATCGCCCGTGAGTGCACGAT